>NZ_CAWQUW010000023.1:0-363168 GCF_963898195.1 Vibrio sp. L3-7 | reverse complement strand
TCTTACATAAACCACCACGTGTGACAGACAAATGGATGTGCACATTCCAATTCAGCTTTCTGCCGTAGGTATGAAGTGCACAGAACACGCCAATATCGATATCGAGTTGCTTTGCCCATCCTAAGAATATTTTGGCTGCACAGCTAAAGAGATGATTGAGAAGAAAGCGATTATCCCGAAAGATTGGCCACAGCGTGTGAGGAAGCGTCAACGTTACGTGTTGATACTCACACTCAGGAAAGACATGTTGTTGCTTTCGTATCCACCGCTCTGTGGCTTTTATGCCACAACTGCTGCAAAAGCGAGATTCACATGTCTGGTGAATGTATTTGTGATGGGTGCAATCAGCATGACTGCATCGATACTCTTTAGAGCCAAAAGCAGCCGTACTGCAAGCGAGCATTTTAGTGACGTTTTCAATGACGACTTGTCGGAGAGTTTTCCCATGTTTATTGAGGAAGTTCAGCCAATTATCGTTGGAATTGAAGAGCTGTTTGATGGGCTTATTTGGATGCATGACCTATAGGATAAACGATTCATGCAAAGCGTCCTAGTAGGTTGAGTCTCTTTGTTTTCGGCCGTAGGCCGCTCAGGCGACACCGTCGCCGGTTCATCAATCTCAATGAGTGGTTTGACCCATTGAACAATGCCACTAATAACTGAAGAGAATAATTTACAGATGAGTATAATGGCGGCTTTCGATCTCAATATAGCCGTGTTTTATGCTTGATAATCTTCGTATGGCCTTGAATGTGTTGTTCGTGACCATTAATACTGCAATGACTGCGTTTACCGTAAGCTTCTTTGGCCTCATCAAACTGATTCTTCCAATCTCTGTTGTGCAGAAGTCATGTACTCGTCTCGCTAACTTCACATTTTGGTGTTGGGCTTCGCTCAATCTTTGGATGCTGAATGTTAATAATGATATCGAATGGCAAGTCGAAGGAGGGGAGGACATCTCGACCAAGCAGTGGTACTTGATGATGTCTAACCACCTGAGCTGGGCGGATATTGTGATTTTGTCGTCAGTCTTGAAAGACAAGATGCCAATGACCAAGTTTTTCCTCAAGCATGAATTGCTGTACGTTCCTTTTGTCGGCCTGGCATGTTGGGGCTTGGATATGCCTTTCATGAGACGTCACTCACGTGAGTTTTTGATTCGTAACCCTGAGCGTCGCAATGATGACTTTGATGCAATCAACAAAGCGTGTACTAAATTCAAACTAGCACCGACAACACTGGTGAATTTTGTCGAAGGAACGCGTGCAAACCTCGACAAACTGGCGACAGCGAAAACACCATATCGACACCTACTGAAGCCGAAAACTGGCGGTGTGGCGTTTGCCTTATCGGCAATGGGCCCAATCTTGGATGGTATCGTGGATGTCACTTTGGCTTACCCTGAAAACAAAAGCTCTCCGTTTGAAGACATGCTAAAAGGTAAAATGAAGAAGGTGGTCGTGCGTATTAAATTGCATCCGATGGACGAAAATGTCAACGGTAACTACTTTGAAGACAAAGCGTTTAAGCGTCGTTTCCACAGTTGGCTGAATAACACCTGGAAAGAGAAAGACGACTATCTTGATACGGTATATGGGGTTGATACGCTCTATGAGGTTGAAACGATTGATAATCCTGATGCGGTTCATAAAACACAAGAGCGGTAACATCAAACCAAATCGATAGCATCAAAAAAGCCGTTAGTTCAATGAACTAGCGGCTTTTTTATTGAATATTCTTTGTGATTTTAAATCGTGAAGTTAGTGCTCACTATAATCTGGTCGCTTTACAGGCAAAGTTAGATGAAGAATCATTGAGTGCTAAATTGCTTGGTAAGCATCAATGATGTGCTTTACTTCGCTAGCCTTACCTTGCTTCTCTTGTCCTTGATGAATGCGCAAGTAGTGCTGCAATGTTTTAGCTTTGTATTGCAGTGATACTTGCTTTTGTTGTTCACCGCTAGGAGTCCAGATCTTATCGCCAACATTTGAAACCTCAGTCAGTAACGAGTTTGTTTCGTTTCCATGTCGATTGTTTCTAACCAATAGAATCTCGTAGTAACGACGGTTCTCTTCAATCAACACTTCATTGATAAGGCCAAATTTGAGTGATTTTAAATGGCTTCTCAGTTCGAACTGTTGATGTACTGGGCACAGTAAGAAATCGATCGCTTTGTCTGGATGTTGACGATGAATATCATCGACTAACTTTTGAGTTAGGTCGCCTCCTACACCCGCAATAATAACGAGATGTCGGCCCGCGTGCTTATCCAGTGGGATGGCTGCGACATCTAAGCAATAGACTTTCCACTGACTCTGCTCATGTTGCTCAACGTTGTTATCTTGAGGAAAGTAACGGGTTAGCTTGCGTTCAAGTTCGTTCATCAACGAAGGGACAATATCGACAAAGTGAATCTGAGGTGCTTTGTGATCCGACAACAGTTGAACACCCAAGAAGCCATGATCACAGCAACAATCCCAAATGTGTTGGTAATCATTGCTGACAAGAGAATGGAGTGTTTGCAGTCGGTTACTTAGCTTCATAAAGTTGGTGTCGTTATAAATGGGATGTTTTTGTGGTGAAGGCGCATTGTAATGACTTTCTATAAAAACAAAAGCACCTAGAAATTAACCCCTAGGTGCTTGAGAATTCGTTGCTTAAGAAAAGGCGTGACTCAAAGGCTATTTAAGATGCTTTCGCGACTGCTCTTATATGACCTTCCACTCTATTCCTTCCGAGCTGTTGGGCGATAAGTTTGGCCTGTTCCGCCAGAGCTAACGCTGAATCTCTTTCGCCTTCTAATTGTGAGAACCCGACACTGACACTTAACGATAGCGTGATGTTTGGCGTAATAATCGTCTTCTCTGCAATCCTCACTCGACATTGATCCAACTGGAATTTGGCATCCTTAGCATCATTCGCTTTGAATAAGATTGCGAACTCTTTCCCACCAATTCGAGCAAGACACAGACCTTTCGGTTTAGGGAAGTGGGAACGTATGGTTTCTGCGGTGAGTTTTATCATCTTATCGCCAATCGCTTCACCGTAGGCGCGGTTTACGTGGTCAAAGTTATCGATATCAAGCAAAGCAACATAGGTCTCTGGTTCACTTGCGTAGTTTTCCAGAGCGATATTGAAACAGCTTTTGTTATCTAGCTGCGTCATCAGGTCTTTGCTGCTCAATTGGCGATGAAGCAGCAAGTTAGATAAAGAGACTTCGGTGTAATCTCTGATCATGCGCAGAATGCTCTGGCTGATCGGCAAACTCGCATTCACATAGAGAATCGCAATTAACTGTTTGCGAGAGTGCAATGGTATGCAGTAATGACGTTGATGGATTTTTAGTTTGCATGCCAACGGATCGGCGTATTTCCCGTTTCGATAAACCATGGTATCGGGTGGAAAGCGCTCCGCAAGGGCTTTATCACAATGTACCGTTGATTTGTTCCCGTGATAATCAATGGTACTAAACGAATGGCTTTCTGGTTGATAGAGGCAAAACTGAATGCCTTTATGATACGTAAAGCTATCCAATATTGATTTTAACTCTCGCTTAAAGCTGGCGAGGTCATCGACTTTATTTAGTCGTGATAACAACACGTTTAAGCGGTAAGCCAGATAGTTTGCCCCAATCCACAATAGAAGCAATGAGCCCAGCACCACGCCCGTTAACGTGAATTGATGTGAACTGGTTAATATATCGTGGCGATCAGTCCCAGCGATGAAAACCCAGTTTAAACTGTTGTCAGCGTCGAAAACCGATATCTTAAAGTTATCTTGATAATAGTATTCGTGCAGGCCGCCAGTTTCACCTTCTGAGAGTTGCTTGCTGATACCTGCATGATAACTAATGGATTTGGAGCCAATACGTTTTGGGTCAGGGTGGAAGACCAACCTTTCAGTTGCTCGATCGACAACAAAAACGTAACCATTGTTGAGTGTTTTAAGATCTCTTAGGCCTTGCGTGGTATGCAATAGGTCAAACTCAATCCATATTTCTTCATTCAATCTTTCTGCTGTGTGTTTAACCGCAAACACCCAACGCCCATCAGGTTTTTGATAAACGGAAGATATGTAGAAATCCTCAACGACGTTGTCTATTGAGTGCCACTGTATTGAGGCGATTTGTTCGTTCGAAAGGGGAAGGCCTCGGGTGGAAATATAGTTATGAGATTGAGGCTGGTATCGGATGATATCAGAGAATTTCGGTGTTCTTTTTAGGATGTTATCGCTGAGTTCACGAAATTTTTTGTCATCAAAACTGGAATTCTTGGGTGAGCCCAAGCTGGTCTCTAGGAAGTAAAGCTTGCCGAACACGGCTTCGATGTTTGAACGAATTGTTGAGCTAGCAATTCGAATATTTGATGATGATTGGTGGGTTGCTGTTGTTTCTACTTTCTCTAATTGGGCTACTGCTAGATAGAGCATTCCTCCGGTTAATAAGAGTATGTATGGTTTGAAAAGCCGAATAAGTATTTTAGGTAAAGCCATGATATCCAAGACGTTATAGATTCATTTTTATAGTACGGCAATACTAAACAGTTTCATCCATCACATCAATGCAAATGAATCCATATAAAAGAATGATTTCTGTGATATTCAGCTAACAAAAAAGCCAGCTATAAATATAACTGGCTCTTATTGATTTTGGTGTTTTATTAGGCTGACTTAGCCTTTTCTGGCGCATAATGCAAAATTGCCATTGAAGTCGGCGATAACAACATCTCCCCTTCAGCATGACCTGGTTTTACATTTCGCAGGTTGGTATCACAGATAGTTACCCAGTTTTGGTCACGATCAGTCGGTAATGAGAAGCGAGCTGGCGCGTTGGTTTGGTTTATCAGGTAAATCAATTCATCACCATCTTTACCAATACCCAAGTGCAGCGCAACAGAGCTTAAACGGTTCCAATCATCATGTTCCATGAGTGTGCCATCGACACGGCTCCAGAAGATGCGATTAGAGTTGCGCTTTTCTCCACTGAACGCCTTAATAAAAGGCACCATGTATTGCTGACGTGCGGAGATCATTTCAGACAACCAAGTCTTGAAATAAGTCTTACGCTCTGAATCTTCCCAGTTAATCCAGCTGGTTACACCGTCTTGACAGTAGGCGTTGTTGTTACCCTTTTGAGTATGAGACAAAACATCGGCTGTCAGAATATGTGGGATACCAAACGCAAACAGCAGGCTTGCCATAAAGTTACGCTTCTGCTTTTCACGAGTAGCAACGACTAGCAGGTTTTCGGTTTCTCCCTCAACACCGTAGTTATCTGAGCGATTATCACCGTGCCCATCTCGGTTGTTTTCGCCATTCTCTTCATTGTGCTTATTCTTGTAAGACACAAGATCTTGCATGGTGAAGCCATCATGGTAAGTAATGTAGTTCACGGTAAGTTTGTATGGCCAGTGAGCTGCACTGTAGATATCGCGAGAGCCCATCAAACGAGTCGCAAACTCTTTTAGATAGCCTTGATCACCGCGCCAGAAGCTACGTGTGATATCGCGTAGTTTGTCATTACATTCATTCCAACCCAGTGGGAAGTTACCCACCTGGTAACCGTTAGGGCCTATATCCCACGGTTCTGCAATTAACTTGGTCTCTTTGAGCACTGGATCTTGAGCAACGGCTTTGAAGAATGCAGCCTCAGGGTTGTAATTGTCACCTTCGCGCCCCAATGTTGCAGCCAAATCAAAACGAAAGCCGTCGACTTGGAATTCACTTACCCAGTAACGGAGCGTATCCATGACTAAGTTCAAGGCTGGTTGGTGTGTTAAGTCGACAGTATTGCCACAACCTGTGAAGTTGGCGTAATGACAACCATGTTTAATATAGTAACGGCTATCGAGTGCTTTTAGGTTGAAGGTTGTACCGCCTTCACCGCCTTCTGCTGTGTGGTTATAAACGACGTCTAGAATGACCTCTATGCCATTGCGGTGCAGTTCACGAATCGCAGTTTTGAGCTCGGTAACGGCATCTTTTTCTGCATAGCGTGGATCAGGTACCATGAACAAGTATGGGTTGTAACCCCAGTAGTTCACTTTACCCATGTCTAGTAGGTGTGGTTCATGCATACACGCAGCAATGGGCAACAGTTGAAGAGAGTTGATGTTTTGCTGTTTGTAGAAAGTAAGCATTTCAGGGCTAACTAATCCCAAATAACGACCTTTAGTGTTGGTCGCGATTTCTGGATGAAGTTGAGATAGGCCTTTTACATGGGTTTCAAAAAGAACAGTATCTTCACGGCCAATGCGCGGCTTTTCTAAATCTTGCCAATCGAAGGTGTCATCCACAACAACACATTTCGCCATCGCAAAGCTTTTTTCATTGGTATAAGGCGTGACGTAATCAAGCGGTTCGCTGATTGCTTTGGCATATGGATCTGAAAGTAGAATAGAGCCATCATCCGTTTCCGTGATGAAACCGTATTTTTGCCCCGCTTTAATACCTTCTATGAACACATATCTGATATCTGCGTATTCATCTTCTAACGTATAGGTGGTGAATTCATCGTTCTCATCAAAAAGAGCGAGAGATAAGGATTTACAGTCAGGAGAATAAATAGAGAAGTTACAGCCAGTGTTACCTAGCGTTGCGCCTAGCGGATAAGGGCGAGCGAGCGTTCTAGTCATTGCTTGATTTCTTGTTCGTTTATCGACATCAGTGAACTATAAGTAAAAAGCTTTGTCACAGTAAGGTCAAGCAACTTCACAGAATAATTACGGTAAAAAAAATAATTCATCGATGAAGTTCAAATTATATATTTGAACTAGATCTCACTTATGCTGAATAATTAGATCTGAGTGCTGCCTACTCCTCCTAGATTAAGTGACCTACCTCTTTAAAACACCGTTCTGTATATTTTCTACTCCCCTCTCGTCCCCCTTAATTAAGTTTAGGGTGGAGGAAGTCAAACTTGTCATCCCCTCTTAATATTGACCCCGTTGAAACGAATCAGGGGAAACCCTAAACCTCTCTATCTTACGACTACCATTACTGCCTTTGGTTGCCGCAAGAGAGCAAAAATATAAAAACCTAAAATAAATCGTCCTTAATGGAGTTAAGAATGAAAAAAGTAAGTTTGATTGCTGCTGCAGTGGCAACTACATTAGCTGCTGGCTCTGCGTTCGCTGTAGATTTTAATGGCTACATGCGTGCTGGTACTGGTATCAGTGCAAGTGGTTCTGGTGACGTATCTGTTAATAAAAACGGTATTGGTCGTCTAGGTAACGAAAATGACAACTACTCTGAGTTTGGTTTTGCTGAAGAGCTAAAAACAGGTGAGCAAACTTGGCGTATTGAATCGATGATTGCATCTGGTGCTCCAGGTGAAAATGGTTGGGAAGATGCTGACTTCAACGTTGCACAATTTGCTGTTAAAGCGAAAGGTCTGATTACTTCTGATAAAGAAGCGACTATTTGGGCTGGTAAAACATACTACCAACGTAAAGACATCCACATTACTGACTTCTACTTCTTGAACACTTCTGGTACTGGTGGCGGTGTTGAGAACCTATCAATTGGCGACCAGAAACTATCTGTTGCATTGATTCAAGATAATGGTTCTCAAACATCTGATACGGACAAGTACGGTTGGGTTGCAGGTACGAATCCAGGTGACGCTCCTACATGGGGTGTAGTTGGTAAAGAATCTGAAGATGTAACTGGCTACATTGCTGATGTTCGTTTAGCTAACATTGGCCTTTGGTCTGACGCTTCTCTAGAAGTTGCGATGGCGTACAACTTCGCTACTTCAACTGATGGTCAATCAGTTAAAGGTGATGACGGTCTACTAGTTACAGGTATTATCCACCAAGGTATGGATAATGGCTTTAACCAAACTGTATTACAGTACGGTACAAACGGCTACGGTGTTCAAGCTGCTAACTTCTGGGGTGCTGGCGCATACTACGACCGTTCAGGCGACCAAAATGATGCAACGGGTTACCGCTTGATCAACTGGGGTGTTATGAACCTAGGCGAATCATGGGAAATGGGTCACCAACTTGCTTACCTAGCTGGTTCTGAAATTGGTGCTTCTAAGCAAGACATCGATCAGTACTCTGTAGTGGCTCGTCCAATGTACAAGTGGAACGACACAATGCGTACAGTATTTGAAGCTGGTTACAACGCTGGTGAGAAAATCAACAGCGCTGGTACTGGTGTAGAAGACTTTGGTAACGCTAAATTCACAGTAGCTCAAGCTTGGGCTATGGGTGACAGCTTCTGGGCTCGTCCTGAAATCCGTGTTTACGGTTCTTACATCCTAGATACTGAAAATGACAACGCATTTGGTACAAATGAAGATACTGAATACGTAGCTGGTATCCAAGTAGAAGCTTGGTGGTAAACACCTAGCTTAACAAATCCTAAACTGTCCTAATTCATAGCCGGCTCGCGTCGGCTATTTTTTTAAGGAATGTACAAATAAATTGATCGTTCCCTAGGTGAATAGTTCTCTTTGTGGTAATTAAAGTTAGTAAATTTCTTAAAAAAATAACAAAAAGGAAGGGTTATGTATTTTAAAGCTCTAATGTTGAGCGGCTGTGTTGCGTTGGCC
Organism: Vibrio sp. L3-7; assembly: GCF_963898195.1. Lineage (NCBI taxonomy): Bacteria > Pseudomonadati > Pseudomonadota > Gammaproteobacteria > Vibrionales > Vibrionaceae > Vibrio > Vibrio sp. L3-7. Next base: position 354,608 of record NZ_CAWQUW010000023.1, on the reverse strand, counting down.
GGTTGTCAATCTGCACAAGTAGTCGAGCAAGTGCAAGTGGCGCAGGCTGAACAAGTAAATTCTATTGCTGGACTTCAGTTTGCAGCAATGAAATTACCGAGTTCTGTAATTTTTGATGTTACGCCAGAAAGCCAGTACCTGAACTACCAATCGATTAATAGCCCTGTGGTTGCAGTTGAGCTTCCAGCGAATCGCGGCGAGTATTCATTAACAATTTCTAGTTTGATTGGAGATACAGCATTTGTCCCACGTGCAGTAATCTACGACAAAAACGGTAAAGAGTTAGAAAGCTACGGCCAAAGCGACTTTGAATATAAGAAGCCTAGAATGCACTTGGGCAATAGACTTGTTGCTGAAAAAGAGTTCTTCCCACCACGTACAGAAGATTCGGTTTTCTTAGTGGTTTACACTGACCAGCAAGAGATTGGTGGTTTTACAGATGTGATCCATCCTGCTCGTTTAGATGCTGAAGGTCGTGGTAACTATTTACCAGAAGTGAAAGATATTCCAATTCCAAACGGTAATGTCGGTAAAATAGAAGTGACTATCGATAGAGCGAGCTTCTTCTCGTTTGGTTCATCAAGCAGTGAGTCTAACGCTAAACCAGCCGCTGCGACTAAGATCGATACGATTCAACCAGAGACGCAAACTTACTACCATAATGCAATTCAAACAGCAGTAAGTGAAGACAATATTCCTAAAGCTTTGAGCTTATTAGATGAAGCAAAAGCATTAGGTATTGAAGGTGCGCAAGAAGTTTTTGTAAAAGCCGTCAATAAAAAGTAATCAAACGGTTGTAAAAACTGAATGATATGAAAAGAAGGGCTCCCAGTTGGGGCCTTTTTTATTGCTTGTGATAAATAGAAGTGAAATGTTTATATTCAATCAATACCTAATTATGAAATAACCACTGACCTATGCATAATTATAGATAGCCAATGTAAGTGGAAGATATCGGCTATTTATAGCTTTGATTAACTAGGTGTTTAATAAAAACACTCTCACCTCTTTTACTCTTCTCGAAAAACTTAATACTGCATGCGAATTCTATACTAGTAGCCACTCCATTTACTGACCCTAAATTGGATTTATGATATTTACCCTCGATTAAACTAACAGTTCACACGAAGTCGTCATCCTTTCTACTAAGAACTAAGAACTAAGAACTAAGAACTAAGAACTAAGAACTAAGAACTAAGAACTAAGAACTAAGAACTAAGAACTAAGAACTAATACAGTTTGTACATCGTTTTAGTGAAGAGCATTAATCGATGGGAGGCAAAGGTAATGGTGTGGTGCATTTGGGTTGGAGTTTATTGAGCACAAAAAAAGGGAGACTGACGTCTCCCAAAGGCTAGCTTGCGCTGGTTTTATTATCTGTTTATTAGAATCATAAGGTTTAAGGTTTAAGGTTTAAGGCTTAATTCTTGGTTACTGAAACTACGGCTTTCTCCACATTGTCATCCAACTCATGAATCGCATTCAGAGTGAATGTATAGCTGCCAGCTTCAGTTACGCTCAATTGGCAGTTACCATCAGTACCAAGATTGATAGAGCCATCGGCAAGTTCAACTGAATTACAACCAAGGTCAAGCTGTTCCCAAGTCGCGCCGCTAAACTTGAAGCCATACTCTTTTACTTCCAAAGTCTTTGTAACAGAGTAAACACCGTTGCTAATAAAGCTCATTGCCCAATCATCAACAGGTGTCCAGCCATTCATTTCGCCTCGAACATACACAGTCGTTTGGCCGTATGGTGGGATGCTAGATACATCCTTGTCTGAGTTATCAACTGGCAAACCTGCACCTTGCGCACCGTCTTGAGCTTGTACAAATACAGCGGTGGTTAATGCCGGTACTGTGAAGGTTTCAGCGGCGAAGGTTGCGCCTTTTACAATGTCATCTTCAGAATTTTGTTGAACGGTGTGGAGTGCAAAGCCGGTTGCTCCTGTGATTTTGAACGATTGAGATTTATTGGTTGAGTTTACAACAGCAACAATCGCATCGTTGGCAGGATCTAGGTTAGCACCGGCTGAAACACCATCATCGATAGACATCACGATCAGTCCTTCGACTTGATCTTCGCCAACATTACGGAAGTCGACACGCTTCATGACTTCTTCTGCAGTGTCTAAGCGGAACAGTTCACTTGAGCTACGGATTTTTAATAACTCGAGGAATTGCTGTTTAGTCAGCTCAATATCGTCTGCGTCTGGTTTAGCCGTACTGTCAGCAATGATAGTTTTGATCAGATCCCAGTTGGCACCATCTTTGTCTTCACGTGGTAGGCCAACATTCCAGTTGTTGCCCGTACCATCGAACATTACGCGGTTGTACCAGTCGCCAGAGTCGTAAGAGTCGCGCTGCATAGACTTAGAACGCAATAGTTCAGAACCCATATGGATGAATGGTATACCTTGGCCTAACATCACGGTAGATAGCGATACAGACTGCATACGAGCGCGCTCTGCAGAGCTAGTCCCAGTGGCGATCTTATAAGCGTTGTTATCCCAAAGCGTTTGGTTATCGTGTTTGGAAACGTAAGAGATGTTCTCTGAAGGCATCTTGGTGTAGCCAGCGGGCGCACCGTTGTAGTCAACGTTTTTACCCAGTTTGGTATCACCGTTGTAATCCAACAATACGTATTCTGCTAGGTTACCTGCCATGCCTAAGCGGACAAGATCTTGGTTGTGCAAACGGCCGTTTACTGAGTCTTGATCATCTTTGGTTTCTTCATTGGCAATCGCGGCGTTACCAAAGCCTTGATTGAATCGAAGTGAGTGGTTGCCTTCTGAATCGACGCCGCCATCAAATGGGCTACCGCCGCGTACTGCATCACGTAAACGGTCTGAGAAGGTACCGATTTCTGTGCCTGCCATATTGATTTGGTTAGCTTGGTCGAAGCGTGCGTTGTTTGCTACTTCGCCAAAGTCCCAACCCTCACCGTAGAACAGTGTGTTTTCGTCGATTTTACGTACTTCCGCAAGAGCTTCTACCATTACGTCTTTCGGCTGGTGGCCCATTAAGTCAAAACGGAAACCATCCACTTTATAGTCGTCAGCCCATACCTTAAGTGAATCGACCATTAATTTACCCATCATTAGGTTTTCAGTCGCAGTGTTGTCACAACAGGTCGAGTTTTCGACGCCACCCGTGTTCACGTTGAGGCGGTGATAATACCCAGGGACAATCTTATCTAGAACCGACTTATCGTTCACACCAGACGCATTGGTATGGTTGTATACCACGTCCATGATCAGCTTAAGATCCATGTCGTGTGTCGCTTTCACCATTTGACGGAACTCTAGAATACGCTTCGATCCATTAGGGTCTGTCGCGTAACTTCCCTCTGGAACCGTATAGTGGAATGGGTCGTAGCCCCAGTTGAAGCTATCAAGCATACGTAAGTCATTCATTAATGCTTGGGCGTCACCCGTTGAAGGGTCATAACCGTCTAATACAGCTTCAATGGTTTTGTTTTCATCTTCGTTTCCACACAAAGCGGCGGCTGGTTTTACATCACACAGTTTGCCAACGGTGTCGGTAATATCGACACGGCTCGCTTCATCTTCATCAACGGTCGCGATGTCAAATGCAGGTAAGATATGCAGCGTAGTTAAGCCCGCATCTTTTAAAGCTTGCAGGTGTTTTACCGACTCACGATCTGTTTCTGTGAGAGCTAGGTACTTGCCGTTTAGGCTCTTTGTGCCTAGCTTATCGCTGAAGCTAAAGTCACGAAGGTGTGATTCGTAGAGTACGTGGTCTTCGTCTTTCTTTATCGTTGGTCGTTTATATCCAACCCATCCTTCAGGCATTAATGCTGAATCATCAAGATCGATGACTTGAGAGTATACAGAGTTTTTCGACAAGCTCAGAGAATAAGGGTCTGTCACAAGACGGGTTTCGATATTGCCTGTGGTTGGGTGGTAAACCTTCACTTGGTAACGATAGTAACTGTTGACTGCATTAGACACAGCGCCAGTTGCCCAAATACCGGTTTCAGTGCTTTCCGTCATTGGAATGACTTGCGAGCTTTGAAGATCTTCGCTGTATAGGACGAGTTCAACATCTTGCGCTGTTGGTGCCCAAAGCTTAAAGGTAGCCGCACTGCCTTCAACAATCGCACCTAGTTCTTCACTCATCGCATTACCAGCATCTTCACTAGCAAATACCGCATCAAGCACACCAGGTTTTTGAACCTCAGTTGAAGAGATAACATCGCCATTGGCATTGTAGGCAACAAGAATTATCTGAGATTTTAAAATAGTGCGAAGTGTGCTGCCGTCAACATCGATTGATAAAGCTGGTAGGCTTGATAGATGACGGAAACGTTCTTTCAATTCAGAAGATAGCTCCCCGTCTTTACTTAGTTCAATTGCAGTTCCGCCGACAATTTCTTTGTCTTCGTTCATGGTGATGCTGTTATCTAATGCATAGAAGAGTTTTACAGAATCGGCATTACTAGCCGCTTCCCAGCCGATGGTGGTTGCATCTAACCAATGTGCTTTTTGGCCATCAATATTGACTGGTCTTTCTGAGATTGGGTCGTAGTACAACTCGCTGCTGCCATGGAAACCGAATACACCTTGTGAGTCGCCAAGCTTAGTCAGTTCGACTTTCGAATTCGCACTACCGAATGCTTTTTCATCGTCATTGTGCAGGATGAAGTTCATACACTTGTAAGGGTCAGAGGCATCAGGGTCGACTTTTAAAACGTAATAAGCGCCATAGGTATCACTGATACCATTAAATTCGTAAGGTGCATCCCAGCTGGTACCACTTTCGCTAAGACCCATCGCGATTAAGTCGGTGCTGGTACAGCCTTCGCCGTTCCAAAGGTGTAGCCCCCAGCCATCGTAAGTCGAACCAGAAGTGCTTGCAGCCGCAACATCGCGTTTGTAGTAAACAACGACTTCGTTTTCGCCTGCTTTATATAAACCACTGTCACTACCGTTTGAATCTGAGTCGCTGTTATTGTCACTACCGCAGCCTACAATTAATGTTGCTGTGATCAGAGGTAAAATAGCTTTGGCTAAAGTAGAACGTTTGAAGTTTCTCTTATTTGCAATATTAAGGGTACTTTGTCGAGTTGTTTTATTATTGAGATTTATTACGTTCACGTTTTGATATCCATATTTCATTTTTTATGAAGATGAATATCCTAGCCTTAACGTAGGTCAACTATTTGTGATGATTATATGTAAAGTTATTTTTAATACGTAAATATAAGAAACCTAGTGCCAATGTCACGTTTTGTATTCCATTAATGTTAAATTAGTTGGACCAATAACTCATTTAATTATTATCAAAAACATAAGGCGTAGAGAGTAGGAGTAGATAATAAGGATGAGAACTCATCCTTATTTATGTGAGGAAGATATCAAATTGAGTCGATGTTATTTTTATTGGTAAATTAAGTATCCTGTCCACTGTGTTTATTATCAATTAATATCTAGTATTGAATGATATATCGTTAGTTTAAAAATAGTACCCACGTCAAAGAGCTTAGTGGTTTTAATTCAATGAGAAAATGACCCACACCACCCACTATATCTAATGTTTGCCGTTGAACGCCTTCAATATGTTCATCTAGCAAGTAATTGCCATCCGCTATTTTGAGCTTTTGGACAACATCGCCTGGAATCTTTAAGTGAATACTCTCAGTGGCGTCCTGGCTGAAATTTGCGGCAACAATGGTGAGCTCTTGGTTGTCATAGCGCAGGAATGCGTAGACCGAATCACTCAGATTATTGCTTTGATGTAAGTCTCGATATTCACCAGTCATTGAAGAGTGCTTAAGCGAAAAGTTCATGACCTTCTGATAGAAGCATCGCAACTGTTTTTCGTTGTTGTTTAATAATCCGCCATCGAACGCACCATGGTTCATCCATTTTTGGTGCTGTGGGACTCCGATGTAATCGAATATAGAGGTACGTGAGGGTTGTCCAAAGCCTGCATTTTCCGCCCCCGGTTCGCCAACTTCTTGTCCAAAATAGATCATGGTCGGTGAACTGCTTAATAATGCGCTGACGAGCATTGCAGGCTTTGCGATATGTGGATTGCCAACAAACTCTGGGGAAGCGATGCGTTGCTCATCATGGTTATCCAAGAAATGCAGCATGTGATGTTCAATATCCATCATCTGATGTTGGATATCGGGGATGATTGCCGTTGAAGCCTTGCCTTGCATTATGTCTTTTAGACCGTCATAAAGGTCAACTTTATCGTACAGGTAGTCCATTTTTCCTAGGTGAATATAGTCGCGGTACAAGTCCGGCTGATAAACCTCTGCCATTAAAAAGGCATCTTGGTTTTCCATCTTTATCGATGAGTTGAGGTAACTCCAGAATTCGACGGGTACCATCTCTGCCATGTCGTAGCGAAATCCATCAACGCCTTTTTCTAACCAAAACAAGGCTATGTCTCGGAATTTAACCCAAGAGCTAGGCACATCAACAGATTCCCAAAAGCGGAAATGATCCATGTAATTTCTTTGAGCATAGTCACTTGGCAGTTCAGGGAAATCTTTTGAGCCGTCAGGGCGCACGCCGTAATTGATTTTCACCGTTTCATACCAATCATCGAAATTGGGCTTGGCTAAGCGAGAGCCGTTACCCGTCCATTTGGCGGGCGTTTCGATAAACGGAGAGCGTAGGTTAGGGTGCTGTTCACTACCAAGCGGGGTAAAGGCAGGAGCTATATCTGGCAGTTCAAAGGCGCTGTTGGGAATGTAATAGAAGTTGTTATCTCGGTGATATTCGAGTGTTGTGTCATCGTGAGCGCCAAAGTCACTGACTCCCTCTGGGTTATTTAAGCCTTGATAATGACGTGCAACGTGATTCGGTACGATATCGATGATCACTTTTAAGCCATTGTCGTGGCTTCTTTTTATCAAGGCCTCAAATTCTTCTACACGGCGCTCAGGGTTCTCAGCGAGGTCTGGGTTCACTGAGTAATAGTCTTTGACTGCATAAGGAGAGCCTGCGCGTCCCTTTACTACGCTCGGGTGATCGTCTGAGATACCGATGTGTTTGTAATCATTGATGACGGCGTGATGTGGCACTCCGGTATACCAAATATGCGTAATGCCGAGTTTGCGGATTTCCGATAGCGCTTTGTCGGTAAAGTCATTGAACTTGCCGACGCTATTTTGCTCGATTTTGCCCCATGGCACATGCTGGGTGTTTTTATTGCCAAATAAACGCGTAAAAACTTGGTAGATGGCGTACTTTTGGTTGTACATATTTATAATTCCTTTAACTTCCATCATGTTATGTAGGGATGAAAGGGCGTTTCTCTTAATTGGGAGGCTGACCTAATTGCTGTTTTATTTATACCAATCGTGGTAAATAACGGCTCATCCTTATCAAAATCTACAGGGCGTAATTGCTACAGTATGTGAGCTGTTACCCAAAAGGAGTTGATGTTGTCTTCATCTATTCAAATCGCTATCACTTATCTGGTTCTCGTGGCGGTATCCGCGTTGTTTGTAGAAAGTTCGAAAGCGCTGTTGGTGTGGTATTTGGTTATCGGATTGGTGACGTTTTTCGTGTACGCAAAGGACAAGAGGGCGGCGATCAATGGCAATTGGCGTGTGCCTGAGAAAACTCTCCATATTTTGTCTGTTGCTGGTGGTTGGTTAGGGGCTTTGATTGCTCAAGATAAGCTGCGCCATAAAACGCAGAAGCAGCCGTTCAGATCTATCTATTGGCTGACAGTGGCAATTAATGTAGCGGTGTTTGTGTGGACGTTAACACCAAGCGGGCAGGCGTTATTTGGTCGTTGGTTAAGTGAGATTATTGGATATCTTTAACCAGAATGATGGCTAGCACTTGTGTACTAACCATCACAAGATAAGAAACTTATTCGATTAGAGCATTGGAATCGTTGATGCTAACAGTAAGCCCGCCATGCCGTAATTAAAGCTTTTGATGCGTACTGGCGTTGTTAGCCAGTGCTGTAGCTGTTTGCCTGCTGCCGTCCAGAAGGTCACGGATGGTAAGTTGGCTAGCGTGAATATCGCCGCGATGATCGCAAGCTCCCACCATGAACTGCCGCTGCTGTACACTGAAATCGCAGTCAGTGCCATTGACCAACCTTTGGGGTTTACCCACTGAAAACTTGCCGCGCCAATGAAGGTCATTGGTTTATAAGCCGCGGTGCTTTTGGCTTTGCCGCTCAATGCTATCTTAATTGCTAGGTACACAAGGTAAGTCAGGCTTAGATATTTCAATATCTGGTGAGAGACAGGGTAAGCGTTGAAAATCCCCATTAAGCCGAAGCCAACCAACAACAACATGGCGGCAAACCCTAGAGCTATCCCAAGCATGTGTGGAATAGTACGGGCAAAGCCAACATTGGCACCTGATGTCATGAGCATGATGTTATTTGGACCCGGCGTGAAGGTCGAGACAAACGCAAACAAGGCAAGTGCGCTAAGTTGTTCTAAAGGCATAATGGTTCTCCTACAATAAAATGAACGAAGTGACTGACCGGTCATGACTTTCACGTGTTGAGAAACATAGTAGGTGGAAAGTGAGGCAATTATGTGCTTTTATTTCACTTATTATCACTAAATGCACAATAATAAGTACTTATGGATAGATTTGACGAAAGGATATTGCAAGAGCTTAAATTGGACGGCAGAATCTCCAACATTGAGCTTTCAGAACGAATTGGTTTGTCGGCTTCAGCGACTCTAAGGCGAGTACAGGATCTCGAGCGTAAAGGGATCATTCAAGGTTACCGCGCAGTTCTGGATAATGGCCTGATGGGTGTCGGCTTTATTGCTTATGTTTCGATTGGTTTATCGAGCCACAGCAAATCGGCTCAGCTAGAATTTGAACAGCATGTCAGCATGGAAAAAGAGGTGGTGGAATGCCACAACATTACCGGCGCTAATGAATATTTGCTGAGAGTAGAAACCAAAGATTTGCCGGGCTATAAGAAGTTTCATGCCGATGTGCTTGGGGAATGCGCTCAGGTTCAATCCATTACGACCATGGTTGTGATGGATACCCCTAAAGATGAACGCTAGTCGAGTTTTATTTCAGGAGAGGCGCAGTGCCCAATACTAATCAGTTGTTATTGTTCTTAGATGTGGTTCAACAAGGGTCGTTTACCAAAGCGGCAACCTTGCATGATATGGACAACTCATCACTCTCTAAACAAATAAAAAAGCTTGAGCAAGACCTAGGTGTTCAGCTTCTCAACCGTTCTACGCGTTCGTTCTCGCTGACGTCAGCAGGGGAAGATATTCTCGCGCAAACCTACGTGTTGAAAGACACCATCAATCAAATCCAAGGCATTGCTGATTCCTATCAGTCTGAACCTAAAGGCGTGCTACGAATTACGTCTCCCATCTATTTTGGCCAACAATATCTGCAACCTATCATCACTCAGTTCATGAGAAAGTACCCGGATGTACAGATTGTGCTGTCATTGGACGACAAGATCGCCAATATCATTGCTGGGCAGTTTGATATCGCGTTTCGCTTCAGCAAACTTGTTGAATCGAATTTGATTGCGAAGAAGATTGCCGACAGTAACTTCATGCTGGTCGCCTCGAACGACTTTGTGAAGCAGCATGGTGAACCGAAGACGCCACAAGATTTGCTCGCGTTACCTGCTGTAATTTATACCAATGGCGATATGACGGTTGATCATCTGCGTATCAGTGAAGAGCCGGGAGGTAATACTTTCCAGAGCCTAACGATTCGTGGCAACTATAAGGTGAGTGATGTTCGCACCATGGTCTCTTGCGTAAAAGATGGCTTAGGATATGGCTTCCTTGACCAATCAAACTTGTATGCCTCAATGAAAGAACTTGGCTTGGTCACTTTACTTCCAGACTACCCAATCTCTACTGCTGATACGGCTATTTATGCCGTTTATCCGCACCGTAAGCAAACCAAGCTGGTTAAAGAATTCATCACTACGGTTCAAGACTATATTGGCTCTCCGACGATTTGGGAGAAGATGCAGCAAGGTTAGTTATTTTTCTAATCGTTCAAACACAAAAAAGGAGCCAGATCGTTAAACAATTTGGCTCCTTTTTATTCGTCCAGTTGTAACCAATTTACAATGTAAAGCTTAGCTATAGCTGGTGTAAGCAACTATCCGGTCTCACTGAAAGGCATGACTACTCACGAAAACCGGTTACTGCTCTTTAAAACGAATTAGTGATCATTAATCACTTCTTTACCACTTGGGTAGGCTTTTGAACCCAGTACATGACCGTCGACTTCTTTGCCATAGTAACCTTGGTGGCTGTGGTAACGCTTAGCATTGCCGGCAACATCGCCTTTGTATCGAGGGTCTTGTGGGCGTTCATGACTGTTTACAAACGCGGCCACATCCCACGCATCCTGAATTGACAGCTGTTGGCTTTTTCCAAGCGGCATGTTTTCGTAGATGAAGTACGCGGCGGTGTTTACGCGGTGCATACCTGCGCCCCAGTTGAATGAATTTTCGCCCCAAAGTGGTGGTAGGTATGAGCGGCCGTCGTCCCCTTTGATACCTTCACCATTCTGTCCGTGACACGTTTGGCAGCTGGTTTGATAAACCTTTTCGCCACGCGCTATCGACGGTTCTTGTTCAGGGTTAGCAATCTTAGGGTAGCCGCGACCTGCAAGCTTGCTGCGGTCATCGATTGGGTATTTGCTTAACAGCTCTTCAGGAAGAGGGAAGCTCTCCGCTTTTCCTCCGACTTGTAAATCTGCATCGCTAACCTCAGGAACGGGTGTGTCTTGCATGCCGTTCTTATCCAAGATACCGCCCATTGCCAACCAGTACGAGTAAGCGGTTAGCGCGACCATCTCTTTTGAGCCCACTGCTGGTGGTAAACCATTCATTGAGTAAGTGAAACAGCCTTGGGTACGTTCTGCGTAGCTGTTTACTTTGTCATTTTTAGAGCGGTACGCAGGGTAAGCCATATACGCTCCCCAAAGAGGTGCGGCATTTGGTTTCATGCCCGCTTGCATGTGGCAGTTGACACAGTTTTGTTCATTGCCTACGAACGTACCACGCATCTGTTGTGAATCGACAAACAGCGAATAACCCAATTTTACTTTGTCGCCAAACTCCCCTGCAGGAATATCTACCAAGTCTCGTGGCACCAGATATTTGTTATCTTGAGGCTTCTCAACGGCTGGTAATTCGGTTTGGCGATCAGGCAACTCAGCTTCGGCATAAGCGATTCCAGAGGCAAGGGTTGCGGTAATTAGAAGTAGTGTTTTCATGCGAGCCCTTTAGTATCGGAAAGATGCGAAGTAGTACGACAGGTTTTTGATTTCATCGTCGGTTAGCTTGCCCGCGATGTTGCCCATCATGTTCAAATCATCACCCTTCCGAGTGCCGTTTTTCCAAGCGTTGAGCTGAGTTTGAATGTAGTCGGCGTGTTGACTGGCTAGGCGTGGGAATTTGTCTACGCCCATCCCACTTGGTCCGTGGCAGGTTGCACAAGCTGGGATGTTTCGGTCCCAATCGCCTTGGAATACAAGTTTACGATAAGGGTTATCGATATCAGCTTGTGAGCCGCGCTGTTCTAAATCGGTGAATTCGTATGAAGGCAGTGATGCAAAGTATTCTGCGACTTCACGACGAACGGCAGGGTCAGACACACCGTCAGCCATTCCCTTCATGATTGCGCTTTGACGCTCACCACTTGAGAACAGGATTAGTTGGTGTTCGAGGTAATCAGCATTCAGCCCTGCAAGCATAGGGGCGATGTTGGGCATGCCTTTACCGTCGGCTTGGTGGCAGCCGCTACAGGTTTCTGCAGCTTCTGGCATTGGGTTAGGCGCTGCTTGTGCAAAAGCGGATAAAGAAAGGCTTCCTAGAGCAGCGATGCAAAGCGTTAAAGTTTGAGTTTTAATTGTCAGCTTAGTCATGAGGCGTCGCTATTGGTTGTAATGCACGCATTTTCGACATAATTGGTTGTTCGCGCTATTGTGGATTTCCACATTAATTCACTTGGAACTTGAGGTGAGTCTCACATTAATAACCTAAATCACCATAATGGTATTGATGTGAACTTCGATAGGCTGATCCAACTGCCGTTAACGAAATGCAAGGGAACTGCCATGTTCGCCTCGGTGTAACTGCTTGTTAAGGCTCTTTTATGGCACCGATTGTATAAGCATAGCTGCTTTATGGATGCGGGCTAAAAAAGTTGTGGTGAAATGAAGATTACCTAATGGCTTTGGGTTGATTACTTTATCTAGACCGGATGCTTTATCTAGTCCCGATGCTGTATGAAGATTGGGCGTTTTATCCAAATAGGGTGCTTTTCTAGATTAAGGGGATGAAAAAGCAGAGCAACCTCGAATGACGAAGTTGCCCTGTTGTATTCTCATCTGCAAATCAGATAAAGAAGTGTTTTGATTAAGTGCTTAAGCTTACAGAGTTTAAGTTAGACCTTGTAGATCTTAGCTGGAAGCGCTTGTCTTGCCGCTGCGCCCACAACCCAATCCAGCATTACACCTTTGCCTTCTCTTGTCGGGTCAATTAAGCCTATATCATTGATGTTAACGCCATCGTTTGACTTCATTTTCACTGGTTGTTGTGTGTCACCAATCCAGTGCGCACGCTCACCGAGTTCTTTGTGTCCAAAGCCGTGTTCAAAGCCTAATGTTCCCTGTTTTATACCATCAATCACCATTGCCAACGCATGTGTGGTTGAACTCGGTGTTTCAATGGCAAATACATCGCCTGTTTTGATGCCAGCAGAAGAGGCGTCTTGCGGGTGAATGTAAACCGGGTTCACGCCTTTAATGGATTCCAAGCGTGGTGATAAGTTAGACACCGCACTGTGAATGTTGGACTTAAAGTTGGTTAGGGTGAATGGCCACTCTGTTACTGGGAACTGCTCTGCCAAAGGCGTGCCGTCTGCTAACTTTTGTGGATACCATGTAGGACAACCCATGTATTGCTCGCCACTGATGGTATTACGAGACGTACCGAGCTTTTCATTCCAAATAGCCAATGGTTTGGTCCATTTGTACTTCATGGTTTCATTGGTGTAGGCATTAGTTGCGTCTTCAAAACGACCGCCACGCGCAAAAATATACGCCACTTTGAGCATCTCTTCTGGTTTAAGCGTTTTGTTCATCACAGGGACTAGGCGCTCTAGACCAGACCAAACGATATCTTCAGCGTCTACATTCGGTACGCCGCCTTTTACGAATGCCAAGTTAGCTGCAGAGCGTAGATAGAAATCTTCAGCGCTATGAATACCGTGCCAGTTACCTTGTCTGTCTTTGATTACGTTGTCGCCGAAGCCACCTAAGCCAAGTGTTTTTGCCAGATCAATAAAGAAGTTCTCTAGGTTGATGGCACGTCCGTCTTGAGTGCGGGAAGTTTTAGGCTCAACAATCGGCCAACGAGCGGTTATCGCTTTGGTCGCGACACCATGCCAGGGAGTTGCCATGCCCCAGCTTTCGTAAGTAACCGTGTCAGGCACGAGGTAATCCGATAATGCTGTTGTCTCATTGATGAAGGCATCGATAGAGACGATCAAGCCAAGTTGTTTTGGATCCTTAAGCTTCTCCCCTAGTAAGTTGTCTAAACCCGGAACGCCATAAAGTGGGTTCGCCATGTGGTTGATCCACGCTTTTGCACGGTAAGGGTAGCCATCAATCGCAGCTGATAAATGCTCGGTTAAAAGCGGCGCAGAGATTGGGTACCACGGAGCACGCGTTGGGTAGGGTGACTCGCCTGCTGCAACGCGGCGCTTGTATTCGCTGGTCTTGTGGTAAGGGAACTTGCTGCGAGATAAGAACACGCCTTGAGGCTTAGTCTTGCCTTTGAATTTGGTAAAGTCGTAACGTGGACCTGCAACAGAAGTTGGGTAGCCGCCTGCTTTCGCCATCGCACCACCTTTCGCGTTGATGTTACCGATCAGCGCGTTCAGCATCAGAATAGAGAACGAGTTGTAGAAGCCATTGGTGTGCATGTTGCCACCGTGAGTATCAACAACTGCTTTTGTACCGTAGCTGGTAAAGCGTTTCGCCAGCGCAATAATTTGATCTTGTGGAATTTCACACTGCTCACTGTAGTAAGCAAGGTCATATTTGAAGGCTTCTTCCTTCAATCTTTGTAGAGAAGACTTAACACGAACGGTTTGACCACCGATTTCTACGTATTGATCAACGAACAGAGCCGCTTCATTCACCTGAATATGCGATGACAGCAGTGACGTTGTCACATCTAGTGCGATAAATCCGTCATCGTCAGACATCGGTTCGCCTGTTTCTAGCAATCCAATATCCGATGCACGGAGCATACGTCCATTTTGTGGGTGTGTTTCGTCACTGATCACAAGGTGTGAAGCATTACACCAATGCGTGGTGCCTGCTTTTTGCATCGCTTGTGCGCTTGGTCGAGACAAGAAATCGTGATTGTAGCGCTGGTTTTCGATGATCCATTGGATCATGCCCAATACTAATGCTGAATCAGTGCCCGGTTTGATCGGTAGCCAGTTGTTACGATCGCCCGCCGCAAGGCTCGATGATCCTGCTGGAAGGCTTGGAGTCACAATGGTGTAGCTCAGTTTTCCATTAGTACGAGCTTCAGCCAGTTGTCGTGCTTGACGCTTAAACGGGTTACCCGCTTGAGCCGGAGACATACCGATGAAAAGAATGAACTCAGCGTTGTTGAAGTCGGGCTTTAAGTGCGAGAACTTGTCTAAGTCATTCATGATCGCGCCAGAACCCGCGCGGAATGCGTAACCACAGTAAGAGCCGTGGTGACCAAAGTTGCGTGTTCCGTAGCTGTTAAACGCAAAGCGCTTCAAGATGTCATCACGACCTTCATTACCGGCATTAGTCACTAGTAACTGATTGGCTTTAGGACCGTATTCAGGGTTGTTCGGATCAAGTGGCGTTTCGATATCGCGAATCGATCGCAAGCCCTCAACTTCACCTTCACCGAATAAGTCACCACCCTCGGTGATCTCAGAGATGAGTTGTTCGTAGCTGATCGGTTCCCACTTGCCTTCACCTCGTTTACCAACACGTTTTAACGGTTGAGTGATTCGGTATGGGCTGTTTTGAATCTCTAACATGCCGTTACCACGGGCGCAGGCTGTCGATCGGTTATTGATGCCTGATTCACCAGACAAGCCAATGTAGGCGTCTTTTACGGGTGTTTTGAACGGGATTTGCTGATCACTGGATAGCGGGTGGTAGGGGTTACCCGAGATACGCAAGATCTCGTCATTGCGATTATCGATACGTACACGCAGGCCACACAATGTCCAGCAACCAAAACACATTGATGGTGCAACGCGTTGGTTTGGATTCGGCGAGATCTTACCTTGTTCATCGACACTGTATTCCGTCTCTAGCGAATTACCGTGGTGGATGTGGTTGGTTTTCTTACCAGCGGTACCATCGATAGCACCGTGAACCATGTGTTTTGTGGTTGTCGCATAACCTGCAGCAAAAGCTCCAACACCACCGGCAGCAAGGCCTGTTTTCAAAAATTGACGACGTTTGTTATCCATGATGATTCCTCAGACTACAAGCTATGTGAGCGGTTAAGTGGTGAAGGTGTATTTTGGTTAGGCTTTGATGTTGTCTTTGGCGCAGAGCCAGTTGTTCGTGTAGATACAATAGTTCGTGTAGACACGATTTCAGAGGCGAACAACGCAAGTGCTAACCAAAGGCCACACATACCAATAATACCGAGTAAACCTGCGCTACCCATTGGCAGTTCATAAGGGAATGGGCCTACATCAAAACGTGGAATGGTTTGAACTTCCATCATGGTGACCCAACGTACCGCCCATGCTGAAATGATGGTCGCAAGTGCAACACAGATAATTCCTAGCTTACTTTGCGATAGGCGTTGTAGTGGCAGCACTAAGATCATGCACAGCAAAATACTAGTAGTCATGATGCCTAAATTGATGCCCCAAGCGTCGTTCTCATACAGGTTGAAGTGACCATGGTTAGATGCCCAAATCGACGTAAGAATAATGGCAAGGCCGCCCGTTAACGTAATGGTTCTTTGCACTATAGCGAGATCTGTTGGTTTTAAACTTGGCTTGCTTGAAGGCAGTAGAGCCCAAATCAACAACGTTAAGCCCGTTGCAGCAAAGAAGGCTGTTGTGAACCAAAGCAGCGGGGAAGCCGGTTGATGCCAAAGCGGGCGGCTCGCCAAAATCGCAATCTCTGCGCCTGTGTAAAGCGCGATACTTAAGCCAGAAATAGCGGTAGCAGCAGCGAGTGCAATCATCAGCTTTGTCGATACTTGCCATTGGCCTAGTGTTAGCCAAGACAAGCGTTTTAGAAGCGGATTTTCACTCTCTTTAAGCTGTGCGATGTCATCGCGTAGGTAAACCCATGCGGTTGCGACAGCTAGCCCAGAGAATAGAGGTAAAAACAGAGAGCCTAATGACATCCATGACCAAGGTGTGATGTGAGCGTAGAAGTGCCACGCACGTCCGGGTTGGTGTAAGTCACCTGTTAGTGCTAGTGGCCCAACAATTGCGCCGATGGCCATCACAAGTACAAGAGCAGAACGAAATTGGTGGCTGGTTGAGTTCTTGAATATCAGTGCAATCAAAAACAGAATAGCGGCCGCGTAAGCCGAACCAATGTAGAAGAAATATTGAACCGCCCACGGTAGCCAAGCGATCTCTTGAGCGGGAACTAACACCTCAGTGATATTCATGCGGTCTCTCCTTGTTTGCCTTGTGCTGCGATTGCCGAGTCTTGTTTGCTAAAGGATGAGTTATCGATGGCGGCTGGATCATAAATCGCAGGCTGGCCTTCGATATGGCTAACGAAACGTTCGTTCATGCCGATATAGAAAACATGTGGGTTGGTATTCTGCTCTGGCTTGAGCACCTTGATGTCGTCTTGGTTTTCATTGAGCAGGCGGTTTATCTCGCTGTTTGGATCTTTCAGGTCACCAATGACACGCGCACCTCCAACACAGGTTTCGACACAAGCGGGCAGTAAGCCGTCTTCAAGGCGGTGCGCACAAAAGGTGCATTTGTCAGCGGTAAGCGTGTCGTTGTTAATGAAGCGTGCATCGTAAGGGCAAGCTTGAACACAATAAGCGCACGCAACGCAGCGTTCGTTGTCGACCATCACGATGCCATCTTCACGTTGGAAGGTCGCTTGAACAGGGCAAACCTTTATGCAGGGTGCGTTGTCACAGTGATTACAAAGGCGAGGCAACATGAAAGATTTCACGTCTTGTTGAACTGTCGAACCATCATCAAGGGAGACTTCATACTGTTTTACAGTGGTTCTGAACTGGCCAATCGGCGCTTGGTTTTCAACGCTACAGCCAACAGTGCACGCCTGGCAGCCAACGCACTTACGTAAATCAATCGCCATGGCGTAGCGTTTACCTATTTCGCCTTTGCGGTCAGGTTGGTTGTTATTGCGAATGACTGTGCTCGCGACTGCGGTGTTGATTCCGGCAATGGGAATGAGCGCAGCACCGGCGGAAACTTTACCGAATTGGCTGAGAAACCGTCTTTTCAATGAGTCCATAGTGGTACCTATAAATGGGTATTCGTTCTGTTGAGCTCATTGTCAGATTTTGGCCGTACTCGGGGTATTGTGGATTTCCACATACCCAGATCAAAGTTGATCTAGAACAAATGTGGTTTTACCAATCTAGCTGTTATGCTTTGTTTTAAAGACTTGTTTAAGGCGATCTAAAGCATGAGTTAGGCGTTAAACATGTCGTCAGCGTAAAGACGAAGTGAAATGAATAAACAGTCCGTTTGGAGAAAGAGATTTTAGTGACAGTCCGAAACCTAATGACAATCGTTGTCCTTTGTTGGTTGAGCCTAACCGCGGGTGCGTGTTTAGCAGCTCAATCTGAACAAGCGATAGTAGCCCCAAGCTCAAGCCAAAACACAGATGAACCCGATCAGGTTATCGAGGTTGGCGTGTTGGCGACTCGAGGTAAGCTTTCCGCTCAACAGCGTTGGCAGCCGACAATGGATTGGTTGTCTGAGCGTATTGCGGGTAAGCACTTTGTCCTCAAGCCTTTCAATTTGGAAGAGATGGCTGAAGCGGTGAAAGGAGTCACTGTCGATTTTGTTATTACTAATCCAGGTCAGGCGGTTCGATTAGGACGCCAGTATGCGCTTTCTTGGATGGCGACCATGACCAGTCATAACGTTGAAGCTCAAGGCGCCAGTAATACACGCAGCATTGGTTCCGCCCTGGTTGTGAGAAGAATGTCGCCTTATATCTCTTTTGAACAACTGAGCGGTAAGCCGATTGCGGCGGTATCGGAAAATGCATTCGGTGGTTATCTCACCATGCGTTATCAAGTGATGCAACAAGGGCTTAATCCCAACCGCTTTTTCTCTAATACCCAATTTTTAGGTTTCCCTATTGATGCCAGCTTGTACCAACTGCGAGAAGGGTACATTGAAGCGGCTGTGGTGCCTGCTTGTTTGGTTGAGAGCATGATCAGTGAGGGTTTGCTGGTGGCGGGACAATATCGAGTGATTGAAAACCAAGCGCCTGAAGGTTTTCGATGTCAGGTGTCTACGCCGTTGTACCCTAACTGGTCGTTTGCCAAAACAGAGCGGGCTTCTTCGGCACTGGCGAAACAAATGAGTCAGGTGTTATTTGCGATGCCAAAAAGCAGTGCGCCAGCCATTGCAGCGAATGCATCGGGCTGGACGTCACCGACAAGCCTGCTTTCAATCGACAAGCTTTATCAGCAACTCGACATGCACCCGCTGCAACAACCTTGGTGGAAAGAAGCGCTAATCTGGCTTAAGTACAATCAACAGTGGGCTTGGGCGTTCTTTTTGTTAGTTGTGTTTCTGAATGCCTATCACTTTTGGTTGGAGTATAAATTCAGCCGTAGCAAAAAACAGTTGGAAGCCACACTGCACAAATTAAAAAGTAAGAGTGAGCAGCTCGAACATTCTCAACGTATCGCGGTAGTCGGTGAGTTGGGGAGCAGTTTGGCACACGAAATCAATCAACCTTTGGCGGCTATTCGCAACTACAGCGAAGGCGGTTTACTGCGGATTTCGAAGAACAAACCGCTGACTGACATAGAGCCTGTATTTGAGAAGATCCAGTCTCAAGTGGACCGTGCTGATGCGATCATCCAGCGCTTAAGAAACATGATCAAAAAACGCTCATCAGATAAATCTCAAACTGATATAGAAGTGCTTCTTACAGATACCATCGAGCTACTGCAATTTCGATTAGAGAAACACAAGATAACCATTGAGCGCTACGCTGTAGGTAAGCCTATCCAGCTGCATGTTGACCCGGTGGGATTGCAGCAAGTGATTGTAAACCTGATAAACAATGCGACTGATGCGTGTAATGCTCAACAGCATCGCGAACAAAGCGCTACGTCTGATATTGATAACAAAAACAACGAACCATCGACAATTAAAGTGATTACCGAGTATCAACCGGATAAAATGATGCTGTCGGTTATCGATAACGGCACGGGCTTAGATTTCACCGAGCAACAAGTCACTCAAGCCTTCGTGAGTAGCAAAGAAAATGGCTTGGGTTTAGGGCTTGCGATTTGCCAAGACGTGATTGAAGACCACAGCGGCCAAATGGCCATCAAATCATTGACTCCTCATGGCTGTCACGTTGCAGTGACGTTACCTTTTTCTCTTTCAAATGATTCATAAGGAATCTTGTTATGTCTGAACTTCATCAAACGTTGCCGGTCTATGTGGTTGATGACGATGAGTCAATGCGTGACTCATTAGTGTTCTTATTGGAAGAGCATGATTTTACGGTGACAGCTTATGAAGATGGCCCGAGCTTTCTGGATTCAGTCGACTTGAGTGTTGCTGGATGTGTGGTGTTAGACAGCAGAATGCCTGAAATGAGAGGGCAGCAAGTTCATGAGTTGATGGTGAAAGCGCAGAGCCCACTGTCGGTTATCTATCTAACGGGTCACGGTGATGTGCCAATGGCGGTTGAAGCGTTGCAAGCTGGTGCGGTGAACTTCTTTCAAAAACCGGTTAAAGGCGGAGAACTGGCTGAGGCGATCAAGAAAGGATTAGACGCTTCTCAGAAGCATTTACATATGAATGTGTATCGCCAAGCCTATGCTTCCTTAACCGAGCGCGAAATAGACATTCTTGAGCAGATCATTGATGGCAAGCGCAACCAGAAAATTGCCGATGCACTTTGTATTGCAGTGAGAACGGTGGAAGTACACCGAGCGAGTTTGATGAAGAAATTCTCTGCGAAGACAGTTGCCGAGCTTGCTTACGTCTATGGACAGTTGAACTAACGATATAGCGATATAACGATATAACGATAGTATGTGACGCTGCGAAAAGAAACACGCCAAGATTGCGATCGTTTTTCAGATTTTTTCTGACGCAACCGGTCTTCAAAATTACCCTGTATTGAAGCAAGATCACACCATTTGGGGAGCGCATAACGATAGGTCTCTGCAGGCTTTTTATCGCTATGTATTCCTGAGATACTGAACTAAGTTCATTTTGGGGCGGAACGTGTCAATAACGACACTTTTCCCTGTAATTCGAAACATTCACTATGGTTGATGACACCTCGATATCGAGATTTGTATCAGCCGAGTTAGGTTAATATATTTTATGAGTACAATGGGAATCGCAATTGGTGCGACGGCTCTTTCGTTAATACTTGTGGCCGTTTGGCTGATTTCTTTATCGCTAAGAAAGCAGCGACTGGAACAAGAGCGAAAAGCGCGAGCAGTTGCTTACCGAAAGGCGATTGAAAAAGCTCGAATACAAGAACAAAAAGAGCGCCACTTTAAGGCTGAAACAGGGCATACGCCATCAATTCTGTATTTAGCGAAAGAGGCTGAGCGTGGCAATATTAAGGAAGCTTTGTATTGGTACGACAAAGCTGCTCATTTAGATAATATCAACGGTATGTATGGCGTTGTTCGTCTCAGTATGAAGCGCAAAGAAGACCTGATTTTAAGAGAAAAAGCCAACTTTTGGCAGCTTGCGATATCCGCACTCGATAACGATCTGGTTGCGAAATTCGAGATGGGCAAAGCGCTCGTGTTTGGTCGTGGTACGGATAAGAATATCCCTAAGGGTTACACCTACATCGAAGAGTCGGCGGCGGGGGGAAATACCGAAGCAATGCTGTTTATCGGCGACTGGTGCTTAGACAAAGAAAACTCAGATTATTCAGCAGAAAGCGCAGTTGAGTGGTATCGCAAGGCAGCAGAAAAAAACAGTTTAGACGGCAAGATCAAGCTTGGTACATGTTATTTGAACGGCGTCGGCGTGGAATCTAATCACGGAGAGGCAGTGTACTGGTTTGAAACTGCAGCTGAGAAGAACAATTCAGAAGCAATGTTTAGAGCTGGTGAAGCTTGGATTGACCATGGTGAACATGGCAGTGCTATTGCTTATATCTGGCTATTTTTATCAGCTCACTTTGGCTATTCAGAAGCCAAGCAATTACGAGACAAAGTTGGGGGCGACCTTGGTGTGGATGCAGTAGTGGGTTTGCAGGCTCTGACTAAGCCGATAATGACCAAGCTAACGCAAGAAGCGATCACCAAGCACTCAATTGTTAAAGCGCTCAACAAACTCTATAAGCGTAATGTGCCTATTCCTAAGAAAGTGAAGGAGGCATCAGATGAAGATATAGATGAGCTAGGAACGGAGAGCAGTAACTCGAAAACACAAGCTCAGAGTGAGCAAGGTTCTAATGTAGATTTCAGCCAACAAGCGAAGGCGACTGCTAATCAAGATAACGGTACAGTAAACCAGAGTCAGAACTCAGCTCAACCTTCAGCGAATAACCAAACATCGCCAGATAAGCTAACAAATACTAACAACGGTTCTTTGGATTTTAGTCAGTCTGCAGTTGAACCTAGCTGGAAGAATAATCACTAAGATCTAGAACTTTGGTTACGTAGCTCATCGACAAAAGTAGGCTATCCGTAGAGTGACAATAGTTATTAATTCACTGAAACTCTAGCGGGAATCTAGAAGACAAGAACAACAAAAAGGGAAGCAGAAGCTTCCCTTTTTGTTTATATGCGATTTGCTTTTAGAGCTTAGAGCTTAGAGCTTAGAGCTTAGAGCTTAGAGCTTAGAGCTTAGAGCCAAAGGCTAA
Organism: Vibrio sp. L3-7; assembly: GCF_963898195.1. NCBI lineage: Bacteria > Pseudomonadati > Pseudomonadota > Gammaproteobacteria > Vibrionales > Vibrionaceae > Vibrio > Vibrio sp. L3-7. The sequence continues at coordinate 332,512 of NZ_CAWQUW010000023.1, read as the reverse complement.
TGACTACTAATAGCCAATAGCTAATTAAGCTTTGTTTTGCTCAGCTTTACATACAGCAGCAGTGAACACTACGTCTGTTGAGCTGTTAAGCGCTGTTTCAGCTGAATCTTGAATCACACCGATAATGAAGCCAACCGCAACAACCTGCATCGCTACGTCGTTCGAGATACCGAATAGGCCACATGCTAGTGGAATCAATAGTAGTGAACCACCTGCAACACCTGAAGCGCCACATGCTGAAATTGCAGCGACTAGGCTTAGTAGGATTGCTGTGAAGATATCAATCTCAATACCCATTGTGTGAACAGCAGCAAGCGTTAACACAGTGATGGTGATTGCAGCACCCGCCATGTTGATCGTTGCGCCTAGAGGAATCGATACCGAGTAAGTATCTTCATCTAGGTTTAGCTTCTTACAAAGGTTCATGTTCACTGGGATGTTTGCAGCGCTTGAACGAGTGAAGAATGCCGTTACACCTGATTCACGGATACATTGAAGTACAAGCGGGTATGGGTTCTGCTTTGTCTTGATAAATACAAGCAGTGGGTTAACCACAAGTGCGATGATCAGCATTGAGCTAAGTAGAACCGCTAACAGTTGACCGTAGCTTGCCAGAGCATCAAAACCGGTTGTTGCGAACGTAGTCGAAACAAGGCCGAAGATACCGAATGGCGCAAGACGAATAATGAAGCGCACAATGTGCGAAACACTTTGGCTTAGATCTTCGAAAACGGCTTTAGTTGTTGCAGATGCGTGATGCAGTGCAAGACCAAGACCGATAGCCCAAGCAAGAATACCGATGTAGTTCGCGTTCATTAGCGCACTTACTGGGTTGTCTACAAGCTTGAATAGAAGAGTATGAAGAACTTCAGCAATACCTTGAGGAGGGTTAGCACCTTCAGCGCCAGCAACCAGTGTCAAAGTGGTTGGGAACATGAAGCTCAGAACTACCGCAGTTAGTGCAGCAGAGAACGTACCAATCAGGTAAAGCACAATGATTGGACGCATGTGAGTATGCTGACCTTTCTTTTGGTTTGCGATAGAAGCTGCAACAAGAATGAATACTAAAATTGGGGCAACAGCTTTCAGAGCACCAACAAACAGACTACCTAGTAGACCTGCGTCTTGAGCTGCTGAAGGAGAAACCATGGCGAGAACGACACCGAAAACAATACCGGCAAGGATCTGTAGGACAAGGTTCCCACGAGCGATGCGGGCGAGCATGTTGTTGTTTTGCATAAAATACCTGCAATTGTTAAATTATTATAGTGATATATTTTTTTATAAAGTTGTACCAATTCCAACTATACACTAGTGGAATGGGCGGTCATATTAGCGGGATCTAAGAGTGTGTCTAGGAATAGTTTACTTTTAGGGTGATTGTTTGCGCCGCGTGGTGTTTTTAGAGCTAAATGTTAAATAAATGTATTCACGTTGAGCTATAAATCTACTCGTTGATATTTTTAAGGGGCAATGTTCTGGGCGTTTGGGTATGTAAACGGCTATTGGTAAAATCATTGTGTTCAGAAATAGTCATACAGATACCAAATTGAAATAAAAAAGCCCCACCTGATTAACAGGATAGGGCTAAGTCGTTTCAAATAAAGCTTATAGTCTTTAACTTTAAAGGTTTAGTCGGAAGCTTTCTTAAGATTGCGGCTCTCTGATTGCACGGTTTTGTACATCTTAGAAAGTTGTTTACCGTTCGCACGTTGTTCAGCCAATGATGCCCCGTTTCTGGCTTGCTCCCTCAATAGCTTTTGATAGTTGGTAAATCTTCTTTCAGACAGCTCACCATTTTCAATCGCTTTACGTATTTTGCACCCAGGCTCGGATTCGTGGCTGCAATCAGAGAAACGGCAGTGCATCGCCAATTCTTCGACATCAGAAAAGGTTTCACTCACCCCTTCAGCACAATCGGCGAGTTGTAACTCTCGCATGCCAGGCGTATCGAGCAATAAACCGCCCGACGTTAGCAAGTGCAGTGAACGTGATGTCGTGGTGTGTCGACCTTTGCTGTCGTCTTCACGTATGCCGCTCGTTTCTTGTTGAGTTTCGCCAAGTAACGAGTTCACGAGTGTCGATTTACCAACGCCGGATGACCCCATTAAAGCGACGGTCTTTCCTGTTTTACACCACGGCGACAATACCTGCGTAGAGTCTTGGTCGAGGCTGTTCACCGCTTCGATCATGAGCATGGCATCTAAGCTTTGAACTTGTTGTACTTTGTCTTGGTAGTCGTCACACAAGTCTTTCTTGGTAAGTACGATAACCGCTTCAACCTGTGCCTCGTTGGCGAGTGCTAGATAGCGTTCGATGCGGCTCAGATTAAAGTCATTGTTTAGCGAGACCACAATAAACACGGTGTCGATATTGGCTGAAATATACTGTTCAGCTACACGACTGCCGGCAGCTTTTCGGCTGAATAGCGATTGACGTTCTAACAAGCGGTCAAATTGTCGATCAGCGTTTAATATCACCCAGTCGCCAACCGTCATTGAGGGTTGGTTTTGATGAACGGGTAGAACGATTTCGCCTTGTTCTGACGCAAGAATATAGCCGCTGCGATGGTGCGCGGTAATACGAGCAATGACAGAGTGGTCATAGTCTTCGAGTGTCAGTTGTTGCTGAAATACAGGTTGCCATCCAAGCTGTTGAAGTGACATTGGATGAGAAAATGCAGTTTGTGAATTCATGTTTATTTACCCAGACGTGCGAGCTTTCTTTCTTATCAGAGTATTAAAGTCTTATGAGAGCATTAACTTCTTGTGAGATCTCAGGTTGTTAATGAGATCAATAGCATTGATGAGATCAAAAAGCGTCGAGACGTCAAAAATGTTTTGAGTTTGGGTCGAATTCAAATAGATAGGACCCCGGATTGAGTCATGCGCTACAGGCATGCATATATTGATCACTTATGATCAACAATAAACCGGGTAAAAGTGTGCGGTAGTCACGGGTGACGAGATGTTGGTCGATCGGTATTTAAGTTGGATTAACCAAACAAATTAACGCGTTACTTTTACTACCAGTTTTAGTGTTTTGATTACAATCATCTTTTATTCTCCTTGGATTATTAATGTGTTCAGGCTTTGAATAAAAAGCGAACTCAGTTTAACAAAAAGCCACGATGGCGAGAAGTCATCGTGGCTTAAATTATTTTATCAATTGTGAATACGATTAATGATGATCGTGATTCATCTTTTTCATGCCGCTCATCACTTTCTTCACTGGTGCATCGAAGATCTGTGTTTCACCATTGGCGAAGGTCAGTGTCATCTCGATTTGCTCACCTTCTTTTAGGCTGCTTGCTAGGTCGAACAACATGATGTGTAGGCTACCTGGTTTAAGTTCAACTTGGCCGTTCGCAGGGATGGTGATCTCTTGAACTTGGCGCATTTTCATAACATCGCCATCCATGATTACATCATGAAGTTCTACTTTACCTGCTGCAGGTGTTGTTGCAGAAACAATAGCGCGATCTTTATCGCTGTGGTTCATCAGAGTCGTGAACACCGCGCTGTTCACTGCTGAAGGCGGGGTTGCACGAGCGTACGCGTCATGAACCATAATATCGCTACTAGCCTGAGCAAAAGGGGTGAGCAATAAGCCTGCTAGAGCAAGTGCTTTTAACTTCATGTTGTTGTCCTTAATTTTTATATTTTTGGTCTGGGACCTGACTTTTTGTTCGAACTTTATTAGTTAAGTTCTTTATTTTTTTACACGTTGTTCCTGGTCGTTGATGACTGGGTACGTTAGCGTGTTAACTTGTTGATGGCCTCAACAATTGGCGCTGGTGTCAACGTGTGCGGTACTTTGGTAATCAAAGTACCGTCGGGCTTTAAAAAATAGAAATATGAGCTGTGGTCTAGGGTGTATTCCAACTCTGAACCTTCAAGCTTGGTCTTTCTGAAAATAACACCGTAGTTATGCGCAAGCGTTGTTGTCACATCCAATGGACCACTTAATCCTTCCATCATCGGGTGGAAGTATTGCGCGTATTCATACGAGGCTTCAGCGGCATCACGTTCAGGGTCAAGAGAAACAAACATCGGGCGAATCTTTGCTTTTGCTTCATCAGAGACTTGGTTAAGTGCTCCGGCTAACATAGCCAGAGAAGTCGGGCACACATCCGGGCAACGTGTGAAACCGAAATAAACGATACGAATTCTGTCATCGGTTTGGTCAAAGATTTCCGTCGGCTGGTTGTCTTTGCCGAAAAGAGTCGTTGCGGAGAGCTCTTGTTTTGCAGCGTGTTGTTCTTGAACTTCGTTTTGCCCATCAAGATAGCTTTTGACACCAAAGCCAAGTACAAAAGCGACAACCAATGCTAACGACCAATTTCTACTCATCTTGCCATCCTTATTGCAGGGTTTACAGTATCGACACCATCAGTGAGTTCACCGACCCATGTCATTTTATCTAAAGTACATACAGGTAAAATCACTTCACCTTCATAGGTATTATTGCCAATGCTCTTCAATTGAAAACGCGCTGATCCCATTTCCATTTCTAAACCGGTGAGCGATAACATCAGTGTCTCCGATGCAGCACCTTCCCAAACGACCTTTATCTTGGTGGGTAGAAGAGGTTGCGCGGTTTCGCGATCAAGCGACATTGAAATGGATTCCTGCTCACACGATATGGTTGAAAGCATGCAGTAGTCATCCAAGTTGACTTCGGCAGTTGAGTGCTCAATGACCGACTTAAATTTTTGAAATACTTGCGGCCCATAAAAACCTGCCACGAGAGCAATGCCAAGAGCCACCACCTTTAATGCTGGGTGCATGTCGTGTTCTCATCTAATTTTATAAGAGCGGCGATGTTATCACACCCCTCGTAACGTGCTTGTATCAAAAAGCAATTTTGTGCGTATTGTAGAACTAAAAAAGCGAAGCCATAGGCTTCGCTTTTATCTATATAAGAAGGGTGTTGAGCTTAATGTTTATTAGACTCACCGATTCTTAAGTTTGCTCAAAGGGGCGCTGATTGGTTAATTCGCGTTACGCTCTCCGAACTTTTCAAGTCCAAGAACCAACGCAATTGCCACTAACATCATCACAATAGACAATGTAAGTTGAGACGGTTGAGCAGTCACCGCTTCAAAGTTGAAAGGTGATAAGTTCTCTTGGAGCAGAGGAACTTCTTCGCCTTTCGAGTTGATACGCCAGCTGATGGTTTCTTTCCAAGGCCAAATCTTTGGTAGCGTGCCAATCATCAAACCGGTTAAGAACACTAACGTGAAATCTCGGAATGAGCGTAATAACCAAGAGAGCACATGTGAGAAGGTCAATAAACCGATGACACAACCACCAAGGAATAGTGCAAGTACATCGATTTGAAACTCTTTAACTGCGCCAAGAACCGGTCCATACATGCCAATCAATAGCAGAATAAAGCTGCCTGAGATGCCAGGCAAAATCATCGCACAAATCGCAATTGCACCCGCGATTAGGATGTTGATGCTGGTTGGTTCCATTTGCAGAGGTTTAAGCACGGTGATGCTGTATGCGAAGGCAACACCAAGCAGCAAAAACACGAATCGAATCATATCGCGCTTTTCTACTTGCTTAAGAATATGGAAAACCGACACCAAGATAAGGCCAAAGAAGAACGACCATAAAGGAACAGGGTGCGTGACCAATAGCCAAGAGATGAGTTTCGCAAATGTCGCGATGCTGGTGAAAACGCCCGCGAACAATGAGATTAAGAAAAAACCATTGATGTGGCTAAACGCGGCCTTGAAGCCTCCACGTTTCCATAAGCCAAGTACGCTAGGGTTAATTCTTCGAATGCTTTCTAGCAGCGTATCGTAGATACCAGTAATGAATGCGATGGTCCCGCCTGACACGCCAGGGACAACGTCGGCTGCGCCCATTGCCATGCCTTTGAAAAAAGTACTTAAGTAGTTCATTGCTTCATAGAGTTGAGTGTGATTTTGTGCAGTATACAAACTTTAGTGTAAAAAAAGTATGAATATGCCCTTGTTCAAGAGCTTTTATTCCCTTTGAAATTGTTAGGGAATAAGTTGAAGTGAACGTTTGCCTAATATTTACAATACAACCACTTAGTAATCTATCAGTAATGCCCAGTGATGAAACAGGTCTCTTATCAATATTGCATCTTGGTTGCATTATGCAAATGCACTTTGCAATTCGCATGTTAAATTGTCGGTTTTTATGCGATGCAGGGCTTATAAAACGTCGAATAAAAGTTGGCACGCTAACTGCATTATATTAATTGACCCTTCTTAAGCCGAGGGTCACCTAGCCAACTGACGTTGTTAGTGAACCTATTGATTTGTTCACAAATATATAGAGCCAATCGCGATTATTGCGGTTGGCTATTTTTTTGTCTGTCATTTGTCTATCTTCGTTTTTCTTCTTTTCTAAGTTCAAAACAAAAAAAAGCTAGCCACCATCGGCGACTAGCTCATACTTTCTCGAATCTCGAATCTCGAATCTCGAATCTCGAATCTCGAATCTCGAATCTGCTTTAATACCCCATTAACTGCAATAAGTTCTCAGCAGTACTGATCGCTTCTTTACGGTTTGCAATATTGAGCTTTTGATAAAGGTTTCGAATGTGAGTCTTGATTGTGGTACCCGCAACATCCAACTCTTGGGCTATCTGCTCATTACTAAAGCCAGAATAGATTAAGCCAAGCACTTGCCATTCACGTTGGGTGAGTGGGCTAGTACGCACAAGCTCAGGAATATTCGGGTGGTTCACCAAGTTCTCGACAAAGTCTTCGTCAAAGTGAACCGAGCGGCTACGTTGGGTGGTTGAGATATCTTTCATGATCTGTTGAGCACGATGACGTTCTAAATCCCCTAAACCAGGCTTATTGCTCAACTTATCTAGGATATGACCAATAGTGCCACCATCTACCAAGAAGTTACCGACCATACCCGTTTGATTGGTCATATGTAGGGCTTCTTCAAGAAGCAGGCGTGCACTATCTTCGTCGTTAATTTGGGTGCGCAGCACCGCTTCAACAATCAAGTTTCGATTGGTATCAGTCACAAGGTGAGAGCGTTGTGCTTCACTTTTCAAGAACGCCAATGCTTCTTCTGCGTCTTCGTATTGCTCAAGAATGATGTGAGCACGAACAATGTTTCTCCACTGAAGCTGACAGAAGTGGTTACTTGCTGATTCAGGTCGAACGGCCACATTTAGCCAGTCACGGATAGATTCTTTATCGCCTTTTACTTGCCAGAATAGGATCAAAGAAAGAGAGGCGTTTGCTGTCCAATCTACATGGTAAGTGGATTGACGTAATAAGTGCTGAATTTGGTCGATAAACTTTGATGCTTTATCAATTTCACCACGACTCAGCGAGATACGAGCCAGCATTGAGTAACTGTGCAAGTGTTTGCTCGGTGAGTGATGACCAAGGATATCTAAACCTTTGTAACAACACTCTTCTGCTTCATCTAATCGGTTCCAACACCAGAATATCTGCGCACGTACACGAAGCAAGAACTCGTGCAGTGGCACGTATTGCAACTGATGCTCTTCAATCAATTTGAACGCACTGTCTTGCAGCTCGAATGCAGCTTGAACATAACCTTGAGCAATCAATATTTCGCTCTGTTGCAGAATCGCCCACAGCGCTTGGTGGTAAACCTGATATTGACGTGCGAGTTTCTCGGTCTGTTGCATCATAGGCAGCGCACGACTGAGGTTACCCATTACGTGGTTTACTTCGCCGACAACAGACGTTGCCACAATGCGGCTACGATAAACCGTGGTGTTTAACTGGCTTAGTGAAAGCTCTGCCAATTCCAGTGCTCTTTCAGGTTCATTACTATTGATGGCGACTTGCGCGCGCAGGGCGTTGTATTGCCCTTGCTGCTGAGTATCCAGTTCGATGTTTCGAGCTTGATACTGAGTCTCGGCTTCTTCAAGTAATGTGCCTACTTGATCATAGCGGTGCTGACTTTGTGCAAGCCACGCACGTAACATGGATAGTTTTGGCTCACTGTAAAGCTGATCTGTGGTCAACTGTTTGATCGCCATCTCTAGCGAAGACAACTCACCTTGGTTGAACATTGGCCAGCCGTGCTCTGTCAGTATTTGGATGATCAGCTCAGGATCTTCGGCTCGCTGTGCATGTCGCAGTGCTTGATGAGGCGTTTTCTGTTTGATCCATGCTTTGGCTGCACTTCGATGCAATTCTGCTTCTTGCTGAGGAATTCGTGCTTGGCGTTCGTGCGCTAGAAACTCACCAAACAGGTTATGGAAGCGGTACCAGTTTTTTTCGCCCTCGAGAGGGTAGATGAACAAACCGAATCGGTTGAGTGATTCGATCATTCCCAGTGCGTCTTCACGTTGTGTCAGCGCGCAGACCAATTCGTCATTGAAGTGATCAAGTACGGAACATTGCATCAGGAACTGTCGTGTCTCTTTATCTAACAGATCAAACACTTCTTCAACCAAATAGTCCCATAGATGAGCATGGTTAAAGTGCGAGAACGATTCGGCTGACTGAGCAAGTGTGCGTTTTTGATGCTGCGCTTGAAGCGCAATAAGTTGAAGTGCAGAGGGCCAACCTTCTACATAAGTACAGATACTACCTGCAGTGGTGTCATCAACGCCATCGGCGACGCGTTGATTAAAAAAGCGAGTGGTCTCTTCTGTATCGAAAGCCAGAGAGTCGTTACCTATCTCTATCATCAAGTCGCGCACTCGGAGGTTAGCGGTGCCAAGAGGTGGCGTACCGCGGCTTGTCACGACGAGAGTTAGATTGTCGGGCATGTGTTTGAGGAAAAAGCGCATCGCTTCATGAATGTCATCATTGTTGACCAAATGGTAGTCATCCAACACAAGAAAACATTCGTGATGGAATTCGGACATTTCAGCAAACACTTCACTTAATAAAGAATGCAGTGATGAAAATTGTCGTTTTTCTGCCAACTTTTGGGCATTAGGACACGCATTTTGAGTTGCTTTGTTAAGTGCTTGCAGTAGGTAGTTGATGAAACGGAATGCATCGTTGTCACTATCATCGATGCTGTACCAACCTACATTGGGTTTATCTACCAGCCATTGTGCAGCCATGGTGGTTTTGCCATATCCCGCTGGAGAGCGGAACAATACTAGCTTATAGCAATCTGCGTTCTGGAGCAGATCGAGCACTCTCGGTCGCAGTATTGCATTATGTAAGCGGCCGGGACGAGTCAGTTTCGAAGGGATCCACATGTCGAAGTTTTTCACCTATTCCGTGGCTTATGCTCTGGATTATCTCAATCTATCGTTGAGTACGGTCCAATGACATTAGCCTAATTACTTAAGTCTTCGCTCATACTACGTGAAGCAAAACGATACCGACTATGATCCTCTTCAGAAACCTTGCACTCCTGCATGTTTTTAGTGTTCTACGCCCTTTATTTGTGACTTTGCTCACTTAGCGGGGTGGTTTGTGTCTGTGATTTTGTCCTTTGATACACAAGATTTTATGCAAAAGGTGAGATACAAAAAATATTTTCGTGATCTGAATATCAGATTTGGCAATAACTTCAAATGGGTTAAATAAAAGTCACATCAATTGGAGTTAAGTTATCGAACGGGAGCTTGTGATCTCAGTCACTCCAAGTTTTTGTTCTAAGTCAGAACATGAGAGTCAGATCACTAACCAATTGTTGGTACGCCCCCTACGCCCTCCCATCTACTCCTAGTTAGTCGTACGGCCGGGAGGATGTTTAGTTAATGGTGACCATGCACGATATGTCACAGATGAATTAGAACTATTAAAAGCGAGATTTCTGAAATGAAACCAACTCAGCAAAAAACTTTCGATAAAGTGTCGTTCCAAGAGAGCGTTAAGAAACATTTATCTGCAACATACGCAACAAAAATTGAAAATGCAGATAGCCGTACATGGTACCTAGCAATGGGCCGTGCGTTAGCAGAATTAACAACATTCGACCTGCTAGAAACTGAAAATGACGAAAAAATTAAGAACGCAAAGAGCGTTAACTACCTTTCATTAGAGTTTTTGATTGGCCGCTTAACAGGTAACAACCTAATCAGCATGGGCCTATACGAGCAAATCACTCACGCAATGGAAGAGTTAGGTCAAAACCTAACTGACCTTCTAGAAGAAGAGCGCGACCCATCACTAGGTAACGGTGGTCTTGGTCGTCTTGCTGCTTGTTTCATGGATTCTTGTGCCGCTCAAGAATACCCAACAGTCGGTTACGGTCTTCACTACGAATACGGTCTATTCAAACAGTCTTTCCAAGATGGTCGTCAACAAGAAGCACCAGACGCGTGGCGTGGTGTTGAAGGTTACCCTTGGGAAGTTGCTCGTCCAGAACTAGCACAGCACATTGGTTTCTACGGTCATGTTGAAGTTGAATACATCGACGGTAAAGAAGTACGTACTTGGGTTCCAGGTATGGAAGTGAAAGCAATGCCTTGGGATCTACCTATCGTAGGTTACGAGTCAAATACGGTGTACCCGCTGCGTCTTTGGGAATGTCAGGCAATTGCACCTTTCTCACTAGCAAGCTTCAACAATGGTGACTACTTCGAAGCGCAACACTCGCTAATCGATGCAGGTAACATCACTAAGGTTCTTTACCCGAACGACAACCACGAGAAAGGTAAAACTCTGCGTTTAATGCAGCAGTACTTCCACTCAGCAGCGTCTGTTCGCGATATTCTACGTCGTCACGAAGCAGCAGGTTTCTCTCTAGAAGACCTTCCTAAGCAAGAAACGATTCAACTGAACGATACGCACCCAACTATCGCTATCCCTGAATTGATGCGCATTCTGATCGATGAGAAAGGTTTAACTTGGGATCAAGCTTGGGAAATCAGTGCTCACACGTTCGCATACACGAACCACACACTGCTTCCAGAAGCTCTAGAAACTTGGTCTGAGTCGCTAATTAAGCGTCTACTTCCTCGTCATATGGAAATCATTTTTGAAATCAACCACCGCTTCATGCAAGAAGTTCGCAAGATGTGGCCTGGTGACGGTGAGAAGCAAGCGAAGCTTTCTATCATCCAAGAAGGTTTCCACCGCATGGTTCGCATGGCAAACCTATGTGTGATCGGTTCTTACAAAGTAAACGGTGTAGCTGCGCTTCACTCTCAATTGGTTAAGAAAGACTTGTTCCCTGAGTTCAACGAAATCTTCCCAGGTAAACTGACTAACGTAACGAACGGCATCACGCCACGTCGTTGGTTGAAGTTCTGTAACCCAGGTCTATCTACGCTAATCACGGGCAAGATCGGTACTGAGTGGCCAGCAAAACTTGAGCAGCTTGAAGGCATCGCTAAGTTTGCAACAGACGCGAAATTCCAAAAAGAATTCATGGCTGTTAAGAAAGAAAACAAACAGCGCCTTGCTGATTGGGTTCAAGAGAACATGGGTATCGAGCTAGATACTAACGCTATCTTCGACGTTCAAATCAAGCGTCTACACGAATACAAGCGTCAACACCTAGATTTGCTACACATTCTATCTCTGTACCACCGTATTCTTAACGAACCTGGTTTCGAGTGTGAGCCACGCGTATGTTTCTTCGCAGCGAAAGCAGCACCGGGTTACCACCTAGCAAAAGAAATCATCTTCGCGGTTAACAAGATTGCAGAGAAGATCAACAACGATCCTCGCATCGGTAACAAGTTGAAAGTGGTATTCATTCCTGACTACCGTGTAAGCATGGCTGAAATTATTATTCCAGCAGCAGACGTTTCTCAGCAAATTTCATTAGCTGGTAAAGAAGCATCGGGTACGGGCAACATGAAGATGGCACTTAACGGCGCTCTAACTATCGGTACGATGGATGGTGCAAACGTTGAGATTCGTGAAGAAGTTGGCGATGAAAACATCTACATCTTCGGCCTAGACGTTGATGGTGTTGTGGCATTGCAAGCTCAAGGTTACAACCCTTACGACTACTACAATGCAGACCCACTACTGAAAGCATCTCTAGATCTACTGACTGGCGATGAGTTCTCTCCAGGTCAACCAGGTCTTCTACGTGCAACGTTTGATAGCCTGCTAGACGGTGGTGACCCATACCTATGTCTTGCTGACTTCGCGTCTTACGTGAAAGCACATGAAGACATGAGCAAGCAATACAAAGACCAAGCAGGTTGGGCTAAGAAAGCGATTCTTAACACTGCATTGGTTGGTAAGTTCACATCAGACCGCTCAATCCGCGATTACGTGAACAACATTTGGAAACTTGAAGCGGTTAACCGTTAATAGCTCCAAAGTAGCCAAGGCAGTTTCTGCCTTGGCTCAATTAACTTGTGAGCAAACCAGTAGTTTACAAATTAACGGCTTATAAACTGAGTGGCTCATAAGCTAATTGATGAGCAAAAGATTAAATAACAACCCTACAAAATTGAAAGCGTTAGAACGTTTTCGGAGAGAGCGATGAAAGAACAGACCGTATTAAAACAAGTCGCAGAAATGGCAAATATTGCCGACAGTTACGTTAGTGCGTGGGGCGATGAAGCACAAGTATCAGATGAGACAATCACGTCTCTATTGGCTTCATTGGGCTACGATACAAGCAGCGATGATGCACTGCTAAAATCAGCAGAAAGAAAACACAAAAAAGATGTACTAGACCCAGTTCTTGTCTTGCGTGATGGTGAGCCAGTAGAAGTGGCGCTTAATCTAGGTGTAAGTGCTCGTGAAAGCGAGTTTAGCTGGCGCTTAGAAACCGAGCAAGGAGAGGTACTTGAAGGCTATCTTCAATCTCAAGTCGTTCGTGATGAGCGCGCAGAGGGTGGCCCTTTAGTGTTTGCATTGCCAAGTGATTTGGCATGGGGTTATCACAAGCTCATTGTGAGCCGTAAGCGCCGTAAGAAGCCTTACGAGATGACATTGATCATTACGCCAAAAGCGTGTTTCAAGCAGTCACCAATCGAGCAAGGCAAAAAGCTTTGGGGACCAAGTGTTCAACTGTACACACTAAGAACTCAGCACAACTGGGGCATTGGTGATTTCGGCGACCTAAAACAGCTTGTTGCTGATATCGCGTCTCGCGGTGGTGATTTTGTAGGCTTGAACCCAATTCACTCATTATTCCCAGCGAACCCAGAAGGCGCGAGCCCATACAGCCCGTCCTCACGTCGTTGGTTGAACATCTTATACATTGATGTGAGCTCAGTACCTGAATTTGCATTAAGTGCAGAAGCACAACAAACGGTAGGTAGCGCGGAGTTCCAACAGCGCCTGCAAAAAGCTCGTGAAGCGCACTGGGTGAATTACACCGAAGTGTCCGAGCTTAAGATGAGCATCTTGCCTTTGCTATTCGCAGAATTTGAGACTCGTCATCTAGACAAAAACAGCGATCGTGCACAAGCGTTTTTAGCGTTTGTTGAAGAGGGCGGTGAAAGCCTGATGCATCAAGCGGCATTTGATGCTCTGCACGGTGAGCTGCACGCTGAAGATTCAGGTATGTGGGGATGGCCTGTATTCCCAGAAAAGTACCGCACATTCGAAAGCCCAGCAACACAGAAATACATCAAAGAGAACCTAGAGAACGTTCATCTATACATGTACCTGCAATGGTTAGCTGATTGCCAGATCAACGATGCACAGTCTCTTGCAGAAGAGAAAGGTATGGCGGTTGGTTTGTACCGTGACCTAGCTGTTGGCGTTGCGGATTCGGGCAGCGAAACATGGGCCGATGAAGGTAACCTAGTGATGGATGCGAGCATTGGTGCTCCACCTGATGTTCTTGGTCCTTTAGGTCAAAACTGGGGTTTACCACCGCTTAACCCTGAAGTGCTTCAGGAAACAAGTTACGACGCTTACATCAAGTTGCTTCGCGCAAACATGAAGCATTGTGGTGCGTTGCGTATTGACCATGTTTTAGGTCTATTACGCTTGTGGTGGATTCCAAAAGGTGAAAACGCTACTAAAGGCGCGTACATCTACTACCCAGTACAAGATATGTTGTCGATTCTGGCGCTTGAATCTCATCGTTATCAATGTAGCGTTATCGGTGAAGACTTAGGTACGGTACCTGATGAGATTGTCGACATTCTGGCTGATGCTGGTGTGCATTCTTACAAAGTGTTTTTCTTCGAAACATCAGAAGACGACGGTGGTTTCATCTCACCTAAGCACTATGCATCACAATCAATGGCGGCACTGTGTACTCATGATATGCCAACGCTACGCGGTTTCTGGCACTGCGATGACTTAAAAATGGGTCAAGAGATTGGTTTATACCCAGATGCAGAACAATTAGAAACGTTGTTTGATGACCGTCTAGAGTGTAAGCAAGGTATCTTAGATTCTGTGGCATGGCATGGCTTCTTGCCTGAAGGTGTTGGTCGCGATGCTGCTCATGTACCAATGGATTCATACCTAGCTGAAGCACTTCAACTGCACGTTGCTGCTGGTGGCTCAACATTATTGAGTATACAACTTGAAGATTGGTTGGAAATGGACAAGCCGGTTAACATTCCTGGCACCGTTGATGAGTATCCTAACTGGCGTCGTAAACTATCAATGAACTTGGACGAAATTTTTGCACACGAAGGGGTTAATCGTATCGCTTCTAAGCTAACTGTCGTTCGAGAAAAAGCAGGTAAGTAATGATGTTGAGTGGCTTGGAAGTTCGTGGTTTTTTGCTTACGCCGTACGAAACTACAACCTCGGTCACTCAATAATGAATGCTCATCTGGTAGAATAAACCGTCGTTATATTGCCCGCACTAATAGCGGGCATTTTTGTATTATATTTTTTGGATGTTTGGTTAGGGAGAAACGTTTTGGAACTAAGTTCGACTTCAAAGCAAAAACAAATATATACCCAACTATCACAGGCTTGTTTCACTGACCCATTTGCATTTTTAGGGCCATACTTACCTTCTGACCAAGGTGCATTAAGAGTATGGATTCCAGGGGCAGATAAAGTTGAGTTGATTGTCGGAAAGGAACCTCGTATTGAGTTAGCGCGAGAGGGTGAAAGTGGTTTCGTGCTTAAGCAAGAAAGAGACTTACGTTTTACTCATTATAAGCTCGCTGTTGACTGGGCTGGAGTAGAACAGGTCATCGATGACCCATACCAGTACCACGATCTGTACGCAAGCTATGAAGAGCTTCATACACCTAAAGATATGTATCATCACATGGGGGCTCAGTTTATTACGCTAGAGCGTGATGGACAGAAGGTTTCAGGTACTCGTTTCTTGGTCTATGCTCCGCATGCAACGGCGGCAAGCTTGGTCGGGAACTTCAACGCTTGGGATGGTCGTCGCCACCCAATGCAACGCTTAGATTATGGTATGTGGGGTCTATTCATTCCTGAGTTGGAAGAAGGCGCTCAATACAAATTTGAATTAAAAGGACCTGATGGGGAAGGCTTGCCACATAAAGCTGACCCATGGGGTTTCTACTCTGAACAGTACCCTTCATTTTCCTCTGTTACTTATGATCACGCTCGTTATGAGTGGCAAGACACTAAGTGGCAAAATCGCCCAGTTACGCAGAAACGTAAAGAAGCGCTTTCGTTCTATGAACTGCACGCCGGTTCTTGGAAACGCAACGCTGAAGGTGATTTCCTAAACTATCGTGAACTTGCTGCTGAATTAATCCCATACCTGACTGATCTTGGTTATACGCATGTCGAGTTGATGCCCGTTTCAGAACACCCGTTCTACGGTTCTTGGGGCTACCAGCCTATTGGTTTATTTGCACCAACAAGTCGTTTTGGTTCACCGGATGATTTCAAGTATTTCGTCGACCAGTGTCACCAAGCTGGCTTAGGTGTGGTTCTTGATTGGGTTCCTGCTCACTTCCCTAGTGATGACCATGGTTTAGCAAACTTCGATGGTACGCCATTGTTCCATGATCCTGATCCTCGTCGTGGTTGGCACCAAGATTGGAACTCGTACATTTACGATTTAGGCAAAGAGCATGTGCGTCGTTTCTTGGTTGCGAATGCGCTTTACTGGTTCGAACAATTCCATATTGATGGGATCCGTGTTGATGCGGTTGCTTCGATGTTGTACCTCGATTATTCGCGCAGTCATGATCAATGGATTCCGAATGCAGACGGTGGCAACGAAAACTATGACGCTATCGCAACGCTTAAGTGGATGAACGAAGAAGTTTACAAGCATTTCCCGAATGCGATGACGATTGCCGAAGAGTCTACGGCTTTCCCTGGCGTTTCGGCACCGACCTTTATGGGCGGTTTAGGCTTCGGATTTAAGTGGAATATGGGTTGGATGCACGACAGCTTGTCTTACATTCAAGAAGACCCAATCAATCGTAAATATCACCACGATACGATTACCTTCCCGCTGGTTTATGCTCACAGCGAAAACTACGTATTGTCTCTGTCTCACGACGAAGTGGTTTACGGTAAAGGCTCTATCCATAACAAGATGCCTGGTGATGAATGGCAGCAAACGGCGAACTTACGTGCTTATATGGGATACATGTACGCACAGCCGGGTAAAAAGCTGAACTTCATGGGCGCTGAATTTGGCCAGACAGCAGAATGGAATCATGACGACCAACTGCAATGGTTCTTGCTTGATTATGAACGTCACCAAGGAGTACAGAGCTTAACCAGAGATCTGAATAACCTATATCGTTCTGAACCAGCAATGCATGATCTTGATTTTGATCCACAAGGTTTTGAATGGCGCCTTCAAGATTCAGAAGAAGCGAGTATTCTAGCTCATGAGCGTATCAGTGAATCAGGTGAGCGTGTCTTAGTGATATCTAACTTCACTCCTGTTCCTCATGAACATTTCCGCCTCGGTGTCCCAACGCAGGGTAAATACTCACTGCTGTTGAATACAGACTCGGATGATTATGCGGGAAGCGGCTTTGAAGTGAAGCCGGTTGCTGAGGTTGAACAAGTGGCAAGTGAAGGCTTAGATACATCGATTGAGCTACGCTTACCACCGTTATCGACGGTTTTCTACAAGCTCAACTAAGCTATAAGCTGAATGAGTCTGTGAGCCAGTTAATTGATTAATTGAATGCGTTTGTAAACTGATCAATCTATTACAGAACTAAAAAAGGGAGCCTTAGGCTCCCTTTTTATTGCGTTAAAACTAATTTGACCGCGTTCCAAAGTTGGTTAGATAGAACATTGAACGTCCTACTACGGTTTCAAGGATACGAACAGAGTCGGCTCCAAAGCTTTCAAACATCTTCTCACGAAACTGTCCGTCTGAACTGATATTAAATGCTTCTGGACTTTTGATCTGTGAGGCATGGAAAAACATCAATTTAATAACGAATCGGAACTGCTCATCATCTAAAGCATTTTGCCAAGACTGAACAAATACCTCTTCCGATGCAAAGTCTAGACTCTCTATCACAATCGATAGCATGTGCTTGTGAAGCACTGAGCGGATAGCACGAGTCGATGGATAATAACCCTGAAGCGTCGTTAAACTAATGCCAATTTCTTGAGCAATCCTTGCATAAGTTAATGCTTCATGTCCTTCAGCCAGAAAAAGGTTTAATACGATTTCATCGTAGTTCATTTGATTTTCTAGTTTCTGTACTTGAGTAATTCGAGCCATTACAAATCTCTATTGAGTGTGACATTCTGTATATAAATTACGGATTGAGGATATTAGCAAACTATCTGGAAATAGACCTTAAAAAACAAAAAATCACGTATAAAAAATATAATTTATCCATATTTTATACGTAAATTGTTGTTTGTGAATAATAAAGGCCGCTTGAGTAAGCGGCCTTTGTTTGTATTGGGGATGTTTGTGTAGAGTTTGCGAAGTTTAGAAAGGGTACCAGAACAGTTGATCTTCGAGTGCTCTCTTTGTGATTGCGAGTATCACGACTAATGTAATAACGGTTAAACAAACAAAGTCGACACGTTTCAAAGGCGCATAGCTATACCAAGTACGTGCCTTGTGTCGACCAAAACCTCGCAGTGTCATTGCATTTGAGATCTCGTCTGCTCTGTCCAAACTAGAAAAAATCAATGGCCCAAGAACTTTAGCGACATTTTTAATACGTGTAATGAGTGGTGCCTTTTTCGACAGTTCCACACCGCGAGCCTGCTGAGCATGCATGATATTAATGAAGTCTTTTTTAACTTCAGGTAAATAACGTAGTGTTAAGCTTACCGCATACGCAATCTTGTATGGAACACCGATACGGTTGAGGCTAGCTGCAAACTCAGTTGGGTGTGTAGTGAAGACAAAGATTAACGCAATCGGGAACATGCTCATGTACTTAAGTGTTACCGTGACTAAGTAAAACAGCGTCTCTTGGCTCAACGAATAGTTGCCAGGTAGCGTTAACAATATGTTCTCATTACCGATAAGCTCAGCACCTTGTTGTGGAGCGAGTAGATACATAAACAAAGCGTTTAAGCTCAGAACACTAGCCGTACCAATTAACAAAGGCTTATACACGCGTATAGGTACATTGGTGAGCTTTAGTAGATATAAGCCAGTCACAATCAGCAAAACAATCAATCTTAGGTCGAAAGTGGTTAGAACTACGGTTACCCAAGCTAAGAAAAGTGCAAATTTCGTGATGCCATTAAGAGCGTGAAGCGGGGATTTAGTGTCAATGTAATTGATGCCGAATTTTACTTTTGATGCGTTCATAGTGAACTTCTCTCGTAATCGATGAAGTACTGCATAAACGCATTGGTATCGTCGATTTTCATCATAGTCGCGAGTTCATAAATACTGGTCGTACAAAGGTTTGCACGCTCTAGAAGCGATGGCTGACTGAATACTTCAGTCATGGCTGTATTAGCGATGAGTTTACTGTCTGCAATCACAATTGAACGTGTGGTGTACTCTAGAACGAGGTGCATGTCGTGTGAAATGATGACCACAGTGATATCCAGTTCTCGGTTGAGCTTTTGAATAAACGCCAACATCGATGTGTAGTTACGATAGTCTTGTCCAGCCGTCGGCTCGTCTAAGAGCAGAAGCTCAGGTTCCAATACTAATATAGATGCGATCGTTACACGTTTTTTCTGACCATAGCTCAGTGCTTCAATCGGCCAGTGGCGGAACTTGCTTAACCCACACAGCTCAAGAACGTTCTCGACTTTTGCTTTGATAAGTTCTTCTGCAACGCCGCGGTTACGAAGACCAAATGCTATCTCATCAAAAATCATATGATGCGAGATCATATGATTTGGGTTTTGCATTACCACGCCGACTTTCTGGCTTCGCTCAAAGATGGAAAGTTCAGATAGGTCTTGACCATTAAGATATGAAGAGCCTGAATCGGCATCAATCACACCCATAATGATCTTGGTGATGGTTGATTTACCGGAACCGTTTTTTCCTAAGATCGAAACAAACTCACCTTTACCAATCTTGAAGCTCACATCTTCGAGTGCGTTTTTCTCGCCGTCGTAAGAATAAGTTAGACCATGAACTTCGAGTAAAGGTTGGTACTGCTTTTCTGCAGTTGGGGCTGGGCGTTCAGCAAACCAAGCTTGGACTGAAGGGCGGAATCTTTTGTAATCCAAAGCTTTGAGGTTTGAAAGCTTATCTTCGCTAGTCAGAGGTGCCTTTGCTGCTTTAAGCGCAGACAGATAAAGAGGTTCACGAATACCGTGTTTATCAAGTAGCTCGGACGCTAAGATTTCATCGGGAGTCATGTCTGCGACGATTTCACCACGCTCCATTAAGATCACACGATCAATATCGCGATGTAGAACATCCTCAAGGCGATGCTCGATAATCACAATAGTCTTGTTGGTTTCTTTATGAAGTTGGTCGATGATCTCAATAGTTGTCTTGCCTGTTTTAGGGTCGAGGCTTGCTAGAGGTTCGTCAAACAGCAAAATGTCGACGTCATCCACTAGGATGCCTGCCAACGATACACGTTGTTTTTGACCACCGGAGAGATCATGAGGAGAGCGCTCCAGCATATCTTCTAGGTCGACCATTTTTGCCGTCGACTTAACCAAAGGGTACATATCAAGGTTCGACATCAACTGATTTTCTAACGCGAATGCGATATCTTCGCCGATACTTAAACCAACAAATTGGCTGTCGGTATCTTGTAATACCGTACCAACTTGCTCGGTATAGTCGTGCATTGAAAGATCAGAAATGTTCTTACCGTTGATCTCTAGGGAGCCCGTTACTTCACCTTTAATCGCATGAGGAATCAGACCATTTAGGCACTGACCTAGGGTAGATTTCCCGCTACCACTGGGTCCAATAATGACGATTTTCTCTCCTTTCTCTATCCTTAGATTGATATTTTTTAGCGTCGGTTTATCCAGCGACTCATATCTAAAAGAGAAGTTCGAAAATGCTATAGTCATTAGCGCTTATGCCTCAGTCAGGTTGCGGCTTTGTTTGTTGCGTTTAGCGACTGATTTTAGGATCAAGAAGCCAACAACCGCAATCAGGACGGTATTACCGGCTGCGATAATAGACAGTTGAGTAAATACTTTGGTGAACGGTTCTGCATATAAGATGGTATCTAAGAACGCGGAGCAGCCGTAACCTACCACATTACCGACAAGCGCAAGTATGACAAATAGCGCGAAATCCTTCATTGGAAGTTCGCCCTGTTGAAGGCGATTTTTGGTTACCATTGGGAACAGACCGATAACCATGCCCACGATACCTGAGCCTAATACCCAAGTTAACCATACGCCCCAACCTGCGAATAAATCGGTAACCCAGTGGCCAATAAAACCAACCAAGAAGCCAACAATAGGGCCAAATAGAACAGAAAACAGTGCAAGGACTGCCATTGCTGGTTTCAATGTCGTGTTAGCAAACACTGGGACACCAAACATAGGTAAACCACCAATGCCATACAGCGCCGCGCCAATGGCAATAACGACGACTGTTTTAGCTGAAAAGTTCATAGATAACCTCGAATACTGAAAGATAAAGCATAATAAAAAACTAATATTCGCCATTATTAATATGCGTCTCAATGAGACCGTTTTTTGGGCAAATATGAAAAATAAGGCGCGCATTATACAGTAGAACCCTTCCATAAGGGAAGGTAAGTGTCTAGATGTCTAAAATTCCATCCGAACACGTAAATATCACGGAAAAAGTGCAACTTTGTGGTTAATCAAGCAACAAAAAAGCCAGAACTGGTCTGGCTTTTTCATTTAGCTTAACAATGTGTTAAGTCCATTGGTGGCCCTGTGACAGGCCATTTAATGGTTTTGGTCGAAGCAAAGTAGTGGTTTGGGTATCAGTAACTTAGTGATCTAGGTATAGATAATTCTGCCAGCTCTTCATTCGAATAAGTACTTTACGCATAATTGATACGTGAGTGAAGCTATCAGAATAAACAGCAACCTCAACCGCAGTACCCATAGGCAAGTGGTATTCAGATAGGTCATCAGTGATGGTTAACTTAACAAACACACGACCGCTGGTACGTAGTGCCTCAGTACCAAGTAGAGTACCTCGAGCTTGGAATTGGCTCTCACCAATCGCTGGAATTACTTCATCAATACGACCTTTGAAAATTTTACCAGGAAGCGCGCGGAACAGAAATTCGGCTTCGTAGCCAGGTTGTAGACGCTGTAATGAATTCTGTCTGAATGCTGCAGTATAGAACTGAGCTTCGGTGTGAACAAAAGTCATCACGGGAGCAAGAGGAAGTGGTACTGCCATTACGCCCGGACGCAATGCTAATTGCGTAACGTATCCTTCAGTAGGAGCTCTAACGACGGTTTGTTCTAAGTCAAACTGAGCTTTACGTAATTCAGCTAATAAGCTCAAAACCGCGGTGTTCTCACCACCTATTTCAGAATCCAAGGCGATTTTTGCTTGTTCTAAATTGGCATCTGCAACTTTTACTGCGGCTTCTGATGCCTTGTAAGCTTGTCTGCGTGTGTCTAATTGTTGCTCAGTAAAGGCTCCACTGTCATAGCCGCGTTTGTAACGAGAAAATTCACGTTGTGCCTTATCTCTCTCTGCGATAGCTTTGACTTTTGCCGCCTCCGCTTCGGTTACCTCTGATTCCATCCCAAGAGCACCTTGGCTCGCTTCTTTTACTTTCGCCTCTAATCTTGCGACCTCAGCTTCAAACGGAATAGGGTCGATTTTGAAAAGAATATCCCCTTGTTTAAGAGGTTTATTTGCCTCTACAGGCACTTCAATGACTTTACCTCTCACACCAGAAACGATTGGTGTTGTTGAGTAGACTTGGTTACCAATTTGGGTGAAAGGGTGGTTATAGTTCATCAATAGGATCAAGGTACCTATGATGACGACGCCACCAAGAACAGCTGTTGGCACTGTCCATTTGTTTAGCGGAATATTAAATACTTTGAAGATGGTGATACAAAGCGCCGCGTAGGTCATTATCAGCAGTAAATCCATTACTTAACCTCCTGATCTTGAGCGTTGTTCTGAGCTTTTTCGGAATGAGCTTGTTCAGCATTAGTTTGCTTAAGCTTAGCGATTTCTTCTTGAAGAGTACTGACTTGATCGATCAAAGCATCAACTCGATGGTGAATATCGTGTTGTTCTTCTTCGAGTTTAGCGAAGCCCCAACCGCGATCTTTACGCCATAGCGTTGCCCAAATCCACAGAAATGGCCAAATAGTGTGTAAGGTGAATAGGCTAACCCAGCCTGAGACATGAATAGCATCTTGATGAGGGTGATTGCGTTCTTTTGCTATTTCATAGGGAATATCGTGAATAACGATGATGCCGTAAAAGATTACTAGCGCAACGAAAATAAGTAGGCCGAGTGCAAAGTAGTCTAAAAACATAACAGATCCTTGTAATGTTAGATATTAGTTATAAAGATACTACGCTATCATCCAAGTAATTGTTATAAAAATGATTTACCTAGTTGAAAATAATGTGTGTTCGCTTCTAATGTGAGCAAAATGGTTATTAATTTTTATAAAATGCATTTGGATGCAAGGTGAAATAGAGGCTCATTTGGGGTTAGGTTAACGCCTAGTAAATGAGTGTTAATCATTCAGTTGTGGAGCGATCCAGAGTGGTAAACAACAGTGACTTTATTTACCAAAGCAGAAATAATTCAAAAGCTAGAAATAATACAGATGACGATTCGAGACGACAGACACATCACTGAGGATAAACACGGATGTATATAGGTGAACTTGCGGCAATAGGCGCTGCTATTGTGTGGGCGTGTGCGACATGGATCTATGGACAATTCGGCCATCGATTTTCTGCTATGCAGCTTAATATTGTTAAGGGTGTCGTCGCTTCTGGCATGATGTTGCTTGTGATGCCTCTTATCCCAATGCCAGACTTTCAATTGAGTGCTAATCATTTTTGGATACTCGCTATTTCAGGTGTCATTGGGATCGCAATTGGAGATAGCGCATATTTCGCTGCGTTGAAAAGAATCGGTGCGAATAAAACGTTGCTGCTTGAGTCTTTGGCTCCGCCTCTTTCAGGCGTACTGGCATTAATGTTTCTTGGTGCCGCATTGACGTTGCAAAGCTGGCTCGGTGTTGTCATCACCACTTTAGCTGTGACATTTGTCGTTTTTCAACCGTCTAAATCTAGGAATGGTGAAGACCTTTCTAGTGATAAAGCACAACGAAGTGGTATTGGATTTGGGCTTGTGGCGAGTGTTTGTCAGGCTTCAGGTGTGGTGATTTCTCATTATGCTTTGGTGGCTGGTGATATTCCCCCATTGTTAGGTGCACTGATTCGCCTCACGATAGGTGTGTTTGCCGTTATGCTCATTATCCCTTTTGTTGAGAGTAAGCCTTACTCGTCTATAAAAAGAGATTTATGGGAAATGACTAAATTCGACAAGCTTTGGCTTTTAGGGGCAATATTTGTCGGAACATTTTTAGCATTGTGGCTTCAGCAAGTTGCATTGAAGAATGCGAACCCTGCGATTGCACAAACGTTGATAGCGACCAGTCCTGTATTTATTCTGGTGATCTATGCCCTGAAAGGGGAAAAGGTCTCAAAACAAAGTGTTATAGGGACACTTGTTGCTTTAGGTGGAATCTCACTTTTCTTCTACCAATAGTTCGATTTCTATAAGTGCTTTCTATTTCAAGCGATCTTAATTTTCATTACTCGGTGCAAATTTGATTGCGGCCGTTGGCTTTAGCTCTGTATAACGCTTTATCTGCTCGGTAGAAAGTACGCTGAGTGTTTTCTCCTTCGCGATGCATTGTGATACCAATACTAACGGTTAGTCCACGTTCCCCCAATATCTCATGCCAAGCAAATTGGAAAATGCGCTCTCGATAATTTTCCGAGTGCATTTCTGCCTTAGCAAGATTGGTGTTCTCAAGGATGACTAAGAACTCTTCCCCACCAAACCTGACACATGAAGCGCCTCGAAACTTGAAGTAGGAGCGTAGTTCTTGAGAAACGCTAACAATCGCTTTATCACCAACTAAATGACTGAGCTCATCATTGATTGATTTAAAGTGGTCAATATCGACAACCATTAATGCAAAAGGTGTTTCGTGAAGCAGAAGATCTTTCAATTTCACATCTAACCATCGACGGTTATGTAAGCCTGTTAACGGATCGGTGAATACATCTTGTTGTAGTTGAGCAACTGCATTTTTGTGTTGCTCAGTCGTTTCTTTCAACTCTCGGTTTTCTTGTTCCGAGAGGATCAGCTTTAGTTGCAGTTCAAAACGAGAAAGACGGCGTAGCTGACTCGCACCCAGTTCACTGATCGGAATCTGCTTCATGAGATCCGTTTCAATTCGGTAGCCTTTCTTTTCATAGCTTAGCGCTTCTTGAAAACGGCCTTGATTCATACACACATCGCTCAAGGAGTCATAAAAACGCTTTGCAAGAACGGGTGATGAGTATTTATTCACACGTTTATCGGTGCTTGTAAGAATCATACTGGCGTATTCTTGCTTACCGATAGCGCTTAAACAATGTGCCATTTCTAGGCGAGTCATGGTTGCAAGCCAACTTGCTTGGGTGTTGTTGACTGGATATTGAACCCTAGACAAGCAGCTAAGTGCGTCGTGATACTTTTTCTTGGCGCGAAGTACCTTTGCTTGATAAAGCAATATCTGAGCTGTGAGCAACTTATTACTGACAAGGATACTAAGTTCTTCACATTCGTTAAGTAAATCACTGGCCGCAGTAGTACGGTTAAGCAGTAGAAGGCTAGCGACCATATGAAGCTTGAACTTGAGGCGAAGTGAGCGACTGCTTATCGCATGATCAATACTGTTGATTTTTTGGTAGTAGCGAAGCGCTTTACTGTGGTCACCATAGGCATCACAAAGGTTCCCCATACCCAAAATCGCCATCACGTATTCATCGATGTAGCCGTGTTCAACAGCAATTGATGACGAACTAACAAATTCATTCAGTGCTGAGGTGTAATCACCAATTTCAACTAAGCGATCACTTAAGCTTGTTTTTACTGTAAGAATATCTTCTATGTCAGCAGGCAAGTGGAGTAGGTTTAATGCATGCCTCAACTCTTCGATGCTAGTTTGATTTTGTTGCAATTCAGCACGATATTCAGAGCTAATAATATAACAGTGTGCTTGTTCCGTTTTGGTTGTCGAAACGTGTTGGCGAATATGGTTCCAAAAGATGATCGCCTCTTCACCAGAAACCGATGAAGGATCCAAACCGGCATCGGTGATCTTACTTAGTAAGGTTTCCATCAATTTCTCACCTCGGCATCGTCTTCTTCAAGTTGTTCTAAAGTGAACGGGAACGTTAAAATATCATTAAGGCTGACGGTTGGTTTCGAACCTTTCAATCCTTTTCTATGCCACGGATAAATATCAAGTATGGTGCTGAGAGTTTGGAAGGTTTGCTCTGCGACATCCCCTTTCTCGGAAAGCATAAGAGCGACTCGCTCTGAACTCAGCCTTGAAATGAAGTCGTTTTGATTACATAAGGTATGAGCAATTTCGGTGCAGACATCCAAGTAATCGGTATCAACGTGTTGAAACATAATGATGCTGTGGTTTGAACGTTTTAGCTCTGTTTTAAAGAGCACCAATTGTTCCCACCAAAACGTTTCAGAAACAACATAAGAAAGGTGTTTTTCGGGATCGTACTCGTGCTGGCCACGAATACGGTTAATGAGTTTTCTTGCTCTCTGTTCTAGCTGGCGTTTTGAACTGCGCGCTTTATCTAAACCGACGCGGTTGGTCTGCTCGCGAAGCATACTGATAGAATATTGACGGTATTTTTTAAAGGCAACTAAAGCGGCATTAAAATCTTGGTTTTCTTCTGCAACTAAGGACTGTTGATAACAAATTTGACTGAGTAGCTCGCCATTATCGAATTCGTTTGCAGAGCGCTCGGCTAGTCTGAGTAATTCAGCGGCCTGTTCGGGCCTCTTTCGCAGAAGTTCCAATCGAGCTCGACTGATATAAGAGTGCGCTTTCATCCAAATTAGGTTGTGCTCTACTGCTAGGCTGTGTGCCTTGGCTGTTGCTTTTTCCGCATCATCTAAACGCTCTAAGCCAAGTAGGGCAAGACCTCTGAAATCCCACACCTCTGCATGCCAAGTATTATCTTTATGATCTTTTAATGCTTCTTCTGCACCATCGAGTACCGACAACATTTCAACATAGTTATTGAGTAAGTAGTAATCCCAAGCGAGCAATATTCTTGCTTTACCTTCCAACCAACCAATACGGCTGTTATTCGCGACTTTTACGGCGAGTTGGTGGGTAGAGCGTGCTAGCTTGTATTCGTGGGTCATTCGCCAAATGTTGCCTAGGCCAATGAGGCATTCAATTTGGATCTCTACTTCATCAACTAGCGCGGATTGCTCTAAAGCATTGATCCAAAATTGCTGGGCAGAATAGTACTTGGCTTGTCCCCAGAATTGGAGTGCGTGTAAATGGAGAATTTCAGGGAGAAAAAGGTCGGTGTCTAATCGGCTTTGTCGTTTGTGGGCTTCCTTGATGTATTTTAAACCTTTTTGGTAATCCATTAGGTTCCAACAGCATTTTGCCATTAACATCAGCGATTGGATCGCACCCTCTTCAAACAAAACTTGTTCTGATCTGACGAAGCATTGTTGTGTAATCTCTAGGATCACTAATGGTTCAGAGTCGACGCGAGTTTTGAGTTGTTCTAATTCTGTTTCAAGAAGGTACTGATTTTTGTCCAAGGCTTAGATCCATAATTATCGAGCGTATTGATAACACAATCATTATAAGAGTGTGATTAAGGATAAGCACCAATTATCTTTCTTAGAGCGTCAAAGAAACATCTATCTTTTCCAATTATGGGTGTTACCTCATGTTGTCGCTTTAAAATCAATGAGTTCCCGAATAAATCTCTGGATGTTTCGTTTCTATGAAAGCAGTTGCTTTAGGGTTAATGGCTGCTCTGCAACACCTAAGCGTTGCGCTGCTGTAAGCCCTTGCTTATCTTGGTAGCACAGATTGTGCCAAGCTCTGAATATATCGAGCAATGGAAGGATGCCCCCAGGACGAAGTTTACGTCTAGGCTCATTGATAAAGCTATCAAATAACAATTGAAAACGCTGTTGATAGAACTTAGTTTGCTGAATTGAAGCGGTGTTAAACCACTGTTTTGGTTCTGGATTGTTACCCGTTAGGTAGCAAATGCCTTTCTGATTATCGCCTTGATTTGCGATAGCCCAACGATCGCGCCACCAACTCATATGCACAATGTCGATCTTTTCAAAACTTTGATCATCTTGCCAACCAGAATCTTCCTCGACATACATAAGGTCAATATTTTGACTCTGAATGCGCGGCAAACAAACGCTTAGGGCGGCAGATCTTAGTAATGGATCTTGTGGCATATAAATAGCGACGTGTTTGTTTTCGTCACACATATCAAGTACATGTAAGAAGTGAGCATAAGAGGTATAAGGTGGTCGAATTAGAGCACCCTTCGAAGGGTAGCTAAATGCAGTGAGGTTACCCATTGGGTCTTCCACATTACCTCTTGCCAGTATCACTTGGTATTGCTGCTCAATACGTTCTTTCAGCTTATCGGACGGCTGAGGGAGTTCGAGGTTCGCCTCTGAAGAGTGCTCCTTTGAGACAAAACGTGCCACGTCATCATAAGGGTTGTGGTCAACATTCCCTGATGGCTCTTCATTCTGAGAGTAATTGACGTGTTGGCAAAGGATATAACCAGAATGAGCCTCGCCCGTTGCTATCCAGAGCACGCCGTTATTACTTTGTGGCTGTAAACGCTGGTAATGGGAAGCAAATTGATAGTCTTTGGCATGATTAACCCATCGTGCATCTATCATCGCTAATTTACGACGACAACGGCTCGCGATATGGTCAACATGATCATAGAAAGTTTTTGGGTTGATCTCCAATTTTCTACAGATTTCTCGTACAGAATAACCCATGAACAATAAGCCCATTAGGTTTTCTTGAAACTGAAGTTTTTTATTGGATCCAGACCATTTATCAACGAAAGTTGATTGGCAGTCTTTGCATCGATAGCGTTGCCTGTCGCCACTGTAGCCGAAGGCATGATAAAGATGTTTATGGGTATGAACCGATAGGCCAAAGTTATCGCAATCATCATTACGACAAGCAGGAAGGCCATCGCTGTGAAGTTGTCTTAGGCGATGAAGTTCGCTTAACACTTCACGATTGTTAAGTAAGGGGGGGAAAGCTCCACACTCACGACAAACCATCGCTGGACGCTTAGGATTCGCATGTTGCAAAACATACCGTTTTGCATCGCTCAAGCCAAAGTTGTCACACGCCAATGTTTTACAAAAGTTGAGTTGTAACCCATCTGCATCTTTTGGCAGCTTGTCGTTGGACACGATCACCCCCTCGGGGTTATTTAGGCAGCCAAGCGAGCTTGACTGCGAGGTATTACGTTTCAAACTATTTATCGTTGAAGCTAACTAGGATGAAAAAGATAGCTAGTGTTTAACGATTAGATGTTGATTGCAGTCTCTAGAGCAACTTTCATCATGTCGTTGAATGACTTTTGACGATCTTCTGAACTTAGTTTCTCACCACGGATGATGTGGTCAGATACTGTAAGAATTGTCAGTGCTTTAGCACCCAGATCCGCAGCAACACCGTAGATACCAGCCGCTTCCATATCAACACCAAGGATGCCTAGTTTTTCCATTTTTTCGAAAAGGTCAGCTTCTGGAGTGTAGAAAAGGTCAGCAGAGAATACGTTACCAACTTTAACTGGAACTTCTTGTGCACGTGCTTGGCTTACTGCTTCTTCTAGAAGACCGAAATCAGCGATAGCAGCAAAGTCGTGGTTGTTGAAACGAATACGGTTTACTTTTGAGTCAGTAGAAGCGCCCATACCGATAACAACGTCCATTAATTTCACGTCGTCACGTACTGCACCACAGCTACCTACACGAATAACGTTTTTTACACCGTACTCAGCGATAAGCTCATGTACGTAGATGCAGCATGATGGGATACCCATACCGTGGCCCATTACAGAAACTTTCTTACCTTTGTAAGTGCCTGTGTAGCCAAACATGTTGCGAACGTCACAAACTTGCTTCACGTCATCAAGGAATGTTTCTGCAATGTATTTTGCGCGAAGCGGGTCGCCTGGCATAAGTACTGTTTCTGCAAAATCACCAGCTTGAGCATTAATATGAGGTGTAGCCATGGTCGTTCTCCAAAGTTTAAACGGTAATGATAGGAACAGGATTTAATCAATTACCGATTCTGTTGAATTGAATTCGTTTTGTTGAGGCAATATTAGCGAGTTAGAACGAGGCTTCGTGAGACTTTAGTCACAAAATAGGTCTGTCATTATAGTTTTATTAATATTGATAACCAAATGTGTTGAAAGCTTAAAGGCAATCGATTTTGTATAGATAAATTGCATGAAATTTAAAGGAAAAACTCAAGATAATAGTTTGTTGCATATTATTTTCGAGACAACAATTCGTTGTAGAGACGTTTGATCAGCGATAATCTAAACTTTAATAAAAGACAAACCAAGGAATTGTATGCCGTATTGCGCTAACTCGACGCCTTTGTATTCTATGAAAACACAAATACGCAAGGTAGCTTTGCCTGTCGTGAGGGTAACGTCATTGGTTGCGGCTATGATCGCGGCGATGGCTTCGTCATGGGTGTCTGCTGCGACCTTTGAACTGCCCCCGGCGGAAAGCCGCATCGTAGGCAGAATACAACAACATGAGGTGACGGCTGGAGAAACGTTAGCCATCATTGCAAAGCAATACGATATTGGCTTTCTTTCTTTAATGGCGGCAAATAAAGGTGTAGACCCTTTCCTTCCTGCGGAAGGCTATGTATTGAGTATTCCTAGTCGGTTGATTTTGCCTGATACCCCAAGAAAAGGAATTGTTATCAACCTTGCCGAGTTAAGGTTGTATTACTTTGAACCGGATAAAAATCAAGTTCATGTTTTTCCAGTCGGTATTGGCCGAGTGGGGCGCGATACCCCAGAGATGATCACTAAGATAAGCCAAAAAAGACCAAACCCGACTTGGACACCTCCTAACTCAATACGTAAAGAATATTTAGAGAAAGGCATCGAATTACCTCGAGTTGTCCCTGCAGGCCCAGAAAACCCGCTTGGCGAATACGCTATGCGCCTCGCATATGGGGCAGGTGACTACCTTATTCATGGAACTAATAAAGATTTCGGGATTGGTTTACGAGTCAGTTCTGGTTGTATTCGTATGGAACCTAAAGATATTGAGTGGCTTTTTGAACAGGTTAACCGTGGCGAGCAGGTCACGATCATTGATGAACCGATTAAAGTGTCTTTAGAGCCAGACAGAAGTGTGTTTGTTGAAGCTCATGAACCATTGACTCGAAGTGACGGTTCTAAAAAGTCGTTACAAATTCCGGTTGAGTTAAAATGGTGGCTTGAAGATGCTGA
This sequence comes from Vibrio sp. L3-7, assembly GCF_963898195.1. NCBI lineage: Bacteria > Pseudomonadati > Pseudomonadota > Gammaproteobacteria > Vibrionales > Vibrionaceae > Vibrio > Vibrio sp. L3-7. The sequence goes on along the minus strand of NZ_CAWQUW010000023.1, from coordinate 301,721 downwards.
TTTACCGAATTCAAAGGCGAAAGCGGTTATTTTTGCTCAAAATGGTGTACCTGTGGAGATAGCACCGCCTGTGATTGAGTTTTAATTCAATAGGTTCTTTGGAAAGCGTCATTGCTTTTCTTCTTTCTCTTTCTCTTTCTCTTTCTTTTCTTTTTCTCTACCCCAAATAAAAAACACCACCTCTATTCGGAGGTGGTGCTATCAATTTACTGCATTTTGCGACTTATATAATCTATAGATTAACTGCGTTATCTTTCAATTACTTAGTGTAAGACTCTGCAATGTTGTCGATACGGTCGTTAGCACGATCCGCTTCTTCTTTTGCTGCCATAGCGGCTGCAGATGCTTCTTGAGCTTTCATTTCTGCGGCTGCTTTATCACTCTTAAGCGCTTCAACTTCGCTGCTTAGTTCAGCAACTTGGTTAGTCAATTGATCCATTTCTGACACTGCAGCTTCTTCAGGCTCTGAAGAACAACCGGCTAAAATGAAAACTGAGGCTGCAGCTGCGATTAACGTCTTATTCATAAGAACTCCTTGCTTATTTATCATCAAAAGATGCGCTATACATTCTTTATCATATAGTCGCTTCATTAATGATTGTAGCGACTAATTTTTTAACTGCAAAAACAATAACTAAAGAAATTGCTAAATTTTTGAGGTAATTAGCTAAGCATCACAGTCTGTCTCATTTTTGAGACGGTGGAGTTGGAATCGATTTTTACATTATTTGGAAGGCCTATCCCTTTGGTGCCAATGCATAGAATATCCTAGGCAACTTGAGATATGAGGATAAATTTACTGTGATCTCTATCCTTATAAAGTACTTTCGCGGTATCATGTCACGTTAAATTAATTTTATTCAATACCATCAAGACTGGAGAGTCCTTTGCACTTTAAAGATTTAGGCTTAGACAACCGCTTACTGAAGAACTTAAAACATTACGACTTCAAGAAAGCGACAGAGATCCAATCAAAAGCGATCCCTGTTGCTATTGCCGGTAAGGATCTATTGGCTTCATCAAAAACGGGATCAGGAAAAACGTTGGCGTTTGTGTTGCCAATGATACACAAAGCATTAAAAACCAAAGCGTTTTCTGCTAAAGATCCTCGTGGTGTAATTTTGGCTCCTACTCGTGAGCTAGCAAAGCAAGTTTACGGCGAACTGCGAAGCATGCTTGGTGGTCTGTCTTACGAAGCCACACTTATCTTAGGTGGCGAAAACTTTAACGACCAAGTTAAAGCTCTGCGTAAATACCCTCGTTTTATTGTTGCGACTCCAGGACGTCTTGCGGATCACCTTGAGCACCGCTCACTGTTTTTAGATGGTGTTGAAACGCTAATCCTTGATGAAGCTGACCGTATGCTTGATCTTGGTTTTGCTCCTGAGCTCCGTCGTATTGCGAATGCAGCTAAACACCGTCGTCGTCAAACTCTAATGTTCTCTGCAACGTTAGATCACGCGGAAGTTAACGGCATTGCAAGTGAGATGTTAGACGCACCTAAACGTATTTCTGTAGGCGTTTCTAACGAGCAGCACCTTGATATCACTCAGAAATTCTACCTGTGTGATCACCTTGATCACAAAGAAGCGATTTTAGACCGTGTCATTGAGGAAGCTGAATATCGTCAGGTGATGATCTTCACTGCAACTCGTGCCGATACTGACCGTTTGACGGAAAAGCTGAATGAGAAGAAGCTTAAAGCGGTTGCATTGAGTGGTAATCTAAACCAAACACAACGTAACGCGATCATGAGCCAATTTGAGCGTGCGGTTTACAAAATTTTGGTAACAACAGACGTTGCTTCACGTGGTATTGATATTCCAAACGTAAGCCACGTTATCAACTTTGATATGCCTAAACATACGGAAGAGTATGTTCACCGTGTTGGTCGTACTGGCCGCGCTGGTAACAAAGGTGACGCGATCTCTTTGGTAGGTCCAAAAGACTGGGATAGCTTCAAACGTGTTGAGCTTTACCTTCAACAAGATCTTACTTTCTCTGTTCTTGAAGGTTTGAAAGGCAAGTTTAAGGGCATTAAGCCGCGTAAACCTGTTGTTACTAAAGGCGGTCCTGCGAAGAATAAAGCGAAGACTCAAGCTAAGAAGACGCCTAAGAAACCTGTTAAGCGCGATAAGAGCTTCCACCAAAATGTGGCAGTGGGTGATAGCGTGTTTATCCCTAAGAAGAAAGTCGCACCAAAAGTGGATGACGAGTAATCAACTCGCGTGAACTAAAGCTGATGTTTATAAAAACTGATCTTTATAAAAGTTAACGTAAATAAAAACCGCCAATGATGGCGGTTTTTTTGTGTCTGTACTTTGTGTAAGCCCTTAACTTCCGGTACTTACAGTAGGTAACTCATGATACTCGCTGGGCTCTTCCTAGTTAGAAATTGAACGTCGAGAATGAGTACGCCAAGATATGGTCTGCGATGTATTTATGAGTAGCCGTCGTTGGATGCGTAACTCCCCAGAACACATAACTATCAGAGCCGTATGTGGCACAGTCATTGGTTAAACTATGACTGCGTAAATAGTCGGTTGATGAGCTTCTGTTGATATTTAGGCAAGCGTCACTCGCATTTCTAAAACCATGCTGTTCAGGGTTATCGGTAATACTCGCGAAGAGTGCGCTTGCATCGAATAACACCACGTTTTTCCCCATGCCTTGATAATATTCGGCTTGGGCTTTGATGAATTGGTTGAATTCCAATATCTTGCCACGAACTTTAATGATCTCTTGCTCGGTCGAGTATTTAAATTGCGGCGCTTTGGTCGCATCGGGCAATGTGAACAACAAGATATTGTTCGCTCCAGACTCTGTTAATCGAATCAAAGCGCTGCTGAAATCAGCTTTTACATCAGCGACTTCTCGGTCGTAGTTCATGAAATCATTCAGACCAAACTCCAAAGTGAATAACGAGTTCTCAGGGCGATAATTTTTAGCCACTTTCATGTAGGTTAAGTAAGACGTGACTTGGTCATAAACACCAGTCAGCGCGACATATTGATTGGTGCCTGCTGCTCCACCCACTGCCCAGTTATACAGAGGAAGATCTTTAGCTTTTGCTAAGTACTCAGTCCAGACTAAACCATTTGAAAAGTGTCCCAAAAACCACGAATCAGCATTCGGAAAAACCCATTGAGAGCCATTAAATAGATTGCCAGTGTCGGAAAGGCTATCACCAAAAGTGACAATACGATTAATTGTATTGGCTTGCACAGCGTTATCGTTGGTCCAGATGGAGTGATTGTAAGAGAAGCGATTATCTGCTGCAAAATAGGTGATATCTGCGACGTCATGTTGGATGTCGAGCGTCTTTTCACAACGCTGCTTTATTTCGGATTGAGGCGCGTCACTATAAAACATGTTCTTGAACGAGACTGAAGACCACCAATATCCGTTGATGGTGTAATAGTCCCCGTTCTCTTTTCTTGCCCATTGCCAATCAGTGGCTGAGGAGTCGTGTGATGCGTCGGTTCGATACCAACATCGAACATACGAATAAGTTTGTTCCCCTTGCGTTTTTAGAACCTGTGCAGACGTTATGGATTCTGGAGTGGGTATAGAATCTTCAGCTGCATGAGCACCAAAAGGGATGGATAACGCGAGTATTAAAGCCGTATTTTTCATCACTGCATTCTCTTATTGTATTTAGGTAAGCCAAAAAAACGTTGTTTCTTGTTGCCTGTTACTTTTAATAACTGAATAGCGAATAACTGGTAAGACCTATATCTAACATCAATAATTCACGTCAATACATTCAACTGTCCGTCGGTTATAACTGGCATAAACATCAAATTTTCAACGTGTTTTCTGTTGTTAGAACACTCAAGTACAGGATGAAATTCGTCACTTTTTTTGAGGGTTTTGGTATCCGTTTAGAGGTATGCAGTGAGGGTCAATTAGCAGTGTGTGCGGTTTTCGTAAGTTGTTAGATCTAATGTGATCTTTATAAAAGGTGCCAAAAACTAAGGTAATGTATTTTTAATCAAAGAGTTAAAAACAAGCTGTTTATTGGGATACATATTTCAATGTTAATCACCCCTGTTTAAATTAAGCCCATCATCACAAATATCAATCTCGAATTTTTTATTTTATAAAATTATAACCTACGGTTCATTTACTCATCAGAGGTCTAATCTGTTTAAGGGAAGAACATTGAAAAAGATATTAATTTGGACAATAGCTTGTCTATCGAGTTTTGGTGTCTATGCCGGAACAAGCGCATCGGCATTAGAAGTCAGCGGGTACACAGAAACTAAATACCCCATTATGTTGGTACATGGTCTGTTTGGTTTCGATACATTAGCGGGTGTGGATTATTTCTATGGCATACCTGAGTCCCTAACCAAAGATGGCGCGAGTGTGTATGTAGCGCAAGTATCAGCGACCAACAGCTCTGAAATACGTGGAGAGCAGTTACTGGCTCAAGTAGAGACTCTGTTAGCTGCGACTGGGGCAAGCAAAGTGAATTTGGTTGGTCATAGCCACGGAGGGCCGACTGCACGTTATGTGGCGTCGGTTCGACCTGATCTTGTTGCGTCCGTGACGAGTATTGGCGGGGTTCATAAAGGCTCAAAGGTGGCTGACTTAGTGCGTGGAACCGTAGATGAAGGCTCTGCGACAGAAGGTATTGCGGTTAAGTTGGCTGGTGGATTGACCACGCTTATTAACTTGCTGTCTGGTGGCTCAGATTTGGATCAAGACGGGCTTGCCTCTCTTGAAGCTTTGACCACCGAAGGTTCGCTAGCATTCAATCAGTTTTACCCTGAAGGCGTTCCTACGTCTGAGTGTGGTGATGGCGAATGGCAAGCGAGTAATGGCGTTTATTACTACTCGTGGACAGGGTCTTCCAATTTTACCAATCTTCTCGATCCTACCGACGGAGCGATGACAATCCTTGGCTTAGCATTCAATGAACCTAATGATGGTTTAGTGGGAGCATGCAGCGCGCATTTGGGCAAAGTGATTGGTGACGATTATAAAATGAATCACCTAGACGAGATCAATGGCTTGTTGGGTATCCACCATCTTTTTGAGACCGATCCTGTGACGCTATACCGTCAACATGCCAATCGATTGAAGCTGGCAGGCCTGTAGGTGGCTCTGCCCATTTAATAAGAGAACAAGGAAAATACAATGAAAAAGACCGCCATTTTGTCGATAACCACAATAGCCCTGATGAGTGCAGCGGCGGTCTTTTTCATTGTCGTAAAAGAGGACCTAGATCCAAACGGTAATAGAGAACCAAAGGTTTCTTCCTTGAAAGTTGCTTCTCAACAAGATACCGAAATCGATAATGCATCAGCCAAAGACATGATGGAATATTTCGTGTCAGGCAACACCGAGTTAACCCTTGAAGAGATTCGTGACAATGTGGCGAATCACCACGAACAATCACAAGCTGCTATTGTCGATGAAGCATTGTTCGCAAAGTACCTCGAGTACAAGTCGGCACTGACAGCATTGGATGTTCAATTCGACACCACCTCAATATCCGCAGAGGACTTACGCGCACTGAATCAAGCTCTGCTTGACTTTCAAACTCAATTTTTCAGTGAGAGCGAGATAAGTATCCTGTTTACCCATGACAATAAAATGAGGGAAATCGCTTTAGAAAAGTTACTTCTGAAACAAGAAGGGCTAGAGGAACAAGAATATCAGCAAAGGCTTGAATCTTATCTATCTGAACAACCAGATTACGTTCAAGCCAGTTATCAAAATCAGGTGTTATTACAGCAACTATCCAGCTCACAAGGCCTAGATGAACAAGGAAAATACTTGAAGAGAAGCGAACTGGTTGGCGAAGAAGCGACGCAGAGGCTCGAAGCGCTTGATCAACAAAGGGCGGACTTTGATGGATCTTTAGAGGTCTACTTTGTCGAACGAAATGACATTTTGAATGACTCAGCACTCTCTGAAATTGAACAAAAAGAGACGCTTGCCCAGCTTCGAGAAGCTCATTTTCAGCCCCAGCAACTTAGAAGGGTAGAAGCGATTGAGAGAATCAGAGGCACTGAGAACGCTCAGTAAGGTTTGCTGAGCTAACGAAGTTATTCAAGTTTTCAAAATTTCCTTAGTGGAGATAGTCGTGTCACAAACTTAGTAAACGTTTGCTTGTTCTGTAAATGGTCAATTTTCTGATTTAAATGAACACTATCGACTAATTTTTCAAGCTTATCTAAATATAAATTCCTTCCAAGATTACAATAGTAATCCATCATTAATTGATACTCTTCTTGTGATTAATCTCACGAATATATGTAAATGATAATTGATCTCATTATCGTTTAGGTGCATTATGCGCGAAATTTATTAATTTAGCGTATGGATTTGTTTTATTTATGAAAGCGTTTGTGTTGTTAGCTTTTGTTCTCGCCTTTTCGGGAGGAGTTGGTGCTTCGGATCAGTTCTCTTGGCTAAGGGATGATTCACGTAGTGCTAGCGAAGTACTCAATTATCTTAATAAACAGAATGTTCAAACTCAGCTTTATCAAGAACGCGTTCGATCTCTGAGTGAATCCTTACAACAAAATTGGCAAGACCATCGTCCCGTGCGTGCTGATAAACCATGGAAAGAAATCGGTGGATTTGAGTATGCGATCCAAAATCGTAACAGTGGAAGAGTATTACTCTCTCGGCAAGTTGGGAGTGCGAATTCAGTTGAGTTGCTTAACATTGACGCTCGCTCTGTTGGTTTTGATTACTATCAGCTAGGAGGTTGGGCCTTAAATTCAAGTAAAACAAAGCTCGCGATTGCAGAAGATGTAACTGGGTCAGAGCACTACCAAGTCAGTGTTGTTGATCTTCAAAGTCGTCAAGTGACACCAGTAGCTCAAAATGTAGACAGTTCGCTTGCGTGGTCGAAAGACGGTCAATCTCTGTATTTAATTCAGCTTGAACAACACACTTCGAGACCGTATGCGTTAACCCTAAATTTCTTAAGCGAGTCCAAGTCAATCCGCTTAATCGAAGAGCTAGACCCCGCTTGGTTGCTTTCGTATTACCTTTCCAGTGATAAGCAATTTGCTGTGGTTCAGGCAAACAGTGAAAACGCCAGCGAGCAACGTTTACTCAATCTTGATACAGGCGAGATTTCCAAACCACTTTTGTCACGTAAAGCGGGAGTGGAATACTACGTTGATGTTGCGGGTTCAACCTTGTATGCCAATAGTAACCATACCCGTAATGATTTCGCTTTTTACTCAGCTCCACTCAGTCAGGCTGCACAAGTAATTCAGTGGCAAACGATCTATGCACCTAATGACGATTCCAGAATCAGTAACTTTTATCTGTTTGAATCCGGCGCTGTGGTTGTTAGCCAAAGTGGTGCGTCTCAGTCTCTAAACTTTCTCGACAAAGATAATCGCTATCGTTCAAGCCAGTTATTGGCCGACGTGGGCCAAGTTGCTTGGGTAAGCCAAGTGGGCGACTACCAAAGTAACAAATTGCACATTCGCAGCATGTCTCTGACTCAGCCTGCGAAGTGGGTCCGGTTGAATACTGATACTTTACAACGAGAACGCTTCTCTCAAGACCATTACCCTCAATACCAACAATCAGCGTATCAAACCGAGCAAGTTATGGTGAATTCTGGTGGGGTAACGATTCCAGTCACTTTGGCTTATCGCAAAGACAAATTGACTAAGACCACACCAGTGTTTTTGTATGGATACGGGGCTTATGGCATGACGATGAAGCCCTATTTCATGCCACAAATTATTAGCTTACTTGATGAAGGTGTTATTTATGCAATTGCACATGTTCGTGGGGGCGGGTTTTATGGTGAGTCTTGGTATCAAGCCGGTAAGGGGATTAAAAAAGAAAATGCCATCTTGGATTTCATCGCAGTTGCTCGTGATTTGACAGCATACAATCTAGGTAAGCGCCCTATTTATGCGATGGGTGGAAGTGCTGGTGGCACTCTTGTTGCTGCAGCTTTAAATCAAGCTCCTGACTTGTTTGATGGTGCTGTCCTTAAAGTGCCATTTGTTGATGTTGTTAATAGCATGTCTGATTCTGCATTACCTCTAACAGCTCATCAGTACGGTGAGTGGGGCAATCCAAACATTGCCGATGAATTGCAGGTAATGCAGCAATATGACCCTTATCTAAATCTTAGCGAACAAAATTACCCACCGATATTGATTCAAGTTGGCCTCAACGATCGCCGCGTTCCCTATTGGGAAGGGGCTAAGTATTACGCAAAATTAAGCGAGCTAACGACTGGAAGTGGGCCCTATTTATTGTCGACAAACTTTACTCAAGGACATTCGACAGATAGACGAAAATCCTTAGCACAACAAGCGTTTGAATACGCATTCCTTTTATCACTTACCCTGAAAGACATTAAAGCGGAGCAGTAAATGAAGCTTTCCCCCCTATCAGCGGCAGTACTGAGTGTACTTGCTGCCAACGTCGTGCACGCCGAATCTGAGGTTTACCACTTTGAAGAGGTGCTCGTAACGGCGAACAAAATAGAGCAACCGTTATCTGAAGTAGCAGGTTCAGTTGCCGTGATCACGGGTGAAGACCTAGAAAAAAAAGGCGCAACAGAACTCTACGACGCAATAAAAAGTGAACCTGGAGTCAGTGTTTCTGGGGGGGCAGGACGACCGCAAAACATTACTATTCGCGGTATGACAGGTAACCGGATTTTGATTGTTAAAGACGGGATAAAATCTGCTGATGGTTTTGGGGCTAATGACATCAACGACAAAATAGGGCGCAACTCATTCGATATGTCGAACCTCGACAGTATTGAAGTCATCAAAGGTGCGAGCTCGTCTGTGTATGGGTCCGGTGCGATTGGTGGTGTTGTGGTTGTGAGATCTAAAAAGCCGGGAGACTACCTCGACGACAAAGATTTCTATAGCGACGTCTCTGCAACCTATACCGGTATCAGTAATAAATACAAAGGCGCGACAAACCTTGCTTTCCGTTCGGGGAAATTCGAAAGCTTGGTCAATCTTTCTTATTGGGAAGGTGAAGAAACCCGTAATTTTGAAGAAGACCTATATAACCGAAGTATCGATGGCGTCGGTGGTGGTTACACCCTGAACTACTGGTCAAGTGACGCCTTAATGCTCAAAGGTAATGTTGAGTATTACAAAGAGAATTCAAGTCGTAAAGAAGGGTCTTCTAAGATCCAAAAGGACGGTAAATGGGACACTGAAGATTTTGACCAACAGTCTTATACCGAGACGTTCTCTGCGTATGCGGGGTTTGAGTACCTACCTGCCAATACTTGGTTTGAGGAATTAGATGCCAAGATCTATTGGCGTGATATGACTAATGAAGATACCACCAATCGTTTGATGTCTCGAACCAACAATAACGTTTCTGAGTTACGTAGAACGATTGATATTCGTGGTTTTACGGATCAGCTTCTCGGTGTAAACGCCGATTTTATTAGCGCATTCCAACATCAAAACATGAACCATACATTGTCTTATGGTGTGAATATGGAAACCAACCTCCATGAGCGTCCAAGTCAATCTTCTGTTTTAGATTGGAACGGAGTGTCACTTAACGCGGATGTCCCTTTTGCTCCAGCCCGCTCGTACAACTTTGCTGCTTTTATTCGTGACGCGATTGAAATTGACCATTGGACTGTGACGGCAGGAGCCCGTGTTGATTTACACCAGTTGAAGCCTGAATCACAGAGCACAATCAATGGCTACGAAGTGAAGGAACAAAATTCGAACGAGTTTTCTCCTAGCTTATCGGTTAGCTATCAGTTAACAGACTCGCTAAATACCTACCTTTCGTACAACCACGGCTTTAGAGCACCGGGTTATGACAAAATTTATGGTTATCAGAACCATGATTTTGTCCCAATTACCCCATTTGTCATTGTGCCAAATATGGACCTTGAGGCTGAAACCAGTGATTCGTTTGAACTGGGCAGTAAGTTTGATAATGGACAAACACAGCTATATGCGGCTGTTTTCTATCAGAAGTTCGATAATTTTATCGACGTTAAACAGGTCACGTTTGTGCCGGACCCAAATACAGGTAACTACTACAAGCAGTATCAAAACGTAAATGGAGTCGAGACATATGGCATTGAAGCATCTGTCGCACACCGTTTAAGCGAATTTTGGAGTGTGAATACAAAAGTCGGCTATGTTGATGGAGAAGATGAGGATGGAGAAAAAGTTCGCACACTAACGCCTTGGGAAGGTAATGCCGGCATTGCTTATGACAACAATGCATTATCAGCGTATGCACAGGTTAATTGGGCACAAGCGATGGGCAACGTGCCTCAATGTGAAGATGATTTAGGTATCGTTACTGATTGTGCGACTACTTCTGGCTGGGCGAGTGTTGACCTTGGTGTAAGTTACTCTTGGACCTTTGGTTTGGATGTCAGCGCCAACGTTATCAACCTCTTCGACAAAGAATACATCCGTTACCAAGATGTCGCGGGCATAGCTGATAGTAATAAAGTTTACTCTACAGAACCTGGTCGTTACTTCACCGTTAACGCCAAGTATGCGTTTTAAGGAGGACATATGAAAAAGAGTCCTCTATACCTTGCTTTGTTGTTGGTTTCAGCAACAAGCAGTGCCGCCGAGTGGGATTACCCTCTCGGTAATACTGTTGTATCAACGCAGCAGGAAGCCAAAGCGTATTTAGAACAAGCTTACCCAGAGGTCGGTACGCTGAGGTTTCGCTATGAAACGCAGTCTAAGTTGGGACATCACTACAACTTCGACTTATTGATCGAAGGTGAGTACCAACAACAGAAATCTGTGGTTCTATCCACTAATTCTGACGAGCAGGTTTCACGCGTTTTCAGAAGCTTAGAAAATACCGTGTTACTCAACGGAAATCCGACAACGGCTGCTGAGCTGGAAGCTCCTCGCTTATTAGAAGCAGAGCGTGCGCCGAGCTTAAGCAGTGGGCAAATTGTTGCGACGCATGTGAATGTGTTCAGTCCTGATTTGAGAACCATGGACAGAGCTGAGCCACCAGTAAGTTTACTAACTGATGTGAGCCAATACCCAAGTCTCCCACATTACATGCAAGCCGATGTAGAGGTGTTGGATCATAGTGATGGAATTTACCTTACCAATGCTCGTGTATCTCAGGTCGACGCAGCGGCCTTATATTCGATTGACTCCGACTTAGGTGCTGTCATAAACCGTGACAGTTCAAACTTTCTCGCAGCTGAAGGTGTTACAAAGTTTGCCGATCTGAACGAGCTGCAAAATGTGGATTGGCAAGATGTGCGATTCCTACAATTGATGGTATTTGCTCATCTAGATCAGTCTTTACGCTATATCAGCAGCTTGGGCTTTGATCTGTTTGATGCCCCTCTTGAGTTCGATGGCAGAGGTTTATCTGCAGATAACTCGACGTATTATTATGGTTCCAAAGCGGCTTTGTTTGGTATTGGCGGTGGCTCACCTGATGCATTAGATGGTGATGTGATTCTGCATGAGCTTGGCCATGGGATTCATTATCACATCGTAAAAGATTGGGCTTACGGCCATACAGGTGCCATCGGTGAAGGGTTTGGAGACTACTGGGCGGGTAGTTTTAGCTTTCGTACTCAGTATGAAAATGCACAGACGCGCGGGCAAGAGTTCGAGATTGATACTGTCTTTAACTGGGATGGTTACTTTGGGGTAAGAAATACCACTCGTAGCCTATGGAATCAAAGAGCACGTTACTTTAGACAAGCGGAATATCGTCCTCATGAAAGTGTTGCTGGTGAACTAGGGGATGAGCTTTGGTCAACGCCTTTGTTCCAGGCTCTGAAAGCATCGGTTGAACAGTATGGAGAAGTGGCTTTTAAAGAGTTCGATTCAATCGTACTCGAGTCTATGTACGGGCTAGGTCGTGGATTGAAAATGCATGACCTAGCTGAGAGCACACTGTTTGTGGCTCAACAGCTATATCCAAATCGAGATTATGCCGAAATATTGAAGCAAAAATTTGATGTGCATGGGTTGATCATCGAGCCCTTTAAGGTAGAGGTCGCTGATCGATATATTGATCCAAATAAGCCGTTGACGATTGAGTTGTACCCGACGTTAAGACAGGCTCAAGTGGATGGCCAAATCAATATTTCAGAATTGGTGAAGTCGTTCGTTAGCGATCCGGTTGATCAATTGTCGATAGAGGCGACGCTTCCGAAAGGCGAGATGTGTGGATCTTCTGTTGCTATGAATACGAGTGTCGATTACCGATACAACGATGCCCTCAAATCACAAAATTGGCAGCACGATTTGTCTCTTGTATATGGCTTACCTGTACTCGAATCTGATATCAAAGAAGTAAACAGTTACCTTCCTGATAGCCGGTTTAGCTCGACTAATCAGCCGATCGTTGGCTTTAAAACATTCAATTTCACTCTAAATGGAACGGCTCAGGTCGCAGACGAAAATTTTGGTATGTATTTAGATATCGAACACCCTCGTTTAAGCGATTTAGTGGTCACTCTGATTTCACCGAAGGGAACACGGGTCGATTTACTTAACCATAAGTCGACGCGATTTTCTGGCTTTGATGGTTACTTCACGCTCAAGCATGACTCGGTTCTTGATTCGTTTAAGGGTGAGCCTATTAACGGGTCTTGGCGTTTAGAAATCGCCGATTATGTGAATGGTGAAACTGGGAACCTAAAGCGTTGGGGACTCGGCACTATTTCGAAATACGAATGTGGTGAAACGACGACTTCACCTCAAGAACCAACCGTTGCGAGTAGCTCTTCTGGTGGTTCAGCTTCACTCATATCAATTTTATTTATGTCCTTGATCTCGTTCGGCAGGTCATTTGGTACGCGTTACTTGTCTCTGATGGCAAGGCTCTTTAAAAACAAAACAAGAAGATAACTCTATGAAACCTCAATTGACAATTTTGGCCATCTCTTTGGCTCTTGCTGGCTGCGGTGGTTCGGGCAGTTCCGATACCTCTGCATCAGCTGCACCAACCTATACCGTGTCAGGTACAGTGACAGCACAGAATGTAGATTTACAAAGCAAGGTCTGCGCAGACATAAATCAAAACTACATGTGCGATAGCGGGGAACCAAGTTCTACAGCCAACGCGAATGGCGAATTTAGTATCACCAGTACTAAAAAGTCGATTTTATCTGTGCCTTTGTTAGCTCAGGTGGACACAGGGATTGCAGCTAATAGCACGAGCGGTTCTGCATCTTCTTACGCTTATATTGCTGCTCCCGGTCTTCAAAAAAATACTGGAAATGAGATTAATGGTATCAGTTCACTATTGGCGGGTTATGTCGCAGACGGGTTAACGGTAGCTGAGGCAAACAACAAATTAAAAGCGCAGTTGGCGAAAAGTGGCATTACGATCTCTGGCGATATCCAAGACGATTTATCTGCATCTGAACTCGCGAGTCTGGAACAAAATGTCGTATCAACAATTAAGGCGTTTAAGCACTCTAATCGCGCGTTCATGCTGGCTCAATTGAGTGCGAAATTTGATAAGAGTGCGGCCGATTATGTGGGTGGAGTACTAGATAATGACCAAGTTACTGCTTTTGCAAATTTCCTCGAAGGAGAGCTAAAAGCTGCGACAGCATTGAATGATACGGGTGTTTTACGCTATTTCTCAGATATCGATGACACACAAAATGTCGTTGAACCACAGAGTTCATTCCCAGGTCAAGATGCAGAATACGGATTTGATAAAACAGAGCTGAATGCCAATACCGGCAATGGTTTCCAGTTCGCAAAGCTAGATTCAAATGGCCAGGTGCTTGCTGATGATGCTGCGGAGTGGTCTTGTGTTTTGGATCAACGCAGTGGTTTGATTTGGGAGTCGAAAACGGATGATGAAAGCTCTATTCAACATAAAGATCGCATATTAGCGCTTGAGTTACCCGGAATAGTAACGCCTTACGATCAAGATGTTGATTTAGCGACGTGTAAAACGAAAGGTGATGCGATATGTACCACTCAAGATTACGTTGAACATATCAATGCAATGAACTTATGCGGCAAGTCAGATTGGCGCTTACCAACGTTCCATGAATTCTACAACGTGCTCGACTTCGGTGAGACAGAAACCAACTCGGACGGTGAAGTTTATGGTTTAACTTACAAGTACTTCCCACATCAAACCCTTGGTATTGACTATACAACTTACACTGGCTCGGTATGGACTCAATCCATAACTTATAGCCAATACACAAATGGCGCTGTTGAAGGTGGCTTCTATTATAACGAGATTGGAACACAAGGCTCAGATAGAGGAGTTGTTGGTTCTATAGAGATCTATTCAGGTGATGTTGATTCTTCAGATAATTATGACTCGTACCAATTTCCAGTTCGTTTAGTTTCACTACAAGGTCAATAGATATGAAAAATTTACTCTCCATCACTTTAATGGCTCTGTTTTCTGCGGGTGCAATGGCACAAGAGTGCAGTTTAGATATGGAAAAATCGGCGCCGAGCACGCGTTATGTCGCGAATGATAATGGGACGTTTAGCGATGAACTGACAGGATTAACTTGGATGCGTTGCCAGCTGGGCAAAACTTGGGATACGAAGACATTAGCTTGTAGTGGGCCAGCTGAAACGTACCACTGGCAGAGTGCGCTTGCTATGGTTGAATCAATTAATGACCAGAGTGGCAGCCATGCGTTGCATCAGTTCGGTGGTGAAAAAGAGTGGCGCATGCCAAACATCAAAGAGTTAGTGTCATTAAAAGAAGTGGCTTGCCACTCTCCAGCAATAAGTCACAAGGTGTTTGGTGAGACGTTTAACGTTGAAGCTGGAAACTTAGCTTCGTTTATATGGAGTTCAACTCCTGCGAGTGATGGTCAGAGCGTGATGACGTTTGATTCGATTAATGGTGAGGTTTACCAGTACAACGCCGCACAATATAAATTTAGCGTCTTATTAGTTGCAGAATGATTTAGTTCTTAATGCGTAAATAAAAAGGCCGTGGTTTTCCACGGCCTTTTAGGTTCTGGTATATAGGTCTTAACTTAGATCTTGAAGCTTAGACCTTGAAGCTTACACCTTAAACCCTATACCTTAAAATAATCCAACTGCTGCTTTTGCTGCTCGGCTAAGTTAGATAGCTCGTGGCTCGCTGCTGCGGCTTGGGTAATACCGGTTACGTTTTGGCTTACCAAGCTGTAGATGTTTGAGATATTACGGTTGATATCTGCAGTCACTTGGCTTTGCTCTTCTGCAGCAGAGGCAACCTGAGTGTTTATTTCTGTCATGTCGGTTACTGAGTTAGCAATACCTGAAAGGGCCGCGCTTACCTCGCCCGAGAGCGTTTGGTTGTGCTCTAACATAGACAGTGAGCTGCTCATGCTTTCATTAGCGTTGCCCGATTGAACCTGCAAGCCTTCGATGATCGCTTGGATCTCTTTGGTTGAATCTTGTGTGCGGGCTGCCAGCATTCGAACTTCATCGGCTACAACTGCGAAACCACGGCCACTTTCACCTGCGCGAGCTGCTTCAATTGCCGCGTTAAGCGCAAGCAGGTTGGTTTGCTCAGAGATGCTTTGAATCACCTCTATCACTTTGCCAATTTGTTCAGAATGCTCTTTTAGCGTGCCTACAACGTTTGCCGCTTCGCTAAGCTGAATCGCCATTTGCTCGTTAGCTTGGTTGCTCTCATTAAACAAGCTCATACTGTGCGTCGCCATTTCGTCGGCTTGCTTAGACGCTGAATCGGCTTGTACCGCATTCTCGTTAACGTGTGCTGCTGTGCTCTCAAGTTGGTTCACGGCAGAAGCAACTTGCTCCACTTCCTGCTTCTCTTGGTCTGAGTTAGCACTTGATTGAGTCATTACTGCAGCTAGTTCTGTCGACGCAGATGCAACTTCAATACTGATTCGAGACAGTGAACTTACCGTGTCACGCAATTGCTCAACTGATTTGTTTACGTCTTGGGCAAGGCGCGATATCTCGTTGTCGCCATGTTCTTCGGCTTTTACTAACAGGTTACCTTTTGCTACTTCACGCATCGTTTCTTGAATATTGCTCAGAGGCTTAACAATGATGCCAGCAAGTGTCCAGCTGATGACTAATGCGATTGAAAGAATCACTAACAGTGCGATGGTCGCCGTATCCAGTGTGCTGGTGTGTTGTTGGCCGTTGATGTCGACTTCTTGAGTGGCAAGCAGGTTTAGCTTTTTAGAAAGCGTATTGATTGCCTGCACCATGTCATTACCCGCGTGACGGTATTGGTCAATTGCGATCTGGTAGCGATTATCAAAGTCAGAAGATAGCGCTGTATTGCCATGTTTTGCTCTTAATAGAGGAAGTATGGTGGTGCGAGAGAAGTCGACGTAGTGATTCATCGCCTTACGCATTGCTGCGACTTCGTCTTGCATCCCTGCCACTGTGTTTAATGAATCTAATAGACGCGCATTTTGGTCGCGCTTTTGATTTAGTGTCTCAACTAAGGTTTTCACATCGTCTGCATTAAATAAGCTGTAAATCGCTTTGATGCGCATGCCGTAGCTGTTGTCGACGATCTCGCTAAGTTCTTCTTTATGTAGAATTAGCTGATCTGTAGCTGTTGATACATCTTTAAAAGCATTTTCCAGTTTGTCACCACCGATAATGACACCCGTCAAAAGTAGTACGACGGAAAAGAGTACTGGAATAAGGATTTGAATCTTTATAGATAAGCCACTGAGAAGTTGTCGCATGTATTGTCCTTCTTTGAATAAGTAAATGAGCAGAAGCAATTGTTATTATTGTTATTAGCCAGTGATTCTAACTATTGAGAATGACAATTCAATCAGTAATAGATGCTATTTTTATATATGCGATAGGTATTTCATAAATTCTGATTATTTATCGTACAAACAAGTCTTTAGCCATTTTTAAGGTAGGGTTATTTAGCACAGAACCTTGTGTGGTATTAGGTAATAAAAGGGATGGCGAGATATTGAGCGGTTTGGCTTAAATAGGTTGGAATGAATATTCAGTGCCTATGAGTGAGGCTAATTTATTACTTCAAGGTTATTTGGTAGGGGAAAACAAGAAAATAAGTTGTAGTTGTCATATAGGCTTCAATTAAGTGAAACACAACTGTCACATTCAGATTCTAAAGTGGGCACCGTTCAAGCAAAACACAACATTACGGCAATTACGCCACTAAAGGAAATTTGTGATGAAAAAGACAGTTATCGGTGCAATCGCTCTTCTAGGTGCACTAACAGTGACTCCAGCTTCAGCTAAAGAAACTATTTCAGCAGTTGGTTCAAGCAGCGTGACTCCACTGATGGAAGTTTTCTCTGAAACATACATGAAAACGAATTCAAACGTATTTATTGAAGTACAAGGCCCTGGTTCTTCTGCTGGTGTAAAAGCGGCTAAGAATGGCAGTGCAGATTTAGGTATGTCTTCTCGTAACCTTAAAGACGACGAGAAAGAAACAACACTCGTTGAAGAAGTTGTTGCTCGTGACGGTATCGCAGTTGTCGTTAACCCGAAGAACGGCCTTGAAGGTTTAACAGCTGAGCAAGTAACGGCTATCTACAAAGGCGAAGTAACAAACTGGAAAGATGTTGGTGGTGCAGACAAGCCAATCGTAGCAATCACTCGTGATACAGCGTCAGGTACTCGTGGTGCATTCGAAGACATCATGTCTCTAAAAATGAAAATTTCTGGTACAAAAGTATCAGCAATCTCTCAGCGTGCTCAAGTTGCAAATGGTAACGGCGCACTAAAAACAATGGTTGCATCTAACCCTTACGCAATCGGCTACATCTCTCTAGGTACAGTAGATAGCTCAGTTAACGCGCTTTCTATTGACGGTACTGAAGCATCTGTAGACAACGTTAAGAACGGCTCTTACAAAGTAGCTCGTCCTTTCCTAGTACTTTACAAAGAAGGCAAGCCTTCTGCTGAAGCTCAAAAATTCCTAGATTGGATGCTAACTGACGAAGCTCAGTCTCTTGTTGAGAGCAAAGGCTACATCGCAGTTAACTAATCTAAACCTAAATTAATAATATTGCTCAGCCTACCTTTTCAGGCTGAGCCTTTTCTATCCCACTTCGAGTTAATCCTACGCTCACGTAGCGTGTTAAGGATTATCGATATGTGAGACTTGTTATGACCATCGCAACGAATAGTGAACAGCTTATGAATAGCGAAGCGACTCAACTGAAACGCAGCTTACGTCAAAAGAAGCGTGTAGATTGGAAAGAGCGTATTTTTCACGGCTTATTTCTTACAAGCGCAATTATCGGCATTGTATCTCTTGCTGTTATTGCTTACTTCATCGTTAGAGAAAGTATCCCTGCATTCCGCGAAGCGGGCCTATCTGGCATCGTTTTAGGGCAAAACTGGCTACCACCAGCACTTTACGGTGTTGCTACCATGATTGTGGCATCTGTCGTATCGACATTAGGTGCGGTAGTGGTTGGTGTACCAATTGGTGTTTTAACGGCAATCTTTATTGCTGAAATCGCGCCAAAGCGTCTAGCGGATATCATTCGCCCTGCCGTTGAATTGCTAGCGGGTATTCCTTCGGTAGTTTACGGCTTCTTCGGCCTAGTCATTATCGTTCCCCTGATTCAAAACGTATTTCAAGTGCCTGCGGGTAACACGATCTTGGCTGGTATCATTGTACTGGGTGTGATGATCCTTCCGACGGTAATCACGGTTTCTGAAACATCAATCCGCGCGGTACCAAGAACGTATAAAGAAGGCTCTTTAGCGTTGGGTGCTTCAAAGGTTTTTACCATCTTCAAGCTTCTCGTTCCTGCTGCTCGTTCTGGCATTATGACGGGTGTGATTCTTGGTATTGGTCGTGCGCTAGGTGAAACAATGGCAATCATCATGGTGATGGGTAATGCACCAGCAATGCCTGAAGGTATCTTAGATTCAGCTCGTACACTAACCGCAAACATTGCGATTGAAATGTCTTACGCAAGTGGCATTCACGCAAGTGCACTATACGCGACGGGTGTTGTTCTTCTTGTCTTCATCATGTCTCTTAATGCGATTCTCCTTTACTTGAACCGTGAGAAGGCGAGGTAAACATTATGTCTTTAGAAAATAACGTAACACCTCAAGCTAATCCTACGAATTCTCAAGGTAAGACGATGAATAAAGTCGCGTTAAAGAAAGCTCGCGCACGTAAAGATGCCGTGTTAAGCGGCTTCATCTGGGCTGCTGCCGCTCTAACTGTGGGCTTCTTGTTCTGGATTATGTGGTACATCCTTTCTAACGGCCTACAGCACGTTGATTGGAAATTCATTACTGACGACTACACTCGTACTGGCGATGAGCACGGTATTTTTCCGATGATCATCTCTACTATCTATATGGTTTTTGCTTCAATAGCGGTTGCCGCACCACTGGGTATCATGACGGCAATCTATTTGACTGAATACGCAAAAGTGGGTAGTAAACTTGTTAAAATCATACGTTTTTGTACTGAGTCATTAGCGGGTATCCCGTCGATCATCTTCGGTTTGTTTGGTATGACATTCTTCGTAGCTATCTTAGGTTTAGGTTTCTCTATCCTATCTGGCGCGTTGACATTGAGTATCCTGATTCTTCCTGTGATTATTCGTACCACTGAAGAAGCATTAATGGCAGTATCTCAAACTTATCGTGAAGGCTCATATGGTTTAGGTGCATCTAAAATCTACACGATCTGGCGTTTGATTCTTCCAAGTGCAATGCCAGGCATCATCACTTCAATTATTCTGAGTATTGGTCGTGTTATTGGTGAATCAGCACCCGTATTCCTGACCGCTGGTATGGTTGCTCGTATCCCAGATTCATTGATGGATTCTGGCCGAACACTAACTGTTCACTTATATAAGCTAACCACAGAACTGTTTACCATTGAAGAATGGAATCAAGCATACGGCACAGCAACAGTACTGATTGTTCTTGTACTGCTGATCAACACATTTACCAAGTTGATCGCAAGACGTTTTAATACTGCAACTTACTAAGCAGGGTTTTCTTGAGCTAAATGAGCTCTTAAAACAAACACAGTACAGACTTTGACGAATTACGAGATTATGAACATGAACAAATTTAACATTAAAGACCTAGACCTTTTTTACGGCGATAATCAAGCACTTAAATCAATCAATTTACCAGTGCCAGAGCGTCAAGTTACCGCTTTGATTGGCCCATCTGGTTGTGGTAAATCAACGTTATTGCGTTGTCTGAACCGCATGAATGATCTCATTGAAGGTGTGAAGATTACTGGTCTTCTTGAGATGGATGGCACCAACATTTACGGCAATATTGATGTTGCAGACCTGCGTATCAGGGTGGGTATGGTTTTCCAAAAGCCAAACCCGTTCCCAATGAGCATTTACGAAAATGTCGCTTACGGCTTACGTGCTCAGGGTATTAAAGATAAAAAGCATATTGATGAAGTAGTTGAAAGTTCGCTTCGTGGAGCTGCATTGTGGGATGAAGTGAAAGATCGTCTTAAAGCTCACGCATTTGGTTTATCTGGTGGTCAACAACAACGTCTGTGTATTGCTCGCACGATCGCGATGCAACCTGACGTGATTTTGATGGATGAACCAACCTCAGCCTTGGATCCAATCGCGACTCACAAGATTGAAGAGTTGATGGAAGATCTGAAGAAAGATTTTACTATCGTTATCGTAACGCACTCAATGCAACAAGCGCGTCGTATTTCAGACCGTACTGCTTTCTTCCTTATGGGCGAGCTTGTAGAACACAACGAAACGAGTGTTATCTTCAGCGAACCAAAAGATGATCGTACTAAAGGTTACGTAAACGGTGACTTTGGTTAATTGATTATTCAAGTGCTGTATTTGACCTTTTGTTTTAGCTGTCAAATACCAGAGCACGCTAACTGAAACGCAGGTTAGATAATCGAATCGATCGACAGAATTATCACTATAACTATAAGCGATGGAAGTTTTGCCCCACTTTACGTGGGGCTTTTTTATGTCTTTATAACAGCCCCAATGTCGATGAGATTTTGGGCAGGAAATCCCATTTTTGTAGTCCTTCTCATGCTTGTGATAATGTTAAAAGTGAAATTGCGACCCGCTTAACATCTCATTTTTAGTTATATTGATTGCATATCAAGGCTTCTGTATTTTTGCTTTATTCTTTATAGCCAATGGACGGAAGCTGTGCCTGTTAAAGCCTTTGCAAAACAAATATCTGCTACGCGCGACCACCGTTTATTGGCTGAATCTCTTTTTGATTACCTTGTCGAGGTACTGACTCCTAAAGGGGTTGGAATATTTTCTGAGCCAACGACGAAAAGCGGCTTTTTACCAATGTTCTCCTGTGGTGAATTAACCTCTCTTGCAAACTATCCCTCAACCTTTTGGCCTTGGGTTTCACAATTTGACACCGCCGACGGTGTACTTCCTATGGCAATTAATACGTGTAAGTGGGAACACATGGATGTATTGGGTGGTGAGTCATTTATCATGATGCTTGATAATGCGCCTGCCTGTAGAACTTATTTAATTGTTCAAAATTGCAATGCAGAAAAGGTCAATCAAACTTTTGACCAAGGGCTTGATGTCCTTCAGCTAGCCGCCGCGCGTTGGCAGTGTATTCGAGCAGAAAAGAATGCTGCCACTGAGATAAAACACAGAGACACACGTGAGGCTCAATATCTCGATGAGATTAAGTTACGTGAGTTGTTTGTCGATAACATGAAATTGGTCCATCAGGTAGCATTAGACCTCTCTAACCCTGAATCTTTAGATGCGCTGTATAAAGCTTCAGTCGAGGCGGTTCGAGATAGGCTTGGGTTTGATCGTGCGATTTTCATGTTACTTGATATGAAAAAGCGCTGCTTTAGCGGGACGTATGGTACTGATGAAGCAGGGATGACAAACAGTGAGCATCATACTCAGTACGACTTGCATCAGTTAGAAGCAGAATACATAGAGGCATTGTCGGACAACCACACCAATTTGGTTATCATTGAACAAGCTCCCCTCTATACAGAAGGAAAAGTGGTCGGGCAGGGCTGGAATGGCATGCTTATCTTGCGCGAAGGGGATAAACCTGTGGGCTGGATCGCGATGGACAACTACATCCACCGTTCACCCATTACCAATTATCAAAAACAGATGCTCGAGTCATTTGGTTCACTTCTTTCTCAGATCTACATTCGCAAACGCCAAGAGCAGAACATACGGATGCTTCATTCAAGCATGGTTGAGTTATCTCGTTGTGATACTGTCAGCGAAGTGTGTAAGTCAGCGGTAAGTTTTGCTATTCAGCACCTAGGCATCGACCGACTGGCTGTTTTTCTCACCGATAAAAATTGCAGTTACATGCAAGGTACTTGGGGCACTGATATTAAAGGCGATATTGTCGATGAGTCTTACTACCGCTCTGAGCTTGTGGAGCGTGATATTGTTGCTGCCGCTCGGGCCTGTCCGAATCAAGTTGCCTTTGAAGAGTCAGTTCCTATCTATCACGACTTCAATATTGTGGGTGTCGGTTGGACGGCCATGACCATGCTCACCACCAATACGGGCGATCCGATTGCGTTCATTGCGGCAGATAACTTACTGACCCGAAGCCCTTTAACGTCACAATTACGCGAAGTGATACGTATCTTTGCCTCTAGCCTTGCTGAAGTATTGCAAAGAACGATGGCACAAGAGGAGCTTAAAAAGCTCAATGAGACACTTGAACAGGAAGTCAGCAAACGAACTAAGGAGTTGGAGTTGGCGAACGAACAGTTGGAAGTTATTTCTAAGCTCGATCCTCTGACTCGCCTTGGCAATCGGCGTATGTTGACTCAGGTTTTAGAGGATTTGAATTGTGACGAGCAGCGTGCATTTGCCTCACAACAAGATGTCACATTTGGGTTAATTCTCGTCGACCTTGATCACTTTGGTTTATACAACAGTGTCTATGGCCACACTGAAGGTGACGCTGCTCTGCGTACGATCGGTAAAATATTAAACGATCATGTATACAGCGATAAAGAAACTTTCTGCCGAATTGGAGGCGAGGAGTTTATGTTATTGATGATCGGAACCAGTCATGCGACAACCAAGCAGCGAGCTGAGTCGATTCGTCGATGTATTGAAGAGGCAAAGATCCTCCATTGTGAAAGTACTACCAGCCAATATTTAACTGCGTCTGTCGGTTATGCGTCGATCACCTCTGATCAACACCAGTTCGATTTCGATCTATTGTATGGAAAGGCAGACAAGGCCTTGTATCAAGCTAAAGATTCAGGGCGAAATAGAATTGTCTCTGCTTTAAAGCGAAGAAAGGTTGCGACGCCACTGACTTAGTGTGGTATTTATTTTTTCCGCTCTTAAAAACGAATGAAGCCGTGATGATCACAATGTGGTCATCACGGCTTCGTTCCTTTTACTTACTTAGATTTTCTGCTTAACTAGCGTTCTGCTTAACTAGCGTTCTGCTTACTTAGATCGCTGGTTAATTAAAGCCTTTCTAATGCGCTCTTGTGTGCTTTGCTCAACATGCGTTTTGGCTTCTTAACTGCTTTGATTGCTTGAGTAGGATCCCATGACTGACTTGGTGCCCCAGCTTCTGCATAGAGGCTTTGGTTGAGCTTATTGAGCTCGGTTTCAATTGCTTGTAACGTCTCACTACTCAAGTCTGGGTTTTCTGTTTGCCACTGCTCAAACAAGGTTCTCGTCACCACCCCATCTTTCGCTTTCAGAGCTGTGATAAGCGCTTTTTCTGCATCTGATTGACGTTCATCTTGGTGCTTTGGTTTTACTGCGGTACCGCGGTGTGACCAGAAGTACAACGCAACCGCAGAGCTGATTAACCACAAGGCAGCGAACAGCGCGGTTAGGTAAGGCCATATTCCTGGGTTATCAACGGTAACAATCGTCGGGCTAACTTGTTGAGTTGGTGTCTCCATAACAGGATCTGGCGAGCTTGAGCTAGCGCGTTCACTTGCCTGAACCGACAACTCAAGACCAAGAGCTTTACTGGTTTCTTGTGATTGTGAGTCTGTGTTAAACCAAGCTTGAGAAACATCAGGCAGAGAGATGCTTCCTGATTCCTTAGGGATTAGTACCTGCTTATAGACAACGACAGCATCACCGGATTGGGTGGTGCCAAATTGAGGTTTCTCTTCATAAACACGTACCGATTTAGGGTAGGGAATGTTCAGCTTTGGCAATTGGTGCTGGGTCAAATTACTGGCTGTCATGGTGATGGTTCGAGTTAAAGAATCACCCGCTTCCATTTCAAGTGGCTTGCTATCACTGCCTAAACCTTGGTTACGTGTTAACTCGTTACCTTGGCTATCTGACCACTTCTGAATCAACTTGAAGTTCGATGTGGGTAACCACTCACCTCGATAGCCTTTTGGCACGTTTTTCACGGTTACATCTAGGGTTTCGACAGGTGTATCGAGTTGGAAAAGGCGTGTTTTACTTGAGTTGTTGGTTGAGTAAACAACCGCTCCTGTTAACTTCGGTCCAAGCAGTTTAAATTGCCCTGCTTGTTGTGACGATATATGGAAAGATTGCTGAACAACCGTGACTTCTTGTCCGTTGATAACATCTTGAAATTGCTTTGACTCTCCAATTGGTTCCACATCTAATTGCGCTGAACTTGGCGGCGCAATTTTAGGATCTTGCAGTCTTCTAGGATCAGCCTTAATGATGAGTTTTACATCAAGCTCCGCGACCTCTTGAGGGTACAGCGAGTCTTTACTCAGATTAAGTTGAAACTCGGCCATATCACTCTGCTTTGGAGCGGCTTTATTAACCGAAACGTTGATGGTGATCGGTTGGGTTTTTGCGCCGTCAATATCAAAGCTAGGAATCTCAAATCGGCCTAATCGAAGTGGGGCAAGGGTAATATTCCATTCGCTAGACACAGTACGGCTGCCATTTACGATTCGCATCGACGACCCAAATCTTGGGGTGCTGACGTAAAAATCCTTCTGAAGGGGGGATAGATCTAAAGCACCGGACGATACTTTTTCATCGGTCGCTACTCTAAGTAGGAAGACTTCATCTTTGGTCACTCTGTTTTGGGAAACACTGGCAACAGCGGTTGCTGCTAATACAGAATGTGACGAGAAAACACCGATTAGCAGTGTCAGTAGTATTGATAAAAATGGCTTGTTTAAAAATCGCATGGTTACCACTTTTTGTTTTGGTTGTTGGGAGCACTTTTTTGTCGTGCTTGTAGAATCATTTGCGCTTTAAGCAGTTGGCTCGGATCTCGAGCGCTTTCTACTTGCTCAAGTTTTCGCATATCAGGATCGCTCGATATAGGCTGACCTGACACTTGTGTTGCGGCTTGTTGAGCATTGCTATCACTGTCTTCCTTTGCAGCTTTTTGTGCTTGTGTAGTCTGAGATGCTGCGTCACCTTTGTCCTGTGGCTGTTTATCTGCTTGATCCGGTTTGTTTTGTTGCACAGCTTGCTTGTCGTTTTCTTCATCCGTCTTGGAATCAGAGCGGTTATCAGCTTGGCTTTGGTCAGTATTCTGAGCTTGGCTTTCACTTTGATCTTGCGACTTCCCATTGTCAGCTGAGCTTTGTTTTTGATCCTGCGAGCTTTGCGAAGAATCATTTTGCTGACCTTGCTGACCTTGCTGGTTTTGGTCTTTCTGGTCTTTGGATTCAGAATCGTCTTGCTGTTGCTGTTGCTGTTGCTGTTGCTGTTGCTGTTGCTGTTGCTGTTGCTGTTGCTGTTGCTGTTGCTGTTGCTGTTGCTTCTGGGCCTGTTCGACGATTTCTAGGTTCTTCTTCGCGTAAGCATGGTCAGGGTTGCTTTCGAGAATACGTTGATACTCTTCAATCGCTTGGTCGTACTTGCCTTGCTTTGCTTGTGCATTGGCTAGGTTGTAGCGAGCATCTTCGCCAGAAAGACCTTGTAGCGTCTGTTCGGCCGCTTCGAAATCACCGGCTTTGTATTGCGCAATGCCTTTCCATTCTTGCTGTTCGAACTGTTCTGCGGCTTGTTGAAAATCCTCATCTTGATACAACTGATAACCCACTTGGTCATCGGTTTTCCAAGGGTTCGCAAACGCAGTATTCGGTTGGCTGAACGAGACAAGCACAGCTAGGCCACACCAAATGACCCCTTTTCGAAATAGCCCAAGTGCAGGAAGTAACAGAAACGGCAATAGCCAGAAACCGTTGTTAACTCTGGTATTGAGTGAGTTATTGGTCTTGGTGACTTCTGATGTCGTAGCAATTCGGTCGAGATAATTCGCAATGTGCTCAACATCTGAGTTATCAAATTGAACCTCAGTAAAAGTGCCACCATAGCTGCGTGTAAGCTCACGCATGTTATTTAAGTTGGTTCTTGCGACCACGGTTTGTCCCGAGTCGGTTTTCAGCATCGAGCCGCTTGGTAGAGAGATCGGCGCACCGCTTTTCGTTCCTACCGCTAGAATCGACAATGTCCAATTGCCACCTGAGAGTAGGGAATCGATCTCTTGCTTCTCTTGGTCGTCGATATCATCCGCAATCAACACCAAGTCGCCGTGGTAGATATGAGCGCGAGTCATCATCTCAATGGCGAGTTTGACTGCTGACGTAGCATCACCGCCTTGGAATGGCATGATCTCCGGAGATAGGTTAGGAACTAAGTTCTTGATGGTGTTGATGTCAGACGTTAGCGGACTAATGGTGTAAGCATCCCCAGCGTAGGCCACCATTCCTGTTAGGCCTTCATTCCATAATGAAAGCAGGTCCAAAGCTTTATATCGTGCCTGTGTTAAACGGTTCGGTTTAATATCTGTGGCGTACAGAGACATCGACATATCCATTATCACAACTCGCGCCTGCGTTTTTTCAAAACTTGGTTGTTCGTTTTTTTCAAAGCTTGGTCCAGCTAGTGCAATCACACCGACCAGCCACCAAATACCGAAATAAGTACTGCGATTCTTCGATGGTTTATTCGATTCAGGAGCCAGATAACGGGCGATGTGTGACGCCAATAATCCTTGCTTAGATTGTCTTTTGCTAAGCCACCAAATAGCGGGTAGCGCGGCAAGCGCCAAGAACCAATAAGGGTAGATAAAAGTAAAGTTAGACATTGTTTCTCCTAATGGCTAACAGCATAAATGCGAAGAACATTGCCGCAGACAGTGGCCATACGAACCACTCTTGTTGCGGTCGCCATATCTTAGTGGCGTTCGTCACGGGCTCTAACTGATTGATGGTGTCGTAAATCGTTGCCAGTTCTTTGCTGTCTCGTGCACGGAAGTATTGACCGCCAGTGCGTTTGGCGATTTCCATTAGAGTGCGTTCATCCAAGTCTTGAGCGGTATTGACCTTACGAGTCATGAAGAACTCTTTGACCATCATTTCACCCGCACCGACACCTACGGTGTAAATCGTCGCGTCGTATTTCTTTGCAATATCCGCGGCTTCTAGTGGGTCTAATACCCCTGCAGTATTACTGCCGTCACTGAGTAGAATCATTACACGCTGAGGCGCATCGCTATCGACAAAGGTTTTGGTAGCGAGGCCAATTCCATCACCGATCGCAGTTTGAGTACCAATCAGCTTTAGCACAGCCTGATTGAGTTGTTGTGAAAGCGTATCTCTATCTAACGTAAGTGGCGTCTGCAAGTAGGCGTGATCAGCAAATAGCACCAATCCGACTCGGTCGCCTTTTCGTCGCTCAATAAAGTCACTCAATACATGTTTCACCGCAGATAAGCGATCGATGTATTCGCCATTGAATTGCATGTCTTCTTGGCTCATCGAGTAGGAGAGGTCGACAACCAACATCAAATCACGGTGTTTCGGCTGAAACTCAACCGGTTCACCGTACCAAACTGGGCGTGCCATGGCTGTTACCAATAAAAGCCAGATGATGACCGACAAGGTTTTAGGTAAGCGACTGCTCGGCGTTTTGGTATTGCTGTCCTCGGGCAAAAATGGAAGCCTTAGAGCGCTGCTTGATTCTGATTTTGGTGAGAATAGGTAAACAAGGATCGGCAGGGGCGCTAGAAACAGTATCCACCCCCAAACAAACTCCACATCTAATAAACCCCTACTTAGAAACATAGAGTTTAGAAAATCATTCATAACGACCTCGCTTTGGAGGAAGGGCTTTTCGAAGCCAGGTTTCGCAGTCATTAACCAATTGCTGTTGAGCCTTTTTCTGTTCGTCGGTCATCAAGGCTGCATCTTGGTAGAGCGCTTGCTGCCAAAGTGACTGTTTTTCGGAAAATAACGGCTTTGCTAATTGTGCATCTAAGAACGTCAACCAATCATCACCAGATAAGCCTGCCACTTTTTCGCGTGGGAAATAGCTTAGTGCTGCCCGACGAACGATGTCTTGAGCTGCACTCGGAGGCAAGGTATTTGAAGGCTGACTATTACGAAAGCAAGCAAGTGCTTCGTTCTTCGCGTGCAGGTTCTTTTGTCTGCGTTTTACAATGAAAAATACTAAGGCGATCAGAACGATGCCCGTGATAATTACCGCCCACCAGCCCCACGCTAAAGGCCACCAACTCGGTGCATCTGGTGCAATGACTGGGCTTAAATCTAAGGACTGATTCATGACTGAGATCCTGATATCTGGCTCATTAGTGACTGCGCACTAGACAGAGAGCTATAAGGTATCGCGAGAGATAAACCAAGTTTCTGCAACTGCCGCTTCTTTAATGAAAACGCTTGGTTAAGCTTTTCCTTTTCTTTATTGGAAGAGAAGTTGAACCACTGAGTTTTGTCGCCATCGGTCACCTGTTTAGATCCTTTGTAGGTAGTTTCACCTTGCTCCAAAGGGTCGTAAAAATGAACTAGACGCACTCTATTGTGCCTGCGAATTTGGCTGATAAGTGAGTAGTCACTTTCTCGGTAACGGACGAAGTCACTAAGGATAATAATATCACTGCCTTTCGGGCAGAGTTGCTGTAGAGACCTCAGCCCATGCTCTAAGGTTGTGTCGCTGTGATTGTCTTGGTTGGTCAGTGCTGCGTTATTGATTTCTATGACTTTTTGTAAAATACGCAGCGGAGCGTGGTTGCTAGCACTTGGTTTAATCTCAATGATCTCTTGGCCAGTATCTATCACTGCGCCAATACGGTCTTTTTGAGCGACGGTTAACCAACAAAGTTGGCTGGCAAAGTGCGCGAGTTGAACCGATTTAAGCAACAAGGTTGAGCCGAAAATCATACTGCTCGACAGATCTAAGAACAAAATCACTGGCTGTTCTCTTTCTTCGGAGAACAGCTTAGTATGCGCCTTTCCGGTTCTCGCCGTTACTCGCCAGTCAATGCTGCGGATATCGTCGCCCGCCTGATATTGACGAACCTCAGAGAAGTTCATCCCGCGACCTTTACGGTTGCTCTCGTGTTGACCGTTAAGCTGCGACCAAAGACTCTTGGCTGGAGGCAACCATCGAACAGATTGCGCTTTGTATTGCAGCAGTTCGTCCAGATTCAACGTGACACCGTCACTATGGTTGGGTAGTTGATTATTCATACGCGTACCACCTATGCGCTGCCAACCAGTGAGATAAGGTGTGTAATTACTTGATTGGCCGTAACCCCTTCAGCTTGTGCGTGGTAACTGCGAAGTAGACGGTGGCGTAATACAGGGAATGCCATCGCTTGAACATCTTGCGGTGTTACGTAATCGCGGCCTGCTAGCCATGCGTGCGCTCTGGCACATCGGTCTAAAGCAATAGTTGCACGTGGGCTGACACCCATATCTAACCATTGATCAAGTTGGTCGCTGTATTGCTTAGGTTGGCGAGTCGCCATAACCAGTCGAATAATGTACTGCTCAATGGTGTCTGCCATATGAATGTTGAGCACTTCTTGGCGAGCTTCAAAGATCGTTTGTTGAGAAATAGGCTCTGGTTGAACAGGTTGGTTGCCTTGAGCTTCGCCTCTGTTTAGGCGCAAGATCTCAAGTTCACTTTCCATGTCTGGATAAGCCACTTCTAAATGCAGCAAGAAACGGTCTAATTGAGCTTCTGGTAGCGGGTAAGTACCTTCTTGCTCAATCGGGTTTTGCGTTGCCATTACCAAAAACAGGTCCGGTAGAGCATAGGTTTTTCGACCTGCGGTCACCTGCTTCTCAGCCATAGCTTCTAACATAGCGGCTTGTACTTTCGCCGGAGCACGGTTGATCTCATCCGCTAGAATTAACGAGTTAAAAATCGGTCCAGATTGGAAGGTGAACTCTCCCGTTTCTGGACGGAAAATATCGGTACCAGTTAGGTCGGCAGGCAATAGGTCAGGGGTAAATTGAATACGGTGAAAATCTCCCTCGACACAGTCAGCTAGTGATTTTACCGCGCGGGTTTTTGCCAACCCTGGAGGCCCTTCAACAAGAATATGACCATCTGCCAATAAGGCGATCATCAGTTGCTTAACGAGCTCTTGCTGACCAATGATTTGAGACTCTAGATAGTTTTGAAGGATTTCGAAGTTATTTTTATGCATTTTTGGACTCTCTGGGTACCATTTGATTCTTATTTTGAGTATTGGTCACTGATTACTAGTAAAAAGTTCCAGTAAATCGGCGTAATTTATTTTTCCAAAAATGGAATGATTTACAAGTGGTTAGTGAAAAACGCGACTAAGTCATGATTTTTACCATATCAATTGCTTTTTTTACAACAAAGCTCAACGGTGTGATGTTGCCTGACTCAGATGAAGCTTAAAGGGTTAAATAATAAGGGTGAATAATAAAAATGGGATCGCATTTAGCTAGTTAATCTTTATCCAAAAAGAAAATGATTGAGTTGTTACATCGCATTTGCAGTTTTTTTGAGAGAAAAGTCTCTAGTTTTATTGGTTTTGGCCGATATATCACTCAGGTTGTGCATCGCTTTGTTGGGACGCACTAACAAAGTCCTGTTTAAGGTCTACTAATAATGAGCGATTCTTTTTAAAGGTCCAAATATGTTCAAAACTAACTCTCTGAGTATTAAGCAAAAAGTTGTACTTGGTATTACTTTTGCGGTTCTTGCATCCACGGTTATTGTTGGTGCAATGGCGCAACAACAAGCGAGAGATGTATTAAGTCATCGATTGATCGATATTGAGCTTCCCGGAATGCTAGAGCGAATCAATGGTGAAATTGATCGTGAAGTCTCTCAGTTATTGTTAGCTGCGGAGCAAATTGCTTCGAATGAATTTATTTCTGACGCTATCGAATCGACAGATCGTGATGCAGCATTAGAGAATAAGTTGGTTAAACAACTGAACAATGTTCGCAACCAATACCAACTGAATGATGCTTCGGTAGCAAACCGTCAAACGGCTTATTACTGGAACCAAAATGGCTTCTTGCGTCAGCTAAACCAACAACAAGATGGTTGGTTCTTTGGCTTTACTCAATCTGGCCAGTCGACCATGGTGAGCATGTTCCAAGAAGCCAACGGTGAGGTGAAGATGTTCGCTAACTATCAGCAGCCTTCTGGTTTAGCGATGTCAGGTTTATCTAAATCGATGGACGACATGGTAAGCCTGCTTAATGGCTTCAAGATTGAGAATACCGGCTTTGTATTTTTGACCGATAGCCAAGGTGATGTACAAATTCACCGTGAGCGCTCTCGTAGTGATTCTTCACTTCAACAACTTTACGGCCCTCAATCAAGCCAACTATTGAACAAGTCGGGCTTCAATCTGATTACCACTGAAAGCCAAGGGCAAGAGCTATTCGTGGCGAGCTTGTATGTGTCGTCAATGGACTGGTTCGTTATTGGTGTGGTACCAACCGATGAAGTGTTTGCTGAGCTCGATGCGACTGCGCAGAAGATGCTGATCATGACGGCTATCGTGGCTTTAGTGTTTATCCTAATGGGCGTAGTGCTAGCAAACAGTATTACTCAACCAATTAAACTTCTGGCTAAGCGATTCGGTGACCTTGGCGAAGGCGATGGCGATCTGGCGCAGCGTATCGAAGTGAAAGGCAACGATGAAATCGCACAGCTTTCTAAGGGCTTTAATGGATTCATTGAGAAGATTCACGAGTCGATGAAAGAAGTGTGTTCTACCAGCCAAGCGCTTCAAGTTGCGGCGGAGAGTGTGTCAAATAAAGCGCATATCACTCACGACAACAGCCAAGAACAACGTGATCAAACGCTTCAAGTGGTGGCTGCCATTAACCAAATGGGCATGACCATCAGCGAGATTGCATCAAATGCGGCTACGGCTGCGGAAACGGCAACGCAGGCTTCAGGTAATACTGAAGTAGGCCGCTCTGTGGTAAACAAAGCGAAAGACGCGATTAGCCGTTTAGCTCAAGATATTGAAAATACAGGTCAAGTGGTTGAGCAGCTTGCTTCTACGACGCAAGATATCGGCTCAATTTTGGGTGTAATTCGTGATATTTCAGACCAAACTAACTTGTTGGCACTGAACGCTGCGATTGAAGCGGCACGTGCGGGTGAGCAAGGTCGTGGCTTTGCGGTCGTTGCGGATGAGGTTCGTAACCTTGCAAGCCGCACTGCAGATTCAACGGAAGAGATTCAGAAGATGATCAACCAACTGCAAAGCGATGCAAAAGATGCAGTATCTGCGATGAGTGCAGGTAAGGTTATTACGCTTGAAGGTGTGTCGGCATCGGACGAAGCAGTAGACGTTTTGGGTGGCATTTCAGACCGTATCGTTGATATTACTGACCGTAACACTCAAGTTGCAACGGCAACCGAAGAGCAATCAACGGTAGTTCACACCATCAACCAGAACATCGAAGAAATCAACGCGATCAACGAAGTGACAACAGGCACTGCTGAGCAACTTGCTGAAGCAAGCCAAGAGCTTCGAGACCTTTCTTCACGTCTAGATAAGATGGTTGGCTCGTTTAAGCTTTAATTGCGATTAGGCCACTAACCATAATAAAAGAGCTAGATTCATTTGATCGTGAATCTGGCTCTTTTGATTTAGGAACCGTTACTTCGATTGAAATGGGTCGCTGAAGTAGGCTTGAGTACTTTAGTTGACCTAAGTACTCGAGCTGAACTGAGCCTCAGTTTGCCATTTACCATTTGCCATGAGCATTTATGTTTACAGCACGCATTTAAGCTTACAGCACGCATTAAGTTAACGTTCAATTGATCTGGTTTCGGGCTTTGCATTTAATCGCTCTAGCATCATAGGGCGTAAATGAGTAAAATCTCGTTAGGTTTAATATTTAGGTAAGTATCATGAGCGATTTTGAAAAAGAACTAGAGCAGATGACTCAAGAGATGGGCGATGAGCCTGAAGTAAAACTGCCATCACTTGAAGAGCAAAAAGCAATTGTTGCTGAATTTAAGCGACTAGAAGCGGAAGGCAAGCTAACACCTGAAGTGTTGGAAAAGCATTTTGGTCAGTTCAACAAAACAAGTGATACACCAATTCACTAGGTTTCTGTAGAGCCAATAAGTTCGAGTTACGCCAATAAGCTCTAGACGCTCAATAGTGTTTAAAGAGATTGGTAGGGTTTACACTTTGAATAAACAGATGAAGGTCTAGCCGATGCTAGGCCTTTTTTATTGCCTTTAGCAAAGGTATCTAGAGCAAACCGAACGCAAGTGAGATTAATCCAAGAATAAATGACCAAATTGAAAAAAATCCCCCTTACAACGTAAGAGGGATTGGATATGGGCAAGTTACATCTTAAAAAGGCTAAGCGATTAGTCTGTACCGTACTCTTTGTGCATACGACGACATGCTCTACCGTCGCTATGGAACAAGTGACAACGGTGTGCTGGAATACCAATCGACAGCTTGTCACCAGACTCAATCGTCAACGTGTCTGGCTGGCGATAGATAACGTCAGCGTCTGCACTTTCGAGGTTTAGGTAAACTTGTGTTTCGTTACCTAGCTTCTCTACCATCATAACTTCAGCTTCAATCGTTGCATCACCTGTTTCAGCAGACAATAGGTGTTCAGGACGAACACCTAGAGACATACGGTCACCAGCATTGACAGTCGTACCGTCTACTGGAATCCAGAAAGTCATGCCATTTGAAAGTTTAACTTGTACGCGTTCTGCTTCCGCTTGTTCAATGTGTACTGACATGAAGTTCATCTTAGGTGAACCAATAAATCCAGCAACGAAACGGTTTTTCGGATAGTGATAAAGGTCAAGTGGTTTACCGACTTGAGATACATGACCACCATCAAGAACTACGATTTTATCCGCCATTGTCATCGCTTCCACTTGGTCGTGGGTAACGTAGATCATGGTACAACCTAGTTGGCGCTGTAGTTTAGTAATCTGTGAACGCATTTGAACACGCAGTGCAGCATCTAGGTTAGATAGAGGTTCATCAAGCAGGAATACGTTTGGTTGAGAAACCAAAGTACGACCGATAGCAACACGCTGACGTTGACCACCAGAAAGTGCTTTAGGTTGGCGCTCTAGTAAGTGACCAAGCTGAAGGATTTCAGCGGCATGCTCAACGCGTTTATCAACCTCAGCTTTATCTGCTTTTGCTAACTTAAGGCCAAAAGACATGTTGTCGTAAAGGTTAAGGTGAGGGTAAAGCGCGTAAGATTGGAATACCATACCTACGCCACGCTTTGATGGCTCAACGTCATTCATGCGTTGGTCACCGATGTACAAATCACCAGACGTAATGTCCTCTAGACCTGCGATACAACGTAATAGCGTCGATTTACCACAACCTGATGGTCCAACGAATACTACGAATTCACCTTCGTTGATGTCTAAGGTTACATCCTTAGAAATCTCTACATCACCATATGATTTATAAACGTTTTTTAACGTGACACTCGCCATCTAGCTTGTCCTCGATCGATCAAATTTTAAGTATTACTGCTTATCATTATAAGAAATTTTTGGGTCAGCAGTAACTGTAGGAATTGGTAAATATTGAGTGAGTAAGAAAAAAAGTGGGTGAGACTTGGATTCTTTAACCAAGCCCACCCGTCATAGCCAAACTGGTGTCTATTTCCCCCACATCGAGTTAAACCTCCCCCGTGATTCAATCACAGATTTAACTCGTGCTTTTTAAAGACAACAGCGGGCAGTGAAGCCAACTAAATGAACAATGCTGTTAAACATAACACTTACTGGTAAAGGGTTCTTACTATCCACTCTTGGATGAATGCAGTTTCGGTGAATTAGCGTAACGGTACATCCTCCCAACGAAAAATTAACGAGGGGGAGTAGTAGGGGAGGAGTATATAAATGGGGTTATTAATAATTGGCGATCCAGTTCAAATAAATCCACCACATAACGGTGATGTTGATCACGGTGAGTATGTGTTTTGTGACTTTAATCTCTAATCTGACCGGATGGCGATCACGATTTTAAGCCATAATAGCTAGGGCGTAGTGGCTAGGATGATGAGTTAGGGGCTATTTTCTCAGATCATAAGCCCTGAAAACTGGCTCGTCTTGGTAGATGTGCCCTACGTATAAATATAAAAAGGATATTCACATGAAAAACGCTCTAAGCGCTGTAGCTCTAGGAACATTAGTTGCTCTGGGTTCTTTTGGTGCAAATGCTGCTATCGAAGAAGGACAACTAACTATCTGGGTAGGTGGTGACAAAGCTTATGAAGGCATGGCTGAAGTAGGTAAACGCTTCGAAGAAGACACTGGTGTTAAAGTAACAGTGGCTTTCCCTGACAAACTAGAAGAGAAGTTCTCTCAAGTTGCAGCGGCTGGCGATGGCCCAGATATGATCTTCTACGCACACGACCGTTTTGGCGGCTATGCAGAAGCGGGACTTCTTGTTGATATCAAACCTTCTAAAGAAATTAAAGAAGGTATCGTAGACTTCGCATGGGACGCTGTTTCATACGAAGGTAAAACAATCGCTTACCCAGTAGCGGTTGAGTCAGTTTCTCTAATTTATAACAAAGCGCTTGTTCCTAACCCACCTAAGTCTTGGGAAGAAATCCCAGCACTTGATGCTGAACTTAAAAAAGACGGCAAAAAAGCGATCATGTGGCCTCTACGTGGCGGCGCTTACTTCACATGGCCTCTACTTGCAGCTGACGGCGGTTACGCATTCAAACAGACTGCAGAAGGTTACGACATTAAAGATGCGGGCGTAGCGACTGACGGTGTTCAGAAGTCTCTAGGTTTCATCGAGAAAATGGTACAAGACAAAGTTATCTCTGCAGACATGGATTACTCAGTTGCTGAGTCTGAATTTGTTGCGGGTAACGTTGCAATGACAATCAACGGCCCTTGGGGTTGGGAAAACATCAAGAAAGCTGGCATCGATTACGGCGTAGCAACTTTACCTAAGTTCAACGGTAAAGCGTCTAAGCCTTTCGTTGGTGTATGGGCTGGTGGTATCAGCTCTGCTTCTCCAAACCGCGACCTAGCTGTTGAGTTCATGGAAAACTACCTACTAACTGATGAAGGTATGAAGAGCCTGAATGACGACAAGCCACTAGGCGCTGTTGCTCTTAACTCTTTCCAACGTCAACTAGACAGCGACACTCGCATTGCAGCAACAATGGACAACGCGATGAATGGCGAAATCATGCCTAACATTCCTCAGTTCACAACGTTCTGGTACAGCATGGAAGAAGCGATCGGTAACGTAGTTGACGGCCGTCAAACAGTAGACCAAGCACTAAAAGCTGCTGAAGGTCGTATGACTAAGTAACAACCAAGCACTACCTTTTAAGGAGAGGGTAACCTCTCCTTACTTTTCTATTTTTTATCTATATCGCTAGCAGGTTCCTCTATGCAGTCAGTTCAAGGTACAGATGCTATCCCAGCACCATCAAGCCTTCTAGGCAGTAAAAGCGTCTTCATCAAATGGGGGTTGCTTGGTAGTGTTGGCTTAATTAACGGCTACGCTACAATTCTAATGTATTCACGCGGTGAGCTCGCTTTTGCGTTGCTTACTGTGATTTTAACGGCTTTGGCACTTTACATTTTTGGCAGTAAGAAAACTTACGCCCACCGTTATATTTATCCGGGTATTGCCGGAATGATCTTGTTCATTCTTTTTCCATTGGCTTATACCGTCGGGCTTGCGTTCACTAACTACAGCGCAAAAAACCAACTGTCTCTAGAGCGTACTCAAACCGTTCTTTTAGATCGCTCATTCCAAAGCGGTGAGAGCTACCCATTTACTTTGTACAAGACTGATGACGGTCACCAGATCGTTGTTAAAGATGGCGACCAGCTGTTAGCAACAGACGTATTTTCATTTGAAGATATGAGTGCAACAGAGATGGACCTATCTGCAATTGAGTCTGCACAAGGTGAGAAAGAGAAGATCAAAGCGATCATCCAAAACCGTGCTGCGATTAATGCGGTTGATTTCCATCTGCCTAACGGTGACGACATCCGCATGAGTGGCTTACGTAAGTTTGCTTCTGTTGCTCCGCTTTACACGCTACAAGACGATGAACAAACGTTAATCAACAATGAAACGGGTGAAGTTCTCAAGCCAAATATGGAAGAGGGTTTCTATCAACCTGTTGATGCCAATGGTGAGTTTACTGGTAACACAATCTCCCCGGGCTTTGTGGTTAATATTGGTACACATAACTTTGAACGTGTTTGGAAAGATGATGGTATTAAAGAACCATTCATCAGCATCTTTATTTGGACGGTGATCTTCTCGGTATGTACCGTAGCGTTCACACTTGTTATCGGGCTTGTACTTGCGAATATCGTGCAATGGGAAGAGCTAAAAGGTCGTTCAATCTATCGTGTTCTACTGATTCTGCCTTACGCAGTACCAGCATTCATCTCGATTCTTATCTTTAAAGGTCTATTCAACCAGAGCTTTGGTGAGATCAACATGGTGCTTGAGAATATCTTCGGCTTAAGCCCGAACTGGTTCTCTGACCCAATTCTTGCGAAAACCATGGTGTTGATGGTTAACACGTGGCTAGGTTTCCCTTACATGATGATTCTATGTATGGGTCTACTAAAAGCGATTCCTGATGATTTGTACGAAGCGTCAGCGATTGATGGTGCGAACTTCCTTGATAACTTCAAGCGTATTACATTCCCATTGATGATTAAGCCGCTTACACCGCTATTGATTGCAGCGTTTGCCTTTAACTTCAATAACTTTGTAATGATTCAACTATTGACGAACGGTGGCCCGAACATGATTGGCACCTCAGAGCCAGCGGGTTACACAGACTTGCTTGTAAGCTACACCTACCGAATTGCATTCGAAGGCGGCGGCGGTCAAGACTTCGGTCTAGCAAGTGCAATCGCAACGCTTATTTTCCTATTGGTTGGTGGACTTGCATTACTAAACCTTCGTTTCACTAAACTGTCTCAAGATTAAGGAGCACGACAATGGCTATGGTACAAGGTAAAGGCCTTAAATACCGAGTGTGGGCAACGCATGCAGTGTTGTGGTGCTTCTTGGCAATGATTATCTTCCCACTACTGATGATCATCGCTATCTCGTTCCGTGAAGGTAACTTCGCAACAGGTAGTTTGATTCCCGATAACCCATCACTGGAGCACTGGAAACTGGCTCTTGGTATGTCGGTAACGAATGCTGACGGCTCGGTGACACCACCTCCATTCCCAGTACTAACGTGGTTATGGAACTCAATTAAAGTCGCGGGTGTGACGTCGCTTCTTATTGTGGCATTGTCTACAACATCGGCTTACGCATTTGCTCGTATGCGCTTCAAAGGTAAAGAAACTATCCTGAAAGCGATGATGATTTTCCAAATGTTCCCAGCAGTACTGGCTCTAGTCGCTATTTACGCGCTGTTCGACAAGCTTGGTCAATACATCCCGTTCTTAGGCTTGAACACGCACGGTGGTCTAATCTTCTCGTACTTAGGCGGTATAGCACTGCACGTTTGGACGATCAAAGGTTACTTTGAGACGATTGATAACTCTTTGGAAGAGGCGGCAGCTCTGGATGGAGCAACGCCGTGGCAAGCATTCAGACTGGTTCTATTACCATTGTCTGTGCCAATCCTAGCGGTTGTGTTTATTCTTTCGTTCATCGCAACCGTTGGTGAAGTGCCAGTAGCATCTATCCTGTTAACTGATGTGAACTCTTACACGTTAGCGGTAGGTATGCAGCAATATCTATATCCTCAGAACTACCTATGGGGTGACTTTGCGGCAGCGGCTGTACTATCAGCACTTCCGATTACTATCGTATTCTTACTTGCACAACGTTGGTTAGTTGGCGGTTTGACTGCAGGTGGTGTAAAAGGATAAGCTGTACCCTATAAGAAAGAAAAAGAGCGACCTTTAGGTCGCTCTATATTGGCATTTTTATTACATCATTTGGTTTGGCCGCCGATCAGTAATAAAAATAACCCTCAGGTTACGCATAGCTGGCCGCTAATCAGGTTCCTTACGCTATTAATGATTAGTGGTTTTTGTAACTCTAACCCAAGTATTTACTTGGGTTTTTTTATGTCTAGTTTTTAATTTCTTTTCTTGATTATAGTAATCTCACTTCCAAACAACACTTCAGTCAAATTAGCATGCGACGCATAGCGTAAATATTTAATAATTATACTTAAATTACATTTTGATACGTGATCTACACACACTTGCCCAAAGCCCAAGATAACTTATGGTTAACAACTTAAATGTGAAGAGTTGTGTCTGATTGTATTGATATGTAGAAAAATAATGGCGAACAATTACGTGTTTTAATGGTTTCCTATTAATTAATATTATTCTGTTTCGAAACCCAGTGAAAGGGATTGCATTGGTTGCTAAAGGATGTGCAAAAACAATAAATATTATTCTTAGATAGGCAGTTAAATACAATGTTAAGAAAAACAACAATCACAACAACTCTCCTGATGCTATGTTCTGCAGCAAACGCAAATCCATATATTGGAGCATCTGTTGGTCAAGCAAATTTTGATAGTGCGAGCTTTTCTGTTGATTCCGCATACGGTTCTAACAAGACGTCATTAAAGTTAGATGATGATTCTAGTTTGGCTGGCAAAATCTACGGTGGTTATCAGTTCAACCGCTACATTGCTTTGGAAGGTTCAATTGGAGGCTATGATGCTTTAGACGGTAAATCTGTTACTGTCGGCGACATGAAGTTTGCAGCGATCCAACCTAAAGTTATTTTACCAATTAATGACCGTTTTAATCTTTTTGCGAAAGCAGGGGTCGCATATTTTAATGCTGAATTTAAAGTAAGTAACTCTTTCGTTGGTGCTACGGGTTATTCAACATTCTCTGATACAACAGTGACGGGCATGTATGGTTTGGGGGCTGACTTTTTGTTGACAGATAATCTTCGAATTGAGGCAACATGGGACTATATGAAACCTGAACTAGACGTGGCAAAAGCGCTTGGAGCGACAGCCTCTGTTGATGCTGAGATTAGTGTTTTCTCTCTTGGAATGAATTACCACTTCTAATATTGAGATTCTAGGGAGCTAGGAATATGTAGCTCCCTTTGCTATGTTTTAGCTGACGGAAATTGAAGTGGAATTGTTGTGAATGATGTAAACCTTAGACACTTAGATCAGTTGCTTAAGCATTTTGAGATTCATTTATCCCACTCAATAGGCTTAGGCGAATTAGAGGTCGCACTATGCACTTCTAAACGTAACGTATCAATTGTTATGAAAAAGCTGTCCGGACAGGAGTGGATAGAATGGATTCCCGCAATAGGTAGGAGTAATTCTAGTAAACTTACGATTAAAAAATCGTTGCAACAAGCAATTACCGAATTGTTGATTAGTGAACTAAATAAAGGCAGTTTTAAACTAGTATCCCGTCTTGTCGACATATACGGTTCGACAGCCGTCCGAGCACTTACTTTAGCGACAGAGCACCTCAACCAAACCAATGAATCAAGTAATGCTGTGTTGATAGCGTCCTATCCATGGGTACACACTATTGATCCACTCAAGACGTTTCGGCATGCAGAGCTGCATATAGCAAAAAGTGTATATGATGTATTGCTGGTTCAGAGTCCAGATGGTGATTTAATGCCTTCCTTGGCTCACGATTGGATGATGGAAGACAAAACGATAACTCTATGGTTACGTCCTGGTGTTTACCGACATGACGGTGAGCTTCTGCAAGTTCAAGACGTGGTTTGGAGCATCAGACGTTTAATTGAGGGTAATGGCCCTATAAAAGAGTTATGGCAATGCGCTGAACGCGTAGACGCAATCGCGTCCAATTGTTTAGTTATTACTCTCAAGTATGCCAATAAGTTTTTTCCTTATATGCTCGCTATGTCTAACGCATCTATTGTTTGCCGAGATATACAAAGTTTCGGTGACAAATACAGTTATCATATTGGAACTGGACCGTTCAAGATTGAACACTGGTGTCAAGACAGTATTCAATTGCGAGCACATAAAGACTATTTTTCTACTCGAGCTTTGTTAGAGCGAGTCACTTTGTCTCATGCCAATGCAGATATGCAGAATATGATCAGCTTTAACTGTCCTTCGGACCAAGTTGAAATTCAAAGTATCAGCGCCCTCTTTTATTTAACTTATCGAGAAAGGTTTGGTTCGAAAATATCTCGAGAGACGTGGTGTGAATTAGCTGATTATATCCATCAGAAAAAACAGCTACATGATCCTATTAATGCGGTCGAAAGCTTGGCTTTTGATCCCTGTAAAGCTAGGCCAATGATAGCAAACGCCCCAAGCTTGAGAGGGAAGATTGTCTTGGCTGAGCCCAAATGGACTATTCCATACTTAATTCGTAATTCTAAATGGTTACATGATGTCATCCGTTCAACAGGACTCGAGTTGGAAGTTGTCATCGTCAATAACATTAGCAATCCCCACTTAGTGTCCGAGCTAGCGGATATTCTTCTTATTGAAGATGTGATTGAGACTCCCGTTGATTACGGAACTTATGAATGGTTAAGCGTGTCAACTGGATTACGATTTAGTCTTGACCGGTTTGAAATGGATGAGCATCAAGCTAAGATCAAGCGAGCGATAAGTGGCGATTCACCATCTAGTGAGTTGATGGCGATAGAAAGAGGTTTACGTTTAAGGTATACCTATTTGCCGTTATTTTCTGGTTATGAGGAGATGTCCAAAACTCAACAAGTCAGAGGGGTTCAAGTCAGACACACTGGCTACAGTGATTTTTATCGACTGTGGATCGACCTGTGACTTTGTAATTAAAACTCTCTACTAGAAGGAGCACAGCCAAGATGTTGCAACAGTACATAGATACTTTCTTGGTCGAGTGCAACGCGTCGAAAGAGATCGGCAAACGTGCTGTCACCACCAAAACAAGTTTGAATATAGTGGTTAATCTCATTGCTGTCGTAGCCTTCGACGTACAAAGTTCTAACCCATTGATACTCAACAGCCTTCAAATTGTTCAGTGTAGATTCGCTAAGAGTGGGGCGTGTGACGCTCAAGAGTAGCTCCGGAAAATTTTAATACATCCATTATGATTGGCGGTATTTAAACAGAGCAAAATGACGACTTTATTACAGTTCGAGCAAATCGCTAAACAATAGCGGGTTCATTTAAAGCCTTGGCTGAGTATCACGCTATATAAGCCGTATTCAGGCAAGTAGTATAGAGATAAGCAGTATTGGGTAGACACTACTTTGCTTGTGAGAGTGTGTTTAGGAGAGGTGGGATTAGATAAACAGATGCCAAGCATGTGCTTGGCATCGTAACTAGGTTTTGTGGGGCTAATGATTGACCTTATTTAAGGTACTT
The DNA here is from genome assembly GCF_963898195.1 of Vibrio sp. L3-7. Taxonomy (NCBI): domain Bacteria; kingdom Pseudomonadati; phylum Pseudomonadota; class Gammaproteobacteria; order Vibrionales; family Vibrionaceae; genus Vibrio; species Vibrio sp. L3-7. The sequence goes on along the minus strand of NZ_CAWQUW010000023.1, from coordinate 259,187 downwards.
CACGTGCGCTTCCATCTCTTCGCCTATCTGCTTTCGCATGTTCATTAGGCGAATAGCCGAATCTCTTAATTCGATGTCTTCTGACGTTTCTGGCACCCATTCTGGCACCTTAGTCGGGTTACCATTTTCATCCACAGCAACCATAATAACGATACAGTGAGTCGTTAGGCGGTTGTTGAGTTCTTTAGGGTCGCTAGCTTGAACGTCGATAGCGATGTGCATAGAAGATGAACCGGTATAGATGACCTTCGCGCTTACTTCAACAAGGTTGCCAACATGGATTGGTGCTACAAATCGAATACCACCGGCGTAAGCTGTTATACAGTACTTGCCACTCCAACCGGCAGAACAAGCATAGGCTGCTAAATCGACCCACTTCATTACTGCCCCACCATGAACTTTACCACCAAAGTTCACATCTCCGGGTTCAGCTAAAAAACGTAGAGTGACGTCTCGTTTACCATCTAGTCGGCTATTGTTACTGCTCATCTATCTTCCTTCATTATTATCGTGCTGCATAACATGCTTGTTACTTGCTAATAACAATATACTTAAGATGAGATAAATTAAAGGAGATAATCTCATGGTTCAGATTATTTTTTGAAATAGGCGATAGACAAGTAAATGCAGGCATTTGAGAGTGCACGAAGCTTAAGAAAACTTAGGGTGTTCGATGGGGTGGAAAGGGTGATAGCAAAAAAAACACCTAGCATAGTGCTAGGTGTTTCCAAGCCGTTCGGTACTCATATCGGTACCTTTTTGATTTTAGCCAACTAACCGTTGTTCATTTGGTTAAGTTAAAGTAATTCTATCTCTATTAACTCTAAAGTGGTAGTTAAAGTTTCTTTACTATTCAGCTCATTTATCGCTCTTATGTAAAGTATAGATCCTTTGTGTGGATATTTCCTTTCTGATTATTGTTAGAGGCACTTCTGAGTGTATTTCGTACTAATCAAGTGTGATTATCGTTATAAAAAGGTATAGCTGCTGCCGATTCGTTAAATATCGATTCTTCATGCTGATGTAAATTAAGCCGTTGAGACTGTTTTTTTATTTATTTTGGTTGCTTAAATAGCTCACAATTCTATGAATTACAGTATCTAATTTCATTGGCTGCATACCCGCAGTGAAGGTTTCAACAGAAACGATCGCCTACAAAGTGAATGTCAATCTTCCGCTCAATAAACCGTACTCTGTGCATTAAATATGATTCAACACCATGTTGCAAGAGTAATGGTAGGTATTAAAAATATTTAAAAGTTTCGTCAACAAAAAATCAAAATCATAGAAGTTTTTAATGAGAAGTAGCAATAAAACAAAAGTACCTGCTAGGGGGCAGGTACTGGGAGGACAAATATTAGAATATGTTTGCTAAGTAGGGTTAGCTTAGCTTTGTTGAGGAATTGGAACCCCAAGCCTTGGCTTTCTTTTGATTTGAGCAAGAATAACACCTGAAATTACCATCACGCCTCCAATGATATGGAATTGGTTAATTTCTTCACCTAACCAAGTAGACGCAAATACAATCGCGATAACGGGCATTAAGTTCATGAACATGGCACTTGAATCCGCTCCAATGGTATCAATCGCTTTCACCCACATCCAAGGTGCCAGAATAGAAGCAGCAAGGGCAGCGTAAGCAATCAAAGGAATAGCCTGTTGGGATGGCAACAGTTGTTCACTGGTTAACCAAAGTGGTGTCAACATAGCAACCGCAAACAACCCTTGTATATAAATAACCACCCAGCTACTTATCGGCATTTTCCAGCGTTTGAGTAACACGCAGTATGAAGCATAAACGAATGCCGCGATTAGCATGTAGCCATCACCTTGAGTCAGTTCTTGATGGATGAAGAATAAAGGATCGCCTTTCCCTAACATCAGAGCTAGCCCAGACAGCGACAATATGCCACCAACAATACTCAAACTAGAAATTGACTTACGTAACAAAGGAACGCTCAGAAAAACACTGATCAATGGCACTAATGAAGTGATCAACGCCATATTAGATGCAGTTGTCGTTAAGCCGGCGTAGTAACCTAAAGATTGGTTTAACACCATGCCCAAAAAGCCAAGGAATGCCAGCTTAGACAAATTAGGTTTAATGATTGGCCACTGTTTAATCACAGACCGAATACAGAAAGGTGTCAGGATCAACATTGCAATAAACCAACGGTAAAAACTCATTGCGCTCGGTTCAATGGTGCTTGCGGCCAGTTTATTGACGATAGCATTTGCACCCCAGATACAGACTGTGAAAAATGGTAAGAGATAATACATGTGAGTTCCGTCGCAAATGAGTTGATGCGGCTAGTTTGACAGGTCGTTATACTTACAGATATCTTTAAAAAGACATCAGGCGCGATAGGAAGACAAGTTTGAAAAAACACTTAAGAAACCTTCACCCATCCTTATCAATCGATAAGGCTCCATCCAACGTATTTATGAATTTCGAAGCTTTCTTATCGAACACCGAAACTCGCGTGCATAGCCACCCTTGGGGACAAGTACAGTTGATCAGTGGCGGTATTCTAGAAATGGAAGCTGAAGGTACACGCTTCCTAGCGCCGCCACATCTAGCGATTTGGGTACCTGCGGGAGTTACGCATTGCAGTTATAACCGTAAACCCTTGGATTATTGCTCTCTGAATATTGCGCACGAACTAACTCAACATCTGCCTGAGAAAACCAGCCTAATTAAGATCACGCCAATCGTGTCTTCGATTATTGATGACTTTCGTCAGCGTGATATCAACGTTGCTGATAGCGAACAAGACCAAAGGTTAGTGAAAGTATTGTTGGATCAATTGGCAGAGCGCCAAGTTGAGCACCATTTTTTACCTTCAACTGATAACAAATATCTTGCGCCCATTCTGGCTGCGATAGAAGAGAACCCAACTGATGATATTTCATTGAAGGATTGGGCCGATAGAGTGCACGCGACAGAGCGAACCTTATCGCGCCACTGTCAAAGTGAACTGGGGATGAGCTTTACTGAATGGCGACTTCGAGTACGCTACTTGTACTCTATGGATCTGTTAAGAAATGGGCAATCCGTTAAAGAAGTCGCACTGACTTTAGGCTATAACCAAGCGAGCCCGTTCATTAGTATGTTCAAGAAATATTCCGGCCAAACACCAGAACAATATAAGAACCGTTTGTTATAATTACTCATTTAAATCAATTTTTATGATGTTTTCTATAAGTTAGCACAAGGGTTGGACAGACGTTTAGTTTTAGCTGTTTCATCATTATTTTAGATAAAAACGGTGACCGAATTTTAGCAGTTAGTCTAGCGCCAAGTTTAAAATGGTGAAGCCACAAGATACGCCTTGATCTTATGAGCTATCCGAGTATGTAATACTTATCTCCATTCTTCATTGGATATGTTCGGCGCAAGTTAAAAATACTGAAATGGGCCCCCAACTAATGTTTAGTGTTAACTGTGGCCTTAGGGTTCAATAATATTTTTAGGCTCTTTGATTAACTTGAAGCGTTGAAATAGATGTCAAAGTAACTTGCTATAGTATCGTTTAAAGGCGCTGTTGAAATAAATTAATTCATCATTAGTTAATTAGATAAGGTACAACGAGATATTCTCCGTAATTTAGAATTGATAAGACTCTAAAAGGCTGTTGGACAGAAAAATTGAAACCTATCTTAACTCTCGTCGAATGCGAATTTATGCCAGAAAATTGGAAGCAAGCCAACTTTGAGATGGAATTGTTCTAATATCGGACCAATGTCTAAATACAAAGCGTAATATTAATTAATTTCATGCCTTTTGAAATAATCACTTAGAAAGTCAATTATAGCTCTGACTATAGGTGATAAGTGTTTACGTGAAGGGTACAAGACGAAAATATCCATATCTTTCAGCGCCCAATCCGGCAGTACTTGAACTAATTGACCATTATCGATAGAGGGTTGAATTAAATAAATTGGAAGAAAAGACACGCCAGTACCATGTATGCAAGCTTGCATTAAAGAAGTAGCTTCATTGGTTACTAATCGACAGTTAACATCGATAACTTTTTTGAGGTTGTCTTTGTACAACGACCATGCGTTAGTTTCGAGGTTCTTATGCCCCAAGCATTGGTGGTGAAGCAAGTCCTCAGGTGAATTAATAGGTTGGTTCTTGTTTAAATAATGAGGGCTAGCTACTAATATTGAGCGACATTTAGCGATTGGCTTGCCCAACAAATATGGGGGTGGAGATTTAGTTATACGGATAGCCAAGTCAATACGGTTATTGATCAAATCTTGAGGAGAGTCGAGTAACTCGACATTTATTTTAACTTTTGTGTTTAATGACATAAATTCACTGACTGCAGCCATTAATTGAGAGTGGCCAAATGACATGCTTGTTGCGATACAAACGGTTCCTTTCAGATCAGCGTTAGGCTTAAATTGGTCAATCATCTTCTCTGTATCATCAACCCAGCGTTTGAGGTCTTCTAAGCATTCTACTCCCACGTTTGTTAAGGCAACTTTTCTAGTTGTGCGATGAAATAAACGAGCGTCAAACCACTCTTCCATAACAGCTATACTACGAGTCACCATAGCCCTTGACATAGTTAAACGGTCAGCAGTTACACTAAAACTACTTGTGTGGGCTACATCAATAAAAACTTTAGCAGCGACTATTTTATCCATATTTTTTGTACGTTTTATGAATCAATGATGCTCATTATTGCGGATGTTTCATTGATCGGCAATACATTATGATACATACACTGTTTTTTGAGGAGTTGAGCGAGTTTGAATAAAGTAATGATTTTAATGTTCTTAGTAATGGTAAGTACTAGTTTATATGCAGACCAAAGTCACGAAGAACTTAACAAATCGATAGTTGTGTCTTTTTATAGCGATGTTCTACTAAATAGAAACTCGGACGCCATTGATAAATATATTGGTGACAAATATATACAACATAACCCTAATCTTCCTGATGGTAAAAAGGCGCTAAAAGATTTCATTAATAACGTTCCAAGCACGACACCGGGTGAGATTGTACGTGTTTTATCTGATGGCAACTTGGTAGCATTACACGTAAAGCGTTTTTCTCCTGGAGGAGATAAAAATAGGGTCATAGTTGATATTTTCAAAGTCGAAAACTCAATGATAATAGAACATTGGGATGTTATTCAGGCTATACCAGAATACTCAATAAATGGTCATTCCATGTACTGATTTTTCCTTCTAATTATGTCTAATTACATGCGTATTTTTAACGTTGGATTTTTAGTCGGTGTTACTGTTAAGCCTGCGAATGAAGGTAAATTAATGTGCGGTCAAAGTTTATATTTTATAGATATTGTAATAAATATCGAAAATGCAATTTAAGGATGAAATGGTGAGGTTTTTTAAAAGTGCTTATTTGTACATTAACTACAATAGTGATTTACTTAGTGATATTGTTTTATTGGATATTAAATCGAAAAAAAAGGACATGCCTTTATACGTATCATTAGGCGGTGCTCGTCATAAGATTAGCTATTTATAGTGTTCTGTTCTTTGATATACATAGCTTGTTTCCAAAAATGTCACATATGATTTTTGTTTTGTTTTGTTTTGTTTTGTTTTGTTTTGTTTTGTTTTGTTTTGTAGAGTAGAACAAGCGTGGCACTCATCAATGATGAGTCATTAAAACAATAACAAGGATACTTAAAATAATGAAAATGCGTTTGAATCTGAACCTTTACCTCGTCTCTACAGCCCTTAGTCCAATTGTGTTTGCTGATGCTACATACCCACTGCTAACACCTCAAAGCTGAAGGGTTAAATGATAGTGCTTTAAAAGAAATGCTAAGCGTAATAGCGACTCATGAGCAAAAGTAATTATCGTATACACAGGTATGGTTGGTATGAAAAGATACCAATGGAGACCCGAATAACTCAGACAACGTTATTCTCTATTCCAGCGGCCGCTCACAATCCAAAGACTTTACTTCTTCGGGTAACAACGACAAAAATGCATGGAATCGTGAACACCTTTGGCCTAAGTCTTTTGGTTTTTAGCGTAAAGATTAATGGGGCTATACCGGTATCCACCATTTACCACAAACGGATGCAGAGAATCACTCCACCCGTTCAAACAAAAGTTTTGATTTCGTCGATTCGCCCTTAAAAAAGTCGCCGCTCAACAAAACCGAATACGATAGCTTTGAACCTCGAGATGCAATGAAAGGTGATACCGCCTGTTCGATTTTCTACATGGCTGTGCGCTATGAAGGCAACAATGCAAAAATACCCGACTTGTATCTGGTTGATGATATTTCGAGTACGTCAGGTAAACCTAAAGTTGGCAAGCGATGTACGTTGCTTCAATTGTATAACGCTGACCCAGTAGACAGCTGGTTCAGCGCCACGAAAAAGCTGTGACGTGGCAAGGCAACTGTAACTCTTTCATCGATAATCCGAATTGGGTTAACAACATTTTATGGTAGCCGATGTGACGGTTGATTTGATTCTTAGTCGTCTATTTAACATCAATTAATACATCTTTACTAGCGACTCATCTTTGACATATTAGAACTTGGAGTACCTCATGTTCAGAACATGCTTTTTGCTTAATATCCCGTCAGCTCCATATAGCCAGAACCAGAGTGAGATCCTTTAATCACGATTGGCCCTTCCCAATAGGGCACGGATAGTGGCATTTTCGCATTTGGATTAAGCGCCGAAACAGTCAGTTTAATTTGTTGCGTCGGAATCTTAATTTGCCACTCTGTTGGATAGTCACGTCCATCGATCTCTGTTTTCTTGGTCGCGATTAAGCTGATATCTTGTTGTTTAATCGCGATGCCAGAACCTTCTCGCTGCATTAACCTCGCATGGGAATAGCTGGCTTTGCCTGTTTTTGAATCTCGAAGTTGGAACACGACCAAACTGGTTGCATCATTTAACCTTAGAGCAAACCAATCCCAACCTTGTTGTGAGTCGAGCAAAAACTGCGAACTCCACTCTCTGTCGATCCAACCTTTGCCTGATACTTGATGTGCGACGCCATCAATGATCACTTCGCCTGATACATCAATGAACGGCTGACTGTAGTAATACGAAGCTACCTGCGCGTCACCGCTCTTGGTGCTGTAGCCTTGCTCGCCCTGTTTTTGGTAGGGTGCATCGTTAGTTAATTTGAGCGAGTAACCAAACTGTTCAGAGTCTGCATTCAACGTAGCAGGGAATAGATCATCGGTAGCCGAGGTCCATTGCCAATCATCAAGGTAAACTCGAAATGGTGAAGAATCGACACCAGCTAGTTCAGCTTGACCGCGAGACCATTTTTCGTCGGCATAGTGTTTGTCTTTGGTGGTGACGGCACTATGCGCCATGTAGATTTGTTGGCTTTGCCACGCGGTTTTCTGAGCGCTGTGGTCACTTTCTTGTGGTGCGGTTGCGAAACGAAATTGAGTCCATTGCACACCTAATGAGTGACCTTCTTCATCAGTTAGATTGGCAGTTAAATACCACCATTCATGGCGAAAATCAGGGTGTGCTTGATGGTCGGCAGGAAAGGTGATGCCGATGCCTTTTACCACCGGAGTGAATTGCGCTTTGTCTGTTTGCGTTTCCCCGCCGGTTTGTCTTTCAGTTCCGAGGATTGAGCCCATTTTTTGGGGCTGTGAGTCTTCACATGCGACAAGAGGTAAACTCAACAGAATGAGCGCTGCTGCCTTAATTAGTTGGTTCATCACAACACCTCACTTTGTAAGCTGGACACGACCGGTTTACTGACCAAACGCCACAGCGGAATTAAGGTAGCAACCACTGCGACTAAAATGGTGATGACAGCAATGCTCAGTGCGTCACTCCAGTTCCATACGTAATTTAAGCTCCAACCAAATGCGCGAAGGGTGACGATATCTGTCAGCACATAGCCGACCATGGCACCAAGCGGCACGGCGACCACCAGAGTAAAAGCGACCAGAACAACGATTTGCCCCACCACCATAACCATTAATTTCTTCCGACTAACGCCAAGCGCATACAACCTTGCAATAGCGGCTTTGCGTGCGTCGAGCAACATAAAGCAGGCACAGAACAAACCAATAACAGCCACCATTAAAGTGACGCCATTGAGCGCCCGCGTAATGGCAAAAGTTTGTGAGAAAATGTCCAAAGCTATCGACTTAATTTGGGCTTGATCGTAAAGCTGACTGGGATGCAAATTCAATTGTTGGCGTAGTTGTTCGTACACCTGTTGTGGGTCGCCAGATACTTTGATTCCCAAACTGGTGGGTAAGTCTGTGAAGCCGTTTTCAAGCCATAAGTTGGGAGCCAATAACACTTCCCCATTCGGTGAGCCATAGTCATGGAAAATCGCGCCAACACTCAGTGTATTGTCTTGGATAGCGTCTAATTTGAGTTGGCTTCCAAGTGACAAGTTGAGTTTCACCGCGGTGGGCTCGCTGATCGCCACTAATTCACCTTGGTAAAAGCGCGGCCAGAAGTTATCAACATGAGACTGGAACACCATGGTTTGTTCAAGTGTGTCTTTGTCTTTGGTGCCGAGCAAAATAGGCAAGCCTTGCAAGTTATCATCAACGTAGTATTGCTTGTAGACGGTTTCAACGTTATCAAACTGGGCTAAGGCACGTTCAACGTTGGCAATTTCACCTTGGGCGGGGCTAACGTAAATGTCGGCATGCAATCGCTGTTCAAGCCATTGCTTTAGAGTGGACTCAAAACTGCCAACTAAGGTATTCATTCCCATATTGGCGGTAACAGCAAGAAGCAGCGCCATCATGGCAAGGGAAAGAGGGGAGATCAGCTCACGCAGTTCAGCAAACAGATATTGTATTAAACCTGATTGGGCGCGCTTTTCGCTCCAACTCGCTAGCGCACTTAGGGTTTTCGGTAGGTACAAAGGAATCGACACCACTAACACACCGAGCCAGGCCATAGTGAACCGATGGTGTTCGCTCAGCCATAAACCGGCCAACGCCAAAACAGTGAGTACCACGCCAATAACAAATAGCTGATTTTCGTTCGAGGCTTCCGGCGCTTGATAAAAACCACCATGTGAAGAGAGGGGTTGGCGGACCCTCTGTTTAAAGTGCTGCCAACACGCAATCAGCGTTGCTGCTAAGGTGAGGAGTAAAGCTTGAGCTAACCATTGCCACTGCCAAGTGCCGGGAAGCAGCGTTGCGCCATAGAGTTGCTCAAGGGTTATTGCAACCGTTGGGTGTAGCCAATGGCTGAGTTGAATGCCGAGAATGAAACCAAGCGAAGCGCCAAATGTGACTAAAATAATGAGCTCGACTAACAGTGCCGAAAATACAATGCTTGGTGCAACGCCAGCTTGCTGGATCTGCACCAATAACCGATTACGTTTTAACAAGCTGTATTTCACGCCGTTATAAGCGATGAACAAGCCGACTAAAAACGCCAATAAACTCATCGCAGTCAAATTAAGGTGAAAGCTGTCAGTAATCGAGCCGAGATCGGTACTTTGATTATTGGTGATCCATTGCCCTTGTTCGCCAACGATGCTTTGCCATTTATCGAGTGAGTTGTTATTGGGATTAAACACAGCGATGTAGCTCAGTTGTCCTTGTTTGTTGAGCAGTTGTTGAGCGAATCCAATGTCCATCAGCATTCTGCTACCCAGTTGCCATTCGTCTGGTAGCACCACGACTTTGGTTTTGATTTCATCCAGAGTGAGCGTGTCTACTTCGCCCAAGTTTTGGTATTGCGATTGGCTCATCATCACGATGGGCTCGCCCGCTAAGAGTGGCGGTAAAGGCAAGGCGGTATCGAACAGGGAAATGTTTGGTTCATTGCCTCGAGTATTGTCTTTTTCGTTATCGCTTTTTTCATCGACGCCAGAGTAACGAGATCTTGAGGTGAGAGCGGCGATTAATTCACTCCCTTGTATTGACCAACGACGTCCTTGCTCGTCTCTCACTCGCCCTTCAATCACAGGCAGCGAGGCACTTAATCCATTTTGTCTTAAGGCGAAGTAAAGCGATTCTGGTAAGTAGTTTTGCCCTGCTGGTGGAATGATCAAGTTCTTCGCTTGGGCGCTAAGTTGCTCAGTCGATTCTGAATAACTGCGTTTGGCATTAAGGTTAATGGCTTGCACGGCGACAAACAAGGTCACCGCCAGTACGATGCCGATTAAAATTGCAGCAGCTTGTAACGGTGATTGACGATAGTGCGCCGCGAACAGATTTAGAGTCAGTTTGATATGGGTGAACTTGGTGTTCGCAAACCTAGTTTGCTTCATAGGGCTGCTCACTGGCTTGCGATAGAGCCTTTTTCAAATCAACGGTCTTCAAACGACCATCATCTAAAACCAACTGTGTTTGCATAAAACTGGCACACTCAGGGCTGTGTGTGACCAACAGTACAGCAGTGTTGCCTTGTGTGGTTATTTCACTCAGCAACTTCATGACTTCTAAGCCTGCTTTTTGGTCGAGGTTGCCTGTCGGTTCATCGGCAAGCAGTAGCTTGGGTTTGTGGGCTAGCGCGCGTGCAATAGCGACACGTTGCTGCTGGCCGCCAGAGAGCGCAGAAACATGCCTATCAAGTAGCTCGCTGATGCCTAAAGCTTCCACCAAATAATCACACCAATCGTTCCATTTTTGTTGGTTTAAATGCAGCGGGAAGGCGATGTTTTGTTTTACGTTGAGCGGGGTGAGTAAGTTGAACTGTTGAAAGATAACGCCGAGTTTTTGATGGCGAAAGCGACTCCATTGCGGATCCTTCCAAACCATCGCGTTATCGCCATCTAGCCACAACTCACCATCTGAAAGTGGTTCGAAACCAGCAATCACGTTGAGTAGGGTGCTTTTGCCACTGCCACTCGCTCCTGTCAAAGCCACACTTGCGCCCGTCGCCAATGTGAAGTCGACGCCTTCCAATACGTTATGGGTCTCTTTGCCATCAACAAAGCTTTTTCTCGCATGTTTGAGCGTGACAATTGGGCTTTCCATTTCATCTCCCTAAAACCAAAAACAGAATCAAAAGGTGTCGTTTCTATTGGCAATTACCGAAGCGATAAGCCCTATGAGATTCTAGACAACAATTAAAAAAAATTAGCGATTTACATCGAATTATTAATAACTTGTACTTCGATTAGGAGGAAATAGATCAGTAAAAGAAGAGGGGATAACGATTGAAGGGCAATTTGGACGGCTTCTAACTTGAGATTCGAGGGCCATGCTAGCTTGGTGAATGCTTGAACTAGGTTTTTATATCAAGTCATGAGTTAGCTTCTCACTCGTTTATGCCCAGTTTTCCGCTCAGAGACGAAGGAAGGTTGCATGAATGAAGAAAAGCCTCATGCGAGTAGCAAGAGGCTTTAATTATCAATAAATCATATGTTAGTAGAACAGCACCATGAACATGCCTATGAGTGTTAGTAGTGTGTTCGATACAGCGTAAGGTACGGTGTAGCCAAGCATTGGGATATTACTTTTCGCTTTTTCTCCAACCATCGCAACCGACGCTGTGCTGGTACGAGCACCACCACAAATACCTAAGTTCAGTGCTGGGTGGAATTTAAAGATGTACTTACCAATCAATGGCGCTAATAGCATTGGGATTGCTGTTGCTGCTGCACCAATAACAAACAGACCTGCTCCAGCGCTTTTAAGGCCTGCAACAAAGCCAGGACCAGCAGAAATACCGACAATAGCAATGAATATGTTTAGACCAACAGAGTTCATAAACCATTGTGTTGGTTGTGGTAGACGAGCAAACGTTGGGTGTACTGAGCGTAACCAGCCTAGTACTAAACCACCGACCAACACACCACCGGATACCGACAAGGTAACAGGTGCGCCGTCAACATTAACCACCAATGCGCCAAGCAGGCCAAAGATAACGATGAATAAACCAACCCAGACCATATCTGTTTCTGTTGTTGTTCTATCAACGTGACCTGCCGCTTTTTCCATACGCTCGGTATGAAGAGCGGTACCAGTCACTGACAATACATCGCCGCGATGAATATCCGTTTGAGCAAGCATTGGGATTTCTTGACCCGCCGCGCCACGAGTGATTTTGTTTAGGTAAACACCACGAGTGTAATCTTCTTTTGCTAGTTCAACCAAAGTGCGGTTAGCAAATGTTTTGTTGGTGACGACAAGATCGACCGTTTCAAGAGGCAGATTATCTAGCTCATCATCAACGACTTCTGTCAGATACTGCTGAGCATGAACTAATGCGTCTGTGTGACCGGTTAATGCAATTACATCTTTTGCCATAAGTGGAGTTGTTGCATCAAACTCTATCATTTGGTCATTGCGTTTAATTTTCTCTATGAACAAACGCTCTTCTTGGTGCTGAGCTTCAAAGTCAGCTACCGTTTTGTTGTTGATGTTGTCTTGAACTTCATAAGTACGAGATTCTGTGCGATGCCAAACTCGTGCAATACCTTCTTCAGGTGTGCCTTCTGACATTTCTTGTTCGTAATCTTTGCAGACTTTTTCTAGGTCAATACCCAACAGTTTTGGCCCTACGTACGCGAGAATCATGCCTGTACCGATAGTACCGAACAGGTAACAAATTGCGTAAGCCACAGGGATTTGATCGAGTAACTCTTGAGTATTGGCAGCACCTGATGAGTTGATCGCATCGGTTGCAAGACCAATAGAGGCTGAAATTGTTTGTGCGCCAGCCCAAAGACCAGCAGCTAGACCTACGTCATAACCGGCCATCTTTGCGCCTGTATAGGTTACAGCAAAGCACAATAGTGAAATAACCACGGCAAAGATAGCTTGTGGGGCGCCATTTTTTGCGACACCTCGAACAAATTGTGGACCTACGCCATAGCCGACAGCAAACAAAAAGAGCGTGAAGAAAATTGATTTAACTTGCGATGATATCGAAATATCAAGCTGACCAATTAATACACCGGCAATCAAAGTGCCTGTTACTGCGCCAAGGCTAAAGTGACCAAATTTGATAGACCCTACCCAGTAACCCACAGCTAGAGTCAGGAAAATAGCCAGCGCTTGGTGCTCACGGAATACTTTCACAATCCACATTGGTTCTGCTTTTACTGGTGCTTTTACGGCCGCTTTTACAGTAGTGGTGTCTGTTTTTTGCGTAGATGCCTGTTCTTGTGCTTGCGCCGAATTGATGAGATTAAAAGAAGGCGTCGCTTGCGTCGCGTCAATATTAATAGTGCCAGCGAGCATGAATACGGCAAGCAAGCTTAGAAATACATGTCTGACAAATTTTGTCGGGCACAGTTTGGATAAGAATGTCATTGGAACCTCAAAGACGTTAATGGTGATTTTGTTTGTTTTTCATTAAGTGATGATTGGGGCTAAGTGAATAGCCCCAAATTGCGTTCGGATTAACCGTGGTTGAATGAGCTTGCGCTGTCTTCATCAACAGAGTTCACAACAGGGAACTTGTTAAACTTTTCAATCGTACGCTTAAGGTCTTTAATCAATAGATCAACCATGTCACGACTCACACCGTGGCGAATAAGCACACGCATGATGACCAAGTCTTCACGGTTAGACGGCATTGAATACGCCGCAATCTGCCAACCGCGAGCGCGAATTGCATCGCTTAAATCAAACAAGTTGAAGTCCGCATCAATGTCTTTTTTCAAACTAAAGCTCATTGCCGGAATACCACCTCGTCCATCATAAATAATGTCAAACAAGCCTAATTTCGCCACTTCGTCTGATAGGTATTGAGCTGAGTGGTAACAAGCATCATGGATGCGTTTGTACCCTTCTTTACCTAGGCGCAGGAAGTTATAGTATTGAGCTACAATCTGGCCGCCAGGACGAGAGAAATTCAAAGTAAACGTTGGCATGTCGCCACCAAGATAGTTAACGCGGAAAATAAGATCTTCCGGTAGATCACTTGCTTCACGGAACACTACCCAGCCCACACCAAGAGGAGCTAGACCGTATTTGTGGCCTGATGCATTAATAGATTTCACACGAGGAATACGGAAATCCCATTCAAGTTCTGGGTCGCAGAATGGGGCGATGAATGCGCCACTTGCGCCATCAACGTGCATTGGAATATCAAGACCTGTTTCTGCTTCTAGCTTATCTAGTGCATCCGCGATGGCTTTTACAGGTTCGTACTGACAAGTGAATGTCACGCCCAGTGTCGGTACCACACCGATGGTATTTTCATCAGCACGAGCAAGAACTTCTTCAGGCGTCATCAGAAGACGGTCACCTTCCATAGGGATTTCACGAAGCTCAACATCCCAGTATTTTGCAAATTTGTGCCAGCACACTTGAACAGGGCCACAAATCAGATTTGGTCTGTCTGTTGATTTACCTTCTTTGCGACGCTTTTCGCGCCAGCGCCATTTCATTGCCATACCGCCTAACATTGCAGCTTCACTTGAACCTGTTGTTGAACAGCCCATCGTGTTTTCTGCATCAGGTGAGTTCCAAAGGTCAGCTAGCATGCGAACACAACGGTCTTCAATTTCTGCTGTTTGTGGGTACTCATCTTTATCAATCATGTTTTTATCGATGCACTCATCCATGATTTTATGGATATTGTCATCCACCCAAGTTTGACAAAAAGTCGCTAGGTTTTGACGAGAGTTTCCATCTAGGATTAATTCATCAGAAACTAATTGATATGCGGCGTCTGGATTAGACTCATCACTCGGAAAGACGTGATTATTAATAGTGGTATCGAGTAATTTGTCTGCAAATACATCATCATCGATTTGATTGTTGTGTTCGTTATTTAGCATTTTCTTCTCCGTTATATAATTAGTAATCAGGACAGGCTTGTTTATTTTTAAAACCGGTCTTGGTTAGGACGAGATGAATTATTGCTTAATAAGAAAATAAAACCATCAATAGAAAATAAAATAGCAATAATTAAAAGTTAAGATAAAAATAATTAAGTTTAAAATGATAAGATAATAATTCCTTTAGATTTTAACTTGCTAAGTTTAGTTCTCTGATCTGATGTTGGTAACAATCGTTCATTGAAGGCAATAGCCATTTTTCTACTCAAATCGGATGTTGATAGATCCTAAAAAGAAGCGGTATGATTTTGTAAAAGGCTATATCAAAAAATATAATACTTATAAATCAGCACCTTGATATTTATTGGCAGATTAAAATGATGAGATTCTGATTCTGGTGTGATTTTTTTATGTCCATTCACCGATAAACTTCTTTACAACTTATCGAGAGTGGTTAGCAAGGTTGACTAAATATTTTGCCATGGTGGTATTAATAAGATCTACTTTCCGCTCAATATTAAATATCGTTACTTGGGGTTTTGGAATGAAAGATCAATTATTATTTGGCAACGTTTATATACCTGGTTTTATGATACTGGTCATTGTTAGTTTGTTTGCATTAATGGCAGTTAAGTATTTATTTGGTGATGTTCTAAGAAAGAAAAAAATAATCAACCCGTCTTTGTGTGAATTATGCCTGGTCATTATTGCTGCCGGGCAACTTTTATTGTTACAGGTGAAATAAAATGAATGTATTTAAAGTGTTGTTACCTACCGTTCTTGTTATTGGCGCAGGTGTGACTTGTTATACCTCTTGGGTTGCGTACACAGATTCATTGTGGACTCGTGACGCAAAAATACACGTTGAGATTGCACAAATTTCACCAAAGGTGTCGGGAGAAATTACTCGCATTGCGGTTACAGATAATCAGTTTGTGAATGCGGGTGATTTGCTGTTTACCATTGATGATGCGGATTATCAGCATAATGTCTCTGACGCAAAATTTTCAATGCTCAAGGCAGAAGCTGAACTCAATCAAGCTAAGAATGTGTATCGTCGTGACTTGAAATTACTGTCTTCGCGATTGATTTCACCTGAACAGGTAATGTCAGAGAAGTTGCAAGTTGATGCCGACAGAGCTGAGTATAAGAAGGCGAAAATAGACCTAGTAAAAGCGGAGCTAAATTTGAGCCGAACCCAAGTGATTGCGCCACAAGATGGTTATGTCACCAATCTTCAACAACGCCAAGGTAACTTTATTAATACTGGCGAAACCTTTGTGGCATTGGTGGAAAGCAATACCTATTACATTCAAGCTTATTTTACCGAAAACAAAATCAAAGAAATTAAAGAAGGAGCGATTGTAACCATCACACCTTACTCTTCTGGTGACACCTTTGAAGGTAAAGTGGAGGGGATTGGACGTGCGATCACCGATCAAAGTGCCGATAGTTCTGGCTTGGTATCAAATGTAGATCCCACTGTCCCTTGGGTGCGTTTAGCACAGCGTGTACCTGTTCGTATTAGTATTCCAAATGAAGTCGTCGCAAATGAAAGGCTGATTGCGGGCACCACTGTCTCGGTTACCATTCAATGATGTTACTCAATTGGGCACGCCAGTGGCTCGATCCTGACTCTGCCATTTTTGGTTTTCGTTTTGCTGTTGCCGTAGTGTTTACTTGGGTTTTGTCGCAGCTGTTTGATTCGGACTCCACTGGAACGGCAATGATGACCACAGCCATTATTCAAATTACCGGTACTCGGGGAGCAAGCATCCGAAAAGCCATGGCGCGCATTGCGGGCACTTTTATGGGGGGCGCTTATGTGTTGCTCATCGCAAGTGTAACTTTGATTGATGCATGGCTTTTTAACAGCTTCATTATTTTGGGCATTGTAGTTAGCCTTGGCATCGCTTCTTATTTTCATCACCGAGTTTCGTATATGTTTGCCATTGTGGGCGTGACATTGTCATTGGTTGGATTCCCAGTGGCAGCGGACCCGAATATGGCTAATCTCTTTGATCACGTACAGTTACGATGTGTCGGTATCTTGTTTGGGATCTTGATGTCGATGGTGGCCAGTCTCATGGTCCCGTACCCGGATGATAAGCGTGAGCTGACGTTTATAAAAAAGCAGACAATTCATTTTATCAAGACACTTTTTCAATCGGATGCGTCCTCTGTCACTAAGTTGATTCGAGGTTTTTTGACGATGATTGGCCGAAAATGGCTGGCAGTGGATGATGAAATCTTTGGCAGTCAAACCAGTACGGCGACGAAGAACTCAAGTCGTGCCAGTTTCTATGATTGCATTAATATTGCCATTATGGGAATTGAACTTCGTAAGGTGGGCAATTCGGTAGGGATGACTCAAGAGGCATGGCAGGCATTGCAAGAGAATGACTTCATACTTGAAGCAAATTTTGCACAAGAGTGGTCACTGACAGAAAGCGATTTTTTCTCACTTTTCCACTTTCAAGTTAAGCATTTTGCTGCCCAACTTGACAGCTTTTCGCAGCAAAACGGCCTGGTAGAAACTAGTGAGACACAATTTGTTGATAAAATTAGCGATTTTACTGATGGCTACTTGGTGCTAATCAATATGTTCAGAGCAGCACTAGCACTTTTTCTATTGTCATTTATGTGGATTGAATTGCAGTGGCAAGATGGAATGGGGGCAATGATAATGGCTGGTATGGTGGTATCGGTCTTTGCTGCAAATCCTGGCGCAGAAAAAGCATTTAGTCCAAACATTTATGCCCAGTTTTTGGCTGGAGGATTTGCCTTTTTAGTGAATTTTATTGTGATGCCAATAGGTTCACCAATTATTGTTTATACGGTGGGGTTTGTAGGCGTTTACATCATGGCGTATTGGTTTAATCAAAGCAAATCGTTGTTAAAAATCATCATGATGGTCTCGTTGTTTTCTTGGGGTAATCTTGTCCCCACAACGAGTATTCCTAGTTTTGATTTTGCTCATTTCTTAAATACATTAGTGGCGAATATGGTTGGACTCATTGTGCTTTGGCTTTCTTACCAATTAATACCTTCTAGAACGGAAGTAGATATTGCTAAACGTCGTGTTAAACAACTAGTGCGTAAAGTTAAAAACAAGCATAAGAGTGCCATTAGCCAATTGAATTTGAACAACCTATTCTTGTCAGTTTATCCTCACGTGCTAGGTGAGAACGAAGATGATACTGTATTTCGGTTGATCTACACCAAGTCCATTTTTCGTGTGCTAGCAAACGAAATGCTTGATAGCGTGGAGCGCGACGTGCTCCTTTCTTCTTTAGACAGTGATAAAGAGCAACTCGTGAAAAACCAAGCGTTGCAGAAGCTTGTGAGTAGCAAGATTAGCGATAAAACGCAGCTCAATTACAATTGGTTTTCGCTAGATAAGTTATGCACTAGCAAACTTTAATCGTGGTGATCTATATAGAGATTGGTACGTCAGTCTCTATATAGGATAAGGAGTCGCTTGCAATGTAACGGTGCTTATCATCGACATTAGTTCGATAACGCTGTTTGTTTTTATAAATAGTCGCACGCCGGGATAAACCAAACTGTCATTTTTGTATTATCTGCATTTTATTTTTTCGCATAAACTATGCGCCTTAAAGTGAGATGCCATGCAAGTTGTTGAATTTGTTTATTTAAAATGTATTATTTATATTTTGAAAAGTTTTATTTTTGTATGTCAGAGAGAAAATCATAAATGATTTAAAGATTACCAGAAAATGAAATTTACTTTATTTATTAGCTGAATGTATCGCGCATTATTCATTTCGAAACTTACTTAACGATATGAAAGGTAGCGAACGATGAACACTGACATAACCCGTACTAATCAACCTTCTCCGCAGTCTAAAGCTTTACTACTACTTCTTTCTTTAGCTGCGTCACCGGTTATGGCTGATGATACTCGAACTGACTCTGAACAAACGTTTGATAATTGTGTATTACGTCAAATCCATATGGATGTTGAGCAAGACAGCTTAGAACAAATTAAAGCTCAGTGTGAGCAAGAAAAAACAGTTGGACGAGCTGAAGACACAACACGACATGAATTAGAAAAAGAAACGGCAGATAACCCTTTTGTTATTACGCCTTATCGTCAGAATTACGTACTCCCGATCACTCATATGAAAGCGGTGAATAAAAACCCATACAATTCTGAGGTGTTCGGTGATGCAGCCGATGGTTTGAGCGATGAAGAAATCAAATTCCAGATAAGCTTTAAAGTGCCTTTGATTACGGACGATATCTTCAATGAAAGTGATGAGCTGTATTTTGGTTTTACACTGAAATCATTTTGGCAGGCGTACTCGTCTGATATTTCAGCACCGTTTCGTGATACGAATTATCGCCCAGAAGTGTTTTACGAAACAAAATTGCCTATCGAAGCTGGGGAGGGCTTGTGGTTCTCTCGAGTTGGTTATGAACACGAATCAAACGGTCGTACTGATGAGCTAAGCCGAAGCTGGAACCGTATTTATGCGGGTGTGGGTTACGAGGAAGATAACTTTATGATGTACGTTGAACCTTGGTACAACCTGGGCGGCATGGACAGTGATAACACCGATATTGAGGACTACCTTGGTCACTATGAAGTGACGGCAGCGTACAAATATGACGTACTAGAGTTCACTGGCGTGGGTCACTACAACTTCAAAACAGGCTACGGTGGTATTGAAGCGGGTGTTAGCTTCCCGTTATTGAACCATGTACGCGGTTACGTACAATATTTCCAAGGCTATGGTGAAAGCTTGATTGATTATGACTACAACAACCAACGTATCGGTGTTGGCATCTTACTAACTGACATTATTTAATCTACTAAACATTAAAGAGAAGCATTCGATGACAAATATTATCTCAATTCAATCACATGTTGTATTCGGTCATGCTGGTAATAGCTCTGCCGTTTTTCCAATGCAAAGAATGGGCGTTGAGGTGTGGCCAATTCATACTGTTCAATATTCTAACCATACACAATATCAACAAGGTTGGACGGGACGAGCGTTTGACGCCTCGGACATTGACCATTTGATTTCAGGTTTGGATAATATCGAACAGCTTGATCAATGTTTTGCCTTAGTCTCCGGCTATCAAGGAAATGCGGCTCAATGTGATTCCGTTTTGACTGCGGTGAATACTCTTAAAGCGCGTAACTCACAGGCATTGTATGTGTGCGACCCTGTGATGGGGGACCCTAAAAAAGGATGTATTGTACCTGACGAAGTGACCGATAAATTGGTCAACAGCTTGATGCCAATCGCCGATGTGATCGTTCCGAATCAATTTGAACTGACTCAATTTACAGGGATGAAGATTGAATCACTTGATGATGCGGTGAAGGCGTGTGCATTGGCATTGAGTAAAGGTCCGAAAGTGGTGTTAGTGAAACACTTACATAGCCTGTCGGATGAAAATTTCTTGATGATGTTGGCAACAGCGGAAGGCACTTACTTAGCTCAGCGCCCTAAATTGGAGTTTGCCAAACAGCCGGTGGGCGTTGGTGATTTGATCACGGGCTTGTTTTCAGCGGGTCTATCAAAAGGTTTATCGGCAGTCGATGCTTTTGGGCATGCGCACAATGCAGCGTTTGGTGTATTAAAAGTGACTCAAGACTGTGGAGAGTGGGAGTTGCAAACCATTAAAGCGCAGAATGAATTTATTCAACCTTCTTACGATTACCTTGTACAAAAAGTAATTTAATACTCTAAAAATCCAGTGGCGGTGAGTGCGTAAATCAATTGCGTTTCTTGCCGCTAGAGGGGTATCTAACATCGTAGACTCCCTGACTCCCCTTATTACTTACTACTTACCTGACTCCCTTTATTACTTACTTACTACCTACCTACCTTTGCTATTAAAGTTCGTTGAGTGTTGCACTTATTCATTGACCAATTTCTAAATTTTGGTCAATGAACTTGTTAAGTGAAATAATTTATACAGCTGTTGATCTCACAATCGTCTATTCAGTACTCCGTTGTAACATTCTAAGTCTTAATAAATTGGTGATGTTTTATTATCTAATCTCATTATTTCTTATAGTCACTCTGAGCTAATGTCATTTAAAGAATATCTAACATTAGTTAAGTTCAATATAAGTTATTAAAAACAATTACTTAAGTAAGTTGTAATGAAATTATAAAAGATAAAATTATGATGAGGAATGCATGTTTTTGATCTCACGCAGTCGTAAAGTGTACGAGAACTAAATGAGGAGCAAAACATGTCAAACAATCACCAACACACTAAACATGCAACATCAGAAAAGATGCAACGTGCATACGGAACAGAAGTTGAACACAAGCATAATAAAGACCATCTTGTTTTTAAAGATAAAGAACAGAGTCATCCTCACCAAAAACATGGTGGTAAGAATGAAGGTCATAAGCATTTAGTTAATCATCACGCTGATGGTCATCATGATAAAGAACATCATGATAAAAAGCATAGCCATAAGAAGGCTTCACGTTTGCATCATAAAACAAGCAATAAATAGTCCTATAACTTCAGTTGTAATCGTAATCATCATGAAAATTAATTCGGAATATAGAAATGAACCGTAATACAGAAAAGCAATTAGAAACATTAAGCCCTTTTGAAGTAAAAAATACTTTAATTGAACTAGCAGAAAATAATAAAGAACATTCAATGATAAATGCAGGTCGTGGAAATCCCAATTGGATTGCAACAGAGCCAAGAGATGCATTTTTCCAATTAGGACTTTTTGCTCTTCAAGAATCTAAATCAACATTTTCTCAATACCCTGGGTTTGGTGGTACTAGTAAAAAAAATGGTATTTCGGAACGATTCCTTTCTTTTTGTGAAGATAATGAACAAGTAGACGGTGTTCGTTTTCTACTTAACGCGTTCAGTTTTTTAACTGTTGAACATAAAATTAATGCCGATGAGCTTATATATGAGTGGGTAGAAGGTATTTTAGGTGATAATTATCCTGTGCCGGATCGTATGCTGAAAAATAGCGAGTTTATTTCACGAAAGTACATCGAACAAGAGATGGGGTATAAAGATACTCTTCCTGCTTCTCACTTTGATTTGTTTGCTGTTGAAGGTGGCACCGCTGCGATGGTGTATATCTTTAACTCGTTGAAAGCGAATCACCTCCTGAACAAGGGAGATAGCATTGCCATTGGTGCTCCTATTTTTACTCCATATATTGAAATGCCTGAACTTGAGGATTACAGCCTCAATAAAGTTGAGATCATGGCGACTGAAGAAAGCCATTGGCAGATCCCGGATAGCGAGTTAGAGAAACTACGTGACCCTAAAATCAAAGCTTTCTTCTTAGTCAATCCAAGCAATCCAGCTTCGGTTAAGCTAAGTGATGAAACACTACAAAAAATTGCGGATATTGCCAATGAACGCCCAGATCTCATTCTTCTTACCGATGATGTGTATGGGACGTTTACTGACAAATTCACATCCCTAGCAATGCTGGCACCAAAGAATACAATTTTGGTTTACTCGTACTCGAAGTACTTTGGCGCAACGGGTTGGCGTTTGGGTGTTATTGCCGTAAACGAAGAGAATGTTTTTGACCGAATGATTGCCGACTTACCAGAGTCAACCCGTAATCAACTTACGAAACGATACAGTGGGATTAGTTTGGATCCGGCTAACATCAAGTTCATTGATCGTTTGGTAGCAGACAGTAGAGCGGTTGCACTCAACCACACCGCAGGTTTATCAACACCGCAACAGATCCAAATGTCACTATTTTCTCTTCTTGCACTGCTTGAAGGTGGACAGGAATATCAACAACACGCGAAACAAATTGTACGCTCTCGCTACCATACTTTGATGGAAAAATCGCTAACACAACCAATTGTGAGCGAAGACGATGAAAGTGGTGCTTTCTATTATGTAGAGATTGATATTCAGGACTTGGCTTCTTCAGTGTATAACGCAGACTTCTTTACTTGGATGAAAGAGAATTTTGAACCATTGGATTTCTTGGTTCGCATGGCAGAAGAAAGTGCGATTGTCGTCATGCCGGGTGGTGGTTTCGATGCTCCTGAATGGTCGCTTCGAGTTTCATTAGCGAATTTACCAGAGTCTGATTACGCAGAGATTTCTTCAGCAATCAACTTGACGTTAGAAGGCTACTACGAAGCGTATTTAAGCGCAAAATAAGCTATTGATCCTAAAAAAAACTCGATAATGAAAATTATCGAGTTTTTTTGTTTTTTGTACAATTCTATCCTATAGTTTTTAACTAAATACAATAAGTTATAGAGAGTCTTGATAGAATTTATGAAGAATCAAAAAGTGCAGTATAAATTCGACGAATGGTTGTTTGTTCCCTACGAGGATAAGTTTATCCTAGATGGAGAGACCATTGTTATTGACAATAGACTTTCCAAACTATTTCATTTCCTTTGTGAATACCCTGATACGGTCTTTTCCAGAGACGAGCTGATTGACGAAGTGTGGAATGGTTCGATTCTTTCTGATCAAGTTATCACGCAAGCTATTTTTGAGCTTCGTAAAATTCTCAAACAGCATGGGAATCACCCTCATGGATATATTGTTACGGTGCCCAAACGAGGTTATAAATTAGACGCTACTGTTGATCGGACAATCGAAGCTCCGAAAGTATTGATTGATAGTGTTTTTAGAAGTGAATCGCTAGAAACTGAAACATCGGACTATTCAAATGAAGGCGAAGTGCAACCTGAAACAGAATCTGCAGAGTCTGTTATCGCAGAGACCAAAGAGGTGGAACAACCTGAAGCTTTCAATGAAGACCCGGTTGCTGAAGAGCAGGCGCAGACCTCAACACAGTTAGTCGAGCCTACTAAACCTAGTCATCCGCCAGTACAGCCACCAAAGGCACAGACAAAAGAGCCCAAATCAACTAACGTAAAAAAAGCACCTTTGCTGATTACCGTTGCTGTGCTCTTTGCCGTGATAGTCTCTTGGTTTTTTATTAATCAGAACCAAGCCCCAAGCACACATGTAGCGACAAAAGATATCGTTGAAACACCAAGTTATTTATCTCTTGAGCCTAGATACATTCATGTGATTATTGATGATGATGTAAGAAAAGATGATTTGAAAGTCGGTGTCATCAAAACGTTATTAGACTTTTTAAAAACATATCAAGATTTTCGGATTATCTATGATGGTCCCGCTGCCAAGTTAGCGGCAAATGAGATTCACTTTAAAAGCAGTACAAATCAAAATAAAGAACGGTTAGAGATAGAGTATTTCAATCGTATATCGAAACATAAGCATTTAGACCGCAAATATGATGTATCTAATCAAGCATTGAAAAGATCTATAAAATCGTCGTTGGATGATTTACTGGATTCATTCAATCTTGATATCGATAAACAACAGATAGCGAAACTAGTTAATGAATTACCTGATGATAGCGTCGCATTAAACTCAATCTTGACCGCCTACTCGGCTACCTACCATGGTACTTCAGAGCTAGAAGCTCTTGACCTGATAAAACAAGCTGAGATTTACGCACCAGAAAATCCTTACATTGTGGCTTCGGGTTATATTTATAACCTTTCTTATATGTATTTGAATCCCAAGCAAGATAATACAACGTTAATTGCAGAGCAAAATGAAAGAGCACTAAGGAAATTTTCGTCATTCTCCGAAGAAGGACGTAATACTCCAAGAGTAATAGAGGCTATGGTAATGATGGCTTTATCACAGGATGATACTGTAGCAGCAAATTCGTTACTTAATGCGATACCTCCAAATCGTCGTTCGGTTCTTTTTTATATTCTAAGTGCTAAAAAAGCAGAGTTAACGGGTAATCGAGATGCAGCAGAAGAGCTTTATTACTATGCGGTATTAGAGGCTTCGACCACTTTAGTACTCGATCTATCTGAAGTCTTATTTTTCAACAGTGATTTATCGGATATAAAGACCAAAATAGAACTGAGCTCTCGTTAGAAACTAGCAACCAGATACACAAAAGGCACGGTAACTGAGGTTACCGTGCCTTTTATGTTTGAGTTCATTCACCTTGTGTTCGCTTTACTTTAGTTAAGGATGGTATAACCACGTTCAGTCATACAGTTTCTCATCACTTTGTCTTTTTCTCCTGAATATTGCATAGAAGCTTGTTCTTTTTGCGCTGAACCGCCTAAAAACCCCGTCACCAGTCCAATGCCCGCGCCTATCTCTGCGCCTGTTGAACCTGAGCCACCGCCGATTGCAGCTGCGCCAGCACCTAGAGCCGCTCCCCTGCCGACATGTCTAATCGTTGTTCTGCCTGTGCTCTGTGTTTGTTGCAACTGCACTTGGCTACTCAATTGTTCACATTGATACATATCAGCACTGTATTTTTCCTGATCTAAACCTTTGGTGTCGATGATTAAGTTTTGAGAGAAAGCTTGCGGAGCAACCGCAATTGCCATTAATGATAGTAGAAGTGCTTTTTTCATTTTCTTATCCGTTAGTTGATTAATTAAGATGATCATAACGGATAACAAATCTGAATGAATAAAGGCCATATAAATCATATCTAATAATCTTCTGCTGAAAAGTTATCATCAAATAAGTATTAATTTCAGGATAAAAATCAGATAAAAGCAAGATAAAAACTCAATAAAAAATTAATTTATCTCATTGTTTTAAAAGGATTATATTGAGATTAGCATAGTATGATTAATTGCTGATAACAAAGATGGCTTAGTACCTTAATATTCTCCCAACGTTAACCACATCCTATCTAAGAGAGAATATGCCAACTCCAACCAAGTTATACCGTTCAGAGACGTTTAATAGCCTTCCATACTATGTTGGCGCAGCCAGTCAATCTGAATCCTTACTTAATGAGAATGACGATACATTTGATAATTATATTGAGGATAGTGCTCTAGGTTCTTTTTACATCGACTCCGCAGCTCAGCATGAAGAGGAGAATTGGAAGAAACACCTTTCTAGAGAATTACGATTTGCTCTGAATAAACTAGACCACATTAGTAAGGATGTACTTATACATCGCTGGTTGACACAGGAAAAAGCCACATTGGATGAATTAGCTAATCGTCACAATTTATCAAGACAGGACATTCATCAATTAGAAGCGATTACATTAGACAAGCTTCGTTATTTGATGGCTCCAGCCACTTTATTTACTTTTTAATAAGACAATTTTATATTTAATACGGTATCAAAATGAAAAATAAGATGAAAATTACTCCTCTGATCTTGTTGGCGGTGAGTGGCGCGGTAAATGCTGATTCACTGAGTGAAATCTATAATTTAGCCAAAAAACATGATCCTGAGTTACTTGAAGCGGCCGCCCAGCGTGACAGCGCATTTGAGGCGATCAACTCAACAAGAAGTAACTTGTTACCACAGATTGACTTAACAACAGGGTACGTCTATCAAGATACTGATCGTCATGAGGCTGACGGTAGCACTGGGAACGTTAATCTTGGATTAGTTCAGTCGATATACGATCGCAGCAGTTGGATATCTCTCAATATTTCTGAAAAAACGGCACGCGAAGCAGATGCTCGTTATGCGGTTACTCAGCAATCTGTTATTTACAATATAACAGAAGCCTATTTTGATGTTTTATCGGCTAAAGATAATCTTATTTTTGTGCAAGCAGAGAAGGAGGCTTTAGCTAAACAGCTAAATCAAACTGAACAACGCTTTGAAGTGGGCAGTGCTCCCATTACTGATGTTCAGGACGCACAAGCGCAATACGACAATGTTGTAGCGCAAGAAATACAGGCTCAAAATTCGGTAGAAAATGCCTTGGAAGAAGTACGAGCGATTACCGGACAGCCTGCTTCAAACCTTTCTGTTCTTGATATCAAACGATTCTCGACTTCGATGCCTGCCCTCTCTGCAAATGATCTTGTTCAAAAGGCAAGTAATGAGAATCTACAAATTTTGGCGGGGCGTATTCAAAAAGACATTGCTAAAGAGCAAATCTCACTCGCAGATTCTGGTCACTTACCGACAATATCATTGACCACTGGTTATGAATACACAAAGAATTTTGATGAACCGAACAACCCAGTAACAGGTTATACGCAAGATGACGATGAGAACTTATTCAACATAGGATTATCGATAGATCTGCCTGTGTATTCCGGTGGACGTGTTACTTCATAAAGTAAACAAGCGCAATATCAATATGTTGCTGCAAGCCAAGATCTCGAGAGTACTTATCGCGACGTAGAGAAGAACATTAGAGCAATCAATAACAACATTCGTTCAGCGATTGGTTCGATAAAGGCTTATGAACAATCATTAGTGTCTGCAAAATCAGCGTTAGAGGCTACTGAGCAGGGTTTTATGGTGGGAACACGAACCATGGTGGATGTTTTGGATAGTACGCAAAACGTTTATCAAGCAAAAAAGAACCTATCGGATGCTCGTTATCAATATATTTTATCAAGAGTTCAGTTGAGACAAGCTACTGGTTCACTAAGTGAACAAGACATTTTTGATGTGGACGCTGGATTAACTCGAATCCATTAATTGCGCATTCTGAATACTATATATGTGCTCCCAAAGCTTGGGGGCAATACAGATTACTATGGCGAAAATGCCATTAAATAGGCAAATGAAATGAAAAATTTGACCCAAAATGTAGTTATCGAACCACAAGCGCAATCAATGATTAATGAGCAGTTATCAACTTTAATGCAGTTGACCGAAAACGCTTTGTACGTTGAGTATGACGTTAAATTTAATATTGTATTCCAAGATTATGAGGTTCAAGTCTCTGCGTTTCTGCCAAGCCAAACCTTTTATCTGAACAACACTGATTATGATTTGGAAAAGGGACTAGAAGATGCATTCCTTGGACTCCAACATAAACTACAGAAATACTATGATAAAAAGGCAGTTAAACAAGTCATAGCCACAAAGATAGGTCAAATGGTTAATGCTTTGAATAGTAATCGACAAACTTTGCTTGCCAAGATTCGTTAATCGAAATCAAAAGTGCCATTGCGACAGAATTGAATTTACTAACGTCCAACCCACATTGCGAATAAGAGCTGTTTGAAACTTTCGTTCGAGAGTTTTATGCAGCTCTTTTTTACGTCTGTTCTTTATAGGTTATGGCAAGAGTTCGTTGTCGTGATATCTGTAACTCCATCGTTTTCTCGGCACTAGAAAATACTCTTCCTATACCGATGCTCTGCATAGCTATGGCTTTGTTTTAGTGACAACAACTGTCTTGCGCAGCCTATCAGAAATTGAGTTTGGCAAATTCACTAAGACTTAGTAATCAGTCGCTAGAAATAGACGACGCATTATAGAGTTGGCTATAAAACGGTGATAAAGAGTAGATTGATTAATTATAAAATAGCAAAGCTGATTACTTGTAACTGACTGTTATTAAGAGAAAATTTAATAATTAGTTTTTGATTATCCTTGATTGATAACAATGTGTAGATGTTTCATTAGTATCTGTCTCACACCTACTCAACGAGAGAAGCAACATGACAAACAAACTACTTAACCTTTCTATTGTAACGCTTGTAACATTTTCTACATTTTCTACATTTGCTCAAGCAGCAAATGATGACATTTTAAATACAGCATCCACAACAGCAGAAGTGCAGGTTGAGTCAACGATTACTTGTGCCGACTTTTTGGAACTAGACCAAGAAATTATCCCAGTCAGTGTTAACTATTTAATGGGGTGGGATTCAGAAACACAAAGTATTGATACTCACAAAGTGGAAGACTTTGACACCATCGATATCACTCAGATTGTGGAAGTTTGTGAACAACATCCAACAGCTTTAGCGGTAGAAGTTATTGAACAACAAACAGCAAAAGCAAATGCTAAAAAAATTGAAAAAGCACTTTAGGACTAAATGATGAACTCAAATAAAACAATCGCTATCGCACATACTCATGCTGACGCAGAACAGTTAGTCACTCAGTTATCAAAGCAGGGTTTCCCTATTGATAAAATGTCGATTATCGGCAAAGGCTATGAAACGGAAGAGCATGCTACAGGCTTTTACAACATTGGTGACCGAGTCAAAACTTGGGGTAAAACTGGCGGCTTATGGGGCGGTATCTGGGGAGCGCTTGTCGGTTCTGGCCTTTTTTGGTTACCTGGTGTTGGTGCTGTACTTGCTGCAGGTCCATTTGTTGCTACGTTAGCAGGGGCAGTTGAAGGGGCGGTCATCACTGGTGGGTTCTCAGCATTGGGCGGTGCATTAGCGAGCATTGGAATTCCGAAAGACAGCATCATTAAATATGAAGCCGCAATAAAAACAGATAAGTACCTAGTCATGCTTGACGGTACTGAACAACAACTGCTCGATGCTCAGGTATTTATTGAAGCTCATCCTGGCAGTTCAATCTAATTAACAATATTGCTTTAGCTTATGTTTTTGAACACTCACACTGTGACTCGGTGTGAGTGTTCAGCTTGAGAGCCAGTCGATAGAGGTTCTTCTAACATACGAAGTCAATTTTTTGATTTTTCGAATCACCCTTGATGATTAAAGGTAACATTATGGGCTGTGAAACGGCCACTAATTTACTTTTTATTCACCATACAAAAATACGTCGCTGTTACTCTATGTTATTACAACGGCTACCGTAAATATTGTTGACCCAATTCGGGTTATCAATGAAAGGATTTCGGTTTCCTTGCCAGTTCACTGCTTTTTCGTGGCGGTTACGTTCCCAGTCGTCTACTGGGTCTGCGTTGTGCCATTGAAGTAATGTACATAACTTCCCAACTTTAGATTTACCCGACGTACTCGAAGTATCATCAACCAGATACAAGTCTGGCATTTTTGCGTTGCTTCCTTGATAACGCACGGCCATGTAGAAAATCGAACGAGCGGTATCCCCCTTCACTGCATCTCTAGGTTCAAAGCTATCGTTATCGGTTTTATTTAACGGTGCCTTTTGCAATGGCGAACCACCAAAATCAAAGTCTTTGTTTGAGCGGATTGAATTAATTTCTGCATCCGTTGGCTGTAAGTGATGAATATCGGTATAGCCCCATTGGTCTTTACGCTTAAAACCAAAAGATTTCGGCCAAAGGTGCTCACGGTTCCATGCATTTTTGTTGTTATTGCCCGATGAAGTAAAATCTTTAGATTGTGAACGACCGCTGTAATACAAAATAACGTTGTTCGAATTATTTGGGTCTTCGTTTGTATCTTTTAATGCCGACCATACCTCTGTATACGATAATTGTTTTTGCCCACGAGCAGCAATAACGCTCAACATTTCTTTTAAAGCATTTCCGTTTAATCCTTGGGCTTCTAGGTAATAGTCGTCAGGGTATGTTGTATCAGCAAGCGCAATTGGACTAAGAGCTGTAGACATAAGGAAAAGGCTTAAATTTAGACGCATTTTCATTGTTTTTAATATCCTTGTTATTGTTTTAATGACCCACCATTGATGAGTTCCCTCATACTCTATAAAACACAATTTATATGCAATTGATTTAATTGCAAAATAGAACTGCTGGCAATCTATTATTCAAATTGAAAATAGGTAACCAAAAGTTGACCAACGCTTCTCTACAATGATGCCTAGTTTCATTACTAGGAGTTAAGAAAGATGAGCATGCCCAAAGTAATGTCTAAATGGAAAACATTGCTGGCACTCACCATGGCCTTGTTGGCTTTTAAGTTTCATCTACTTGTGATTTGGGGGCTATTCTGCTGGTTTTGGGGGTGGGAAAACCTGCGCGTTAAAGAAGCCTTCTTTGTTGAACGTATTGAGCTTAAAGAGCATCCAGTTTTGTTCACATTGATCATCATCAGTTGGTTTGTGATGGGCGGGCTTTATTTCTATATGGACAATAGAGTCTATGAGTTTTTTAGCTCTCTGTAGCTAAGCAAAAGTTAATAATTAGGATACGTTATGAAAATCTATTTAATTAAAGCCTCTGCTGGCAGCGATTACTCAAAATACAAAGCTTCGACAGGTGGCCCTCCACAAAACATATTTGCGGCCGCTGCTGCCACACCAAAGTGGTACCAGTTAGATATGGTGGATGAAACCATAGGTGCAAAAGCCGATCTCTATACCGAGGCCGATCTGGTGGTGATATTTATGTCGACCCCTGATGCTTATCGGGCTTACGAGCTCGCTTCTAAATATAAGAAAAAGGGCAAAACAGTCATACTCGGTGGGTTACATACTCAGTTTAACCCAACAGAAGCGGCAGAATATGCGGATTGCTTGGCGATGGGAGAAGTTGAGAACTACTGGGTTCAGCTGCTACGTGACGCCGAGTTTGGTTCACCACAGCCTATTTATGAGAGCTCTGAGCCTGTTGATCTCAGTGTACTTAATCCATACCCAACAAATATCATCAATCCAGAAGTGTACAATTATACATGGTCAGTAGTCGTGACAAGAGGTTGTCCATTCAAATGTAACTTTTGCTTGGTACCAAGGTTCTTTGATAAGTTCCAGAAAAGGCCAATCGAAAATATCGTCAGCGAGTTAGAGCACCTTAAGACATTAGGTATTGAGTGGGTCGAGTTGCACTCCGACAATCTCACCCATGATCGAGAATATGCCTTAGCGTTGTTTAAAGCTATTGAGCCTCTTAAGATGAGTTTCTACGGGGAAACGACAGTCTTGATTGCTCCCGACACAGAATTGCTTAGTGCTGTGGTGAAAGCAGGGTTCAAGGCGGTATTGTTAGGGATAGAAACGCCTTCTGAAGAGGCATTAAAGGCACAAAAGAAAGGCTTTGTGAAACCCTCTAAGATGAAAGAGTACATTGCTGAGATAAGGTCACATGGCATTGAGGTATGGGGAGATTTCTTGTTCGGTTTTGATGAACACGATACTTCAATCTTCAAGCAAACCCAGAAGTTCGTTGAAGATATCAAGGTTGATAAGGTCATCCCGCATTATATGATTCCGTTTCCGGGTTCAGAGTCTTTTAATAACTTAGAGCGAGAGGGGAGACTTCTCACTAAAGATTGGTCTAAGTACGATGGTAGTCACCCGGTTTATCAACCAAGTCGTATGAGTGTTGAAGAGTTAGAAGAAGGCTTGTATTGGATTTGGCGTAAGAATGCGAGCTTCAAAGATAGAGTCGCTGCTTGGTTCAATTAGAATCTGTGCTTGATTGAGTTAAGTGCATGGACTGCTAACCACTGAAGTTTATAAACAAGCCTGAGTTATCTGGAATTCAGAATTGAATTAGTACATTTTAGAGGCTCCATGTGGAGCCTTTATATAAAGTATTCACCAAACTTACTTGGCGTAGCTGTGAAATTCCGCGATTAAAAACCATAGCTTTGTTTGATTGGCTCACAGACTAGTTTATATTTTGCGTCCGCTGCTTCTTTCCCAGCAAATTCTAACATCGCTTCTGAATAACCCATTGCAGTGCCGAATTCTTCCATTATATAAGGATCTTCTTTGACACTCACTGTGCGATCTTTCGATAGCTCGACAATAAACTTAGCGTAATCTTGGTTTTTATCTAAGCCTGCCGCCCAACCAAAGCAGTGAGCCGCATCTTGCTTAGGGAATTCGTTAAAATCTTCACCATTCACTTCGGCTAAAGCAGCACCCGAAACAAGTGCTGTAAGTAGTGACATGCTAGTAATTAGTTTTTTCATATTGCTTATCTCGAATATTGAATATGAAGCTATCTTATTGCGAGCGTTATGAATTAAATGTGAACATATTTGTTATTATTTTCAAGTCACGTGACTTTTGATGCAACTGTTTTAATCGCTTACGAGCAAAGCATCGACTTTAGGTGAAGCGTGTTCATAAACAATCTTGGGTCGGTAATCTTGTTCAACATTGATGGAGTTGGTAAGCAATCGTCATCGACGTAGTCGACATAATCGGCCGCAGAATCAAAGATCAAAATATCTAGGGCCAAACGATCCAATCCGTATCTACCTCGATGGATCATATCCGCTGAAAATACCAATAAGTCGCCCGCCGCTAACGGTATCTGCTTACCGCCAGAGATGTCATCACTGCTCTCTTTGCCATTGACCTCTTGGCGAACATTGTACTCTTCTTCGTTATCCCAGCGTTTGTGCGTTCCGGGTATGAGTTCCATTCCGGGTTCATCAAATAAGGGCACGCGCAAGTGTAATACTTGCGTTTCTAGTATCACTCTCATCTGGTCATCAATGTCATAGTCGTATTGACAGTCACGATGCCAAAAGTCTTTCTGTTGAGGATTTACCGGGTTGAAGAACAGTTGCGTGTTCATGAATGCCGGGTTGTTTGGTATTACCGCGTCAACTACGTCCATGACTTTTTTTGAGCTAATGAAATCAAAGAGTGCGGTTCTATCATCTGCGGGTAAGTATTCGCTTCCCGTAATTAGAGACGAGTTAAACGCTTCTTCTTGATAGAACTCTTCATTGTCGGCCTTCCATGATTCATGGAATTTCAACACGACTTTTCTAAGCGAAGCAATCTGAGCTTCATCGAAATAATTTCTAATAACAAAGTAACCATCTTCGTCGTATTGGTTACTTAATTGTTGGCTGTTTTCTACCACTGACTACCTTCGTTCATTCTATACCGCTTAATAACCACGGATTTCTTGAGCGCATAATGCCAGACAGGCGTCATTCAACCAAGTAACTTAACTATTACTACGTTCCCTAAATTCAATGTTTATCGCGTCAGAGTATCAAACGCTGTTGAATTACAATCATACTGGCATAACCAACATGATTGTTTTCAACTTATGGCTTTAAAACGACTGCTTTTAAGTTGATGACTAACCTTCAAAAACCCAGTTTTGCCAGCTTTGCATACGTAGAATCACTTTACGCACGATAGAGAACATTTCCCATTTCGGTGAATACACGGCGACATGCGCGTCTGTACCTGCGGGGATAGGTTGACCATCCAATAACTCAGGTTGAACAAGCTCAACTTTCACTAATACGCGACCTCCGACTCTCTGAAGAGGATCATTTAGATTACCTGAAGGTGTGACGGCACCTTGTTTGAATATGTCCAATACATCCACGACTTTTGCTCGGTAAGCGTGGCCGGGAATGGTTTTGAAGGTCACTTCTGCTTCGTAGCCGGGTTTGATATAGCGCGCTGGGTTTTGTTTGAATGCCGCGACTATGGTTTTAGATTCGTCATGCACAAACGTTAGGTTTCCTTGGAAAGGAACGACACGGCTTTTCATACCTGGGCGCAACGCTACCTGTGTGACATAGCCATCTGTCGGAGCTACCACTAATGTTTTATTCAGATCGAACTGAGCTTTATCGAGCTCGGCAAGGTGAACCTTTTTCTCGGCCAGTTGCTGTGCAATCTTTGAGTCAGCGACATTCAGTTGAATGCGGTTTTGTGCCTGAACCGCTTTGAGCTCCGCTATGGAGTCAGTAAATTTGTCTACTTTTGTTTGAGAGGCAAAATCGCTCTTTGCCAACGCATTGAAACGGCTCAATTCCTTTTCATTGAAAACAAGTTGAGCTTGTGTTTTCTTGATGGATTCGCGGATGTTTTGCTTTGATAGAAGTAGCTCACTAATGGCAGCTTTAGTCGCGGTCACTTCCGCTTTGGCTCTTTCTACATTTGCTTGAAATGGGGTCGGATCGATTTGGTACAAAGGGGTGCCTTTCTTCAAAGCAATATTGCCTTGTACGAAAACATCGGTGATTTCACCTGAAACTTCTGAGGTGATTGGGGTGGTCACACTATACACACCGGCCACTCTTGCTACTGGCTGGTACATCGCCATGTATAAGAATATCCAACCGACTAGGAAGGCTCCAATCACAGTTGCGGTTGTAATCGTCCATTTGTTTTTAGGCAGTTTTAATACACGAAATACAATCACACACAGTGCAACGTAGCTTAGAATTATTAACGTTTCCATTACTGTTTCTCCTCGCTTTGTGCTTGCAGATCATCGATACGTTTTTCTAACTCATCGAGCTTTGATTGTTCTGTATTCGTCGTTCTCAATGGCTCACTCAACATGGCCCAAACCCAGAGTAGTGGCCACATGATGTGTAAGAAAAATAGGCTGATCCAACCCGCTACGTGGATGGCATCTTGATGGGGGTGATTGCGTTTTACAGCAATTTCATAAGGAATATCGTGAATAATAATGAGGCCGTACACTAGGATCAGTAGTACGAGGATCAGAATACCCAAAGATAAGTAATCTAAAGTAAGGTTCATAATGTTCTCTCTATTACGGATGAAATTGACCATTAATTTCAGCAGTATGAGAAAGCATAAAAGTTAACCCTTACCCAATCGATAGGGTAAAGGTTAAATGACATTTAAGTATTACTTAATTGAGAAGGCAGTTTTGCTTAATTAAATAAGAAGGTATCGTTTAGTTTAAAGATGGAGTCGCAGTAATTAGGACATCGCGAAACCATTTATGGCGTTGTCGTTACGTTGAGAATGATGCCAGGTTATATACATGGACACCGGCTCAGTCGAAAATGGCAATTCAACAATTCAACAATTCAATATCTATCGTTTTTTGACACTTTTTCGGCAATGGAACTCGCTGTTACACACCGCCAGTTTGTCTGGCTAGCTAATACCACTTCAGTGCGTACGGAACTTGTTTTGTAGACCCCTTCGTACCAGCTTCGGCACGTTACTGACTAACTTCAGATTGATGCTTTTCAGTGTCAAAGATAGTAGTACGCCTGTTTGATCGCTGCTGTTCACACCTAAGTCGATGTAAACGTTCTAGATGGTTATACATTAGTGCCGAGTGTTGCTTGTTATGATGTTGCCACTATATCGCAGGTTGTGGCGCTGAGTTTGTTTTGTGATTTTGCGTGAGCTTTTGAGGGGTAGTGTTTTCAACTTTGTCTGGAGACGTAAAATGCTTATCTGTTAGCGTCACCGTCATTGCTTCATGTTTCACGGTTATGGTTGCCACTTCTGATTGGGCTTCATTTGTCGTCGTGGGTTCAGCGAATGCCATTAGTGAGGTTGTAAATACGATTGTTGCTAGTGCGATTTGAGCGAGTGTTTTCATTTGACTGTATCCTATTGGGTAAGCGGAGATTACGAATAGCTGATACGTGCACTATAGAAATTATGTGAAAATGGTTCTTATCATTTTACGCCACCGTAAAACTTATACGGCGGCACAACAATATTACTGAGGTTATGGCTTTAGCTATATGGCTTTGAACATATAGCTTTGGGTATGTGGGCAAGATGACTTGCTAATTCCCGCTCGCTCTACACTCATAGCCGGTAGTGTGGGCCAACTTACTGCCACATCACCAAGACCGCTGCGATAGAAAGCAAGATGAGCGCAAGAATGTCTTTGCGAGCAATACTTTGCCCCAGCCAGAAGTAGGATATTAAGACCATGAAGATCACTTCGACTTGCCCGAGTGTTTTTACATAAGGCACGGCTTGAAGTGACATCGCGCTAAACCAGCCAAGGGAACCAATCACACTTGCTAGGCTTGTCATCACCACCAGTTTCGACTTGGTAAATATTTGGCGTAATGTGTCGCGTTCTCTGAAAAAGAGATACGTACAGATAATCACGGTCTGAAGGGAAATGACTAGGAAGAGTACCCATGCGGCGCTATGAGGGAAGGGGAGGCCGATGCTCAAGCTGGCCTCACGTACCCAAAGAGACGTTAAAGCAAAGGCGGTGCTGCACGCCATGCCTAAAAGAAAAACCTTGGGAGAGAGGCTTCGCCAGCCAGAAGAGCTACTCATGATTAGCACGCCTAACGTACCAATAAGAACCCCTATCCAGCCGGTCATCGTTAAAGCGGTGCCAAAGAACAATACAGAAAGAACCGCCGAAACGGGGGCTTCACACTTAGCAAGTCCGGCTCCAATCGCATAGTTTTCGAGTTTAAATAGCATCACCATTAACCCTGTCGCAAGGATCTGCATGATCGCTGCTGCAACGATGTAAAAACCAAACTCGCCGGAAAAGTTAGGAATAGCAACTGGCTGCCATTGATAGAGTGCACTGAGATAAATAAGTGCGATTGGGCCAGCCCAAATAAAGCGAGCCAGCGTCACACCTGCCACACTCATGGTGCCAGCTAGTTTACTTTGAAATGCATTGCGCCAAGATTGGCTGAAGGCTGCGAGAAGAGTAAAAGCTATCCAACTAAAAGACATGACGCTTCCATGTGTTATGTAAATTAATGATTATCTTAACAAAAAATATCATGATAAGAAGCGACATGGTCTATTTATAACCAGAGGCTCACCTTTCCGCTCTATTTGGTATCAGAGCGTTCTTGAAAAGGTCGACGTTTTCTTCAAAAGATAGGCTCTTTCTTGTTTTTGAAATAGAACAACGCGCTGATCGAAACGAACAACAACGTGAAGTAATAGAAGAACGAAGACAATGAAGCCAAGAAAGCGAGGTTCTGCTCTATCTCTTGTTCGGTGTAGCCTTGAGATACCAACTTGTAGTAGTAAGCGTACAAAATACCGATCAAACCGTATCCGAGATTAAACATCAGGCCTTTAAAGCTAAGAACAGTGGCTCGGTTGTGCGATTCGGTCTTTTTGTTTAGGTGGTAACTAATGAAAATGTTCATCGTCATGATAATAAATATTAACACCAGTGCAGGAATTACCCCGTAGATTGACCACTCCAAACTGATCCAATAATAAGTCGCCATGGTGGCAAAACCCATGACTGCGATAAACGTTTTGGGCGCCATACTTTCCGCTAATCGGCGGCTTTGTCCTGCCAGTATGATTTTGAGTAAACTGATCCCCGCGCCAATAAAACCAAAATAAATGATGGGGATATCAATGGCCAGATAGTATTGGCTGTTCATGGTTAAGAACATTCGCGATGTGTGTTCGAAGAGGCTGTAGTAGAGCAATATAAAAAACACATAAGGCGTAGCGAGTACCCACTTACCGGTGTCGGCAGTTAGTTTAAGGCTAGCTATAGATGTAGCTAACTTGGTTTGACCGCTTGGTAGGGTTTTTTTCTCTTCTCGCATGTTTATAGCCGCATAAATGGCGATCATCGCGACAAATAAGGTGGCGAACACGGGAATACGCATCAGGTCTTTGGTGCTTTCTGGCTCGGCTAATCCGAGGAAATGAAAGATGTTCGCCATAAAGTTCACGTCGTACATCGCTGCACCAATCAATGTGATAAAGATGCCGACGGTTGAGGCGACACGAAGTTGGATTTGTAACACTCGCGGCCACAACTCTTCATTACCTTGTTCTTTTAATGTGTCGTAAGCCAATGCCTCGTCGGCGCCGCTGGCCAGTGCCATCGCTAAGCCACTGAGAATCCGATTAATCAGAAAGACAATGAACACCAAGTTAGGGTTTCCGGTTGGCACTAAGGCGATCATCGCGATCTCAACAAACATCACAATCGAAGACAGCACTACAAGCTTTTTGCGCCCCAAGGTATCTGCGAACGCTCCTGATGGTACTTCTGCAAGTACGATGGTGGCAGCCCAAACCACATTCAGCATCGCGAACTGAGAGAGGGTTAGCCCGTAATCTAAATAGAGTAGGGTGAATATAGGGTAGTAAAAACGCGCAAAGTAGCTGCTTCGAAACATTAAGAAGTAGCGGACATTGGGAATGTTAAGGATCTCTTTGAGCGTCATGATAATTCAGTACTTTTAATAACACATTATTATGTATATACCGTTTAGCCTTTTAAATCATGGGATTGTTGCCAAATAGCTGAAATATCTGTTTTAGAGAAGCGGCGTGCTGCGCTTTTACTGCGGGCAATCGGCTTGTTTGTCGTCACTCCCTTTGACTCAGTGAATAGCTACACTTTTCTCTTCTAAAATCACACACCTATTTTGTACCGCTATTTTCCTACTTATCTATTTATTTACTTATTTATTTATTTACTTAGCTACCTACTTGTATGATTTTTACCTAAGTTTGGACTTCTTTAACGTTAGTCCCATCTTTATGTTTTATTGTATGATTAAATGACCGAGAGATATAAGCAGTGACGCCACAACACCAAACATAACTGAGGAAAAGAATACGATGCTAGAGTCATTCAATCTGGAAGGAAAAGTAGCGATAGTGACTGGTTGTAATACTGGCCTTGGACAAGGTATTGCAATGGGTTTAGCTGAAGCTGGTTGTAAGGTTGTTGGCGTTAATCGTACTGAGCCTAAAGAGACGATTGAGGTAATGAATGCCGCAGGTCACACGTTTTTAGATGTACGTGCCGACCTTCTAAAGCAAGAGTGCATTCCAGGCATTATAGAGAAAGCTTTGACTGAGTTTGGTCAGATCGACATCCTTGTGAACAATGCTGGCATCATCCGCCGTGAAGACGCCATTGAGTTCTCAGAGCGAAACTGGGATGACGTAATGAACATCAATACCAAGACTGTTTTCTTTATGTCTCAGTCTGTTGCGAAGCAGTTTAAGGCGCAAGGTACTGGCGGTAAAATCATTAATATTGCATCGATGCTCTCGTTCCAAGGTGGTATTCGTGTGCCTTCTTACACTGCATCTAAGAGTGCAGTGATGGGTATTACCCGAGCGATGGCGAACGAATGGGCTCGCGACAATATCAATGTAAATGCGATTGCCCCTGGTTATATGGAAACGAACAATACTCAAGCATTGCGCGAAGATGCAGACCGCAATCAAGCGATTCTTGAACGTATTCCTGCCGAACGCTGGGGTACACCGAAAGATGTGGCTGGCCCATGTGTGTTCTTAGCATCGTCAGCATCGGATTACATCAACGGCTACACTATTGCTGTCGATGGTGGTTGGTTAGCACGCTAACTATTCTTGTATTATTAGATGGTTAGAAATTATTAAATTTGCAGCAATATAGTAGGAGAACGTAAATGAAAATCGCACTAATGATGGAAAACAGCCAAGCAGGTAAGAATGCAATGGTTTCTGCTGAACTAGAGTCAGTAGCTGGTGGCCTTGGCCATGATGTGTTCAATTTAGGTATGACAGACGAGAACGATCATCATTTAACGTATATCCACTTAGGCATCATGGCGAGTATTCTTATCAACTCAAAAGCTGTTGATTTCATTGTGACTGGGTGTGGAACTGGTCAAGGTGCTTTAATGTCACTGAACCTACATCCGGGTGTGGTTTGTGGCTACTGTTTAGAGCCATCAGATGCGTTCTTGTTTAATCAAATCAATAACGGCAATGCTATCGCGCTTGCGTTTGCAAAAGGCTTTGGTTGGGCAGGTGAACTCAACGTTCGTTACATTTTTGAAAAAGCTTTCACTGGCGAGCGTGGTCAAGGTTACCCACTAGAGCGAGCAGAGCCGCAACAGCGTAATGCTGTGCTTTTAAATGAGGTGAAAGCGGCGGTAGTGAAAGATAACTTTATTGACTCGCTAAGAGCGATCGATCAAGAGTTAGTGAAGACAGCGGTTGGCAGCGAGCGTTTCCAGCAATGTTTCTTTGATAATTGCCAAAACCAAGACATTGCTGATTATGTTCGTTCGGTTTTAGATTAAATCTATCAAGGTCTTACCTAGTTATTAGATGAAGATAGAAAAGAAAAAGAGGAGCACTGAGGCTCTTCTTTTCTTTTGCTCTATGAACCTGTTAGTTTTTAGACGCATAGATAAATGATCTGTGATTCGTTCTAGATGATCAGTCCACACGCTTAAAGTTAGGCAGTAAGGTTTCAGACTGCTGCTCTACAAATCCTTTGCTTGGTGAATAAGCGCGGAAGTAAACAAACCAGTTTTCATCTTCTCGGGTTTGAACCCAGTTCGCTTCATTTACACCATTTGGCTTTGTTGGTGAGAAGTGGAACGTGTAGTTACCTTGTGTATCTTTAACCGTTCCTTCTATGTTTGAACCGACATCGGCACGCTCAATCTGATTGTCGATGATGGCACGGTTTTCGACGTTGTAGACGGTAATTGTCCAGAACAAATCGGCAAAATTTACATCCCCATCCAGTGTCAAAGTGTAGTGATTGCTGCCATTAAGTCCGTTGCCATTATCGTCACGGTAATTGTCTAGATAGATCTGACCCCAACCGCCGTTTTCAAAACCGTGCATCGCAATATCGTTGGTCACCGCTTCATAAAACCAAGCCGCACGTCCATCGAGATCCATACCGTAGTCACGATCTTGGTTCGGAGTCGAAGCGGTTGCTATTTCCCACGAATTTCCTTCATTACCGTAAGCTGCGTGTGGCAAGCGTTCCGTTTTGTTGAAGTCGATGTTCTTAACCATAGCTTCACCCATGACGACAGCTTGCTCTAAAATCTCACGTTGTTGAGCTGATGGCGTAAACGCTTTACCTTTCTCAATGCCTAATGGGCGCAGCATGTCGTGCATCATACGATCGCGCTCTGCTACTGGCTCAGATTGGATTGCTTCATTTAGCGTTTCCCAAAATGCCATACCACGTGGGTGTTTGGCATCTTCGCCACGCTCAGGGAAGTTCACCCCTTTATTGCTAAGTAGTTTGCCACTGAGGTCTGTGATTTTTAGCGCTTCTAAATCTTTCATACGTTGTTGTTCTGACTTAGCCATTAAGCGAACACCGAAGAAAACATTGTTTGTGTCAGACTCAAATACCTTCGCACCCTTTGGAAGGTTGCTCGGCGTTTCAGAACCTTTCGCTTTTACAACATAGACACCCGGTTCTGTCATCTGAGAAATGCCAATTTGCCACATGGTGTGTGCTGCGCCACGCAACTCATCCGTCGGGATCTCAATCACTACTGGTTCTTTCTCTACGTTAAACCAGGTAATCGCATAAGGCGTAGAGGTATTGTAAGTTAAGCCGCCCAGCTTGGATTCATGAGACTCAACGTAGGTGATTTGGCCATCTTCTGCTCCCATATCTGCATACGCTTTTTTCCACGCGTAGTTCGAGACTAAAGGTACCGACCAAATGTACGCTTGTGACGCGCGTTGATAATCCATTAATTCAAATAGCTTCTCTGAGCTTGCTTGTGTTGGAATGCCGTGAAGAAAGTCGGTTTCGAAAGTAAAGTCACCTGCACGCGTCTGGATCGTTTCTGTTGCGTCATCGTTTCCGGCTATCGCCGCTGCTGAAAATAAAGCCGTTACAGAAACGAGCATGGCAGCAGATCGTAATGGGCAAGTGAAACTTCCGACAAAGGCTTTAGATATCATATTCATAATGTGTCCTCAAAAACTCAAAATTGTTCGTTAAAACTGAAATAGCTCGTCAAACAGAAATCATGGGTTAAGGCTGCAAGAGCTTATCCGCACAGAAAATTACTGCTTAAAACTGATAGTTAAATTCGATACGGTGATCACCGTCTTCGATACTGGTGTTTTCTGTCCAGTTTGCGAAATAACGAACGTTGGCTCTTGGGTTAATTTGGTA
Organism: Vibrio sp. L3-7; assembly: GCF_963898195.1. Taxonomy (NCBI): domain Bacteria; kingdom Pseudomonadati; phylum Pseudomonadota; class Gammaproteobacteria; order Vibrionales; family Vibrionaceae; genus Vibrio; species Vibrio sp. L3-7. The sequence continues at coordinate 217,179 of NZ_CAWQUW010000023.1, read as the reverse complement.
ACTTGCTGCAAACTCATGCGCGAGTACAGAATCACTGCCTTCAAAGCCATGATCTTTGAACGTTGAAGAACCAGACATTGTGCCTAAATACATAGGGTTATAGTTCAGCCAAATTTTGTCGGTAAGTTGCATCTTGGCGTACATCCCCGCTACGTAGAAAGTACCGTGCATGTTGTAGCGATCGCTGAGCTGCGCGGCATCGAGGTCGCCTCCCGTCCCTTCAACCAACTCTTCACCCGCAGCGATACCGAGACCAGCAAGCGGATAGAAGTTAAACATGCCCATCTGTGGTAGCGCCTGAATAAAGCTGTAAGACGCACTACCTTGATTACTATCGAAATCCCAAGACATATCGACTTGTGTACCTCGGCCATTGGTTAAATCCACACCGAAGTTTCTAAAACGAATCGAATCAATACTGTCGTCTGCGCCTCGGTTGTTCCAACCAACGGCTTCACCGGCGATGCCTTTTATTTCGAACACATTCATGCCCATGGTTGTGTCGCTACCAGTATCGTAGGTTTGGCCTATTTTTAGGTTTAGGCCTTTATCTGTGTAACCAAAGCCACCTTGTGTATACACCGCCAGAGGGTCGGACATATCTTGAATTTCGGTTTCTTCCGCGATAGCTAAACCAGCGAAAAGGAAAGAAGTAAGAGAAAGGATTGAACGGTGTAATAACATAGTTGCCTCATAAATTTATCTCACTACGTCCGTGTAACTCGTGAATGTGGGATAACTATACAAAGTGGACATTGTTAAGTTAATTCATATAAACTTAACCACTCGTTAATCTGTGCTTTATGGTTGTGTTATGAAACTGAACAATGTCGATTTGAACTTACTGAAAGTTTTTGTGGTGGTGTATCAGGAAAAGAGCTTGCGCAAAGCCGGCGAAAAACTGTTTGTTTCGACACCCGCGGTAAGCCAAAGCATCAAAAAGCTCAAGGAATCGTTAGGTGAAGAGCTGTTTGTTTTGTCTTATAAGCAGTTTCTACCAACGCCTTATTCCGATGATTTGTATCGACGTGTTTTTCCACTATTGGACGGATTAGTCACGGCGATAGAGGAGGGCAAGCAGTTTGCTCCTGCCGATCTAAACGAAGATTTTAAGATAGAGGCGAACCCTCATATTTTGCCTTGGTTAACACCAGCTCTCTTCCATCAACTCTCAATGGAAAGCCCGCTTTCTAGGCTGATAAGCCATACTAGTTCCCAAAACTCGTTAGAAAGACTTCGAAGTGACGACGTTGATTTTGTTATTCATTTTGAAGCGGAGAGTTTGCCTGCCGAGATCATTGCCGTGCCTCTCGTGACCTTAAAGTTTGTATTGGCCGTGAGGGCTGATCACCCTTTCAAGGCGTCTATCGCTACAATTGATGATTTGTTGTCCTTTCCATTCGCTCATGTTGACCTCGCTTACTTCGACCAAAACAAGCACTCGCGATTGGAAGAAGAAGTTTTAAGCCAAGGCAAGTCGATCAATATGGCGCTTCGAACCACGTCAATTGTTGGACTCATCGAAACGATCAAGCACTCCAACATTATTGCCCCTTGTATGCCTCCAGTGATTGAACAACATAAGGGAGTATTGCGCTCAATCGTGATTGAAGGATTAGAGGAGGGGGCTGAGGAAATGGAGGTATTCGCCTATCTTCACAAGAAAAACCAACATTCCTCAAAATACAAATGGCTACTGGATTTGATCGAAACTTCGATGGTGGATGCTAATCACTCGTAATAGCTAGTCTGGTTTGTTTTTGTCGGTGATAACAAGCACACCGTTATCTTGTGAACACTTCTTCAATACACGATTCAAGCCAGCGTATTTTGGATTGGTTACGGTGCTTACGTCCAATGGTCATGCCAATATCACTGTTCGGCATATTGGGTATGTGAGGGAATTTCACAAATGAAAACTCATCAGATAGTGAGTTCGCTAGTAATTTAGAGCAAGGGAACAACACATCACTCTGTTTTACGATTGACAATAAACTGTGTAGATAGGTCGATCGTATTTTCACTTCAGTATTGATTCCGACGTCCGCGAGCACGTTAGGGGCAAGTGCAATATTCTCGTTCCAATCACTCACTACTAAGCTTGCTAATTGAAGCGGCTCTTCCTGATCTTGTGGTAATAATGAGTCAGCAAGCGGATGCCCAGAGCGGCAGATCAAGACAAAGTCATCACTCGCTATTCGTTTTTGGTATACCTGCTTAGATAATTCTAATGGGTAGTAATTGATTCCTAAGTCGATTTCACCAGAGGTCATCAAGTCCGATGTATTTACTCCCCAATCGACGATGTTCACTTTCACCTTCGGGGCTTGTGCTAACAGAATATTAATCAGCTTCGCCGAGATGCTATTGGCAATGAACCCATTGATAGCAATGTTCACGGTGCCATCAAATTGAGCGACATCAAACTCAGATTCTGGTTCAAGCACTTGTTCTAATTGTAGTAACACTGGCATCAAGGTTTGTTTAATTTCAAGTAATTTAGCGGTCGGCTCTAAACCATGTTGTGAGCGTATGAACAGCTCATCGTCAAAGTAGTCGCGTAGCTTTTGTAATGAACGACTGATTGTGGGTTGGCTCGTAAACAGGAGTTCTGACGCCTTTCGAGTGTTTTTTACCTCGATCAACACCTTCAATACTTTAAGTAAGTTGAGGTCTAAGCGCTTAAAGCGGTTACTTATTATCATTGTGGGATCCAGAACAAAGATGATTAGATATACCTAAAGTGTATATCTTGTTTTCATATAATCAATTGGAGTATATCACGGCGCATCTACATACTGAGCTCATCGAAACAAACACGAGAAACCATCATGAATAAAACGACGTTAGCGACGCTACTAGCATTAACCGCATTTGGTGTAACGGCAGAGGACAACAATCGTTCATCTACCTATGACCATGCTGCCGTTGGTGGTGTTAACTGGGATAACTACCCTGAAGCCGAGTCTGATTGGAACTTCCTTGGATTACAAAACAAAGTGGGCGTAAACCATTGGCTGCACGCAGACCCAGTATCCAAAGATGCACAAACGGTGATTCGCTCAAATCGTGATGTCGTTTACTCGACGATGGTGGTTGACGTATCAGAAGGTGCAACGTTCCATGTACCAAAAGAAGATAACGATTATTTCCAGATCATTCATATCATGGACGAAAATCATCTTCTGCATAAAGTGGTTCGCCGTGGCGAAACGCTAACTCTAACCGCTGATGATCTGACGAACGGTACTCATGTCCATGTATTAGCGAGAACACGCATTGCAGAATCCATTGAAGATACTAAGCGTCGCCAGAGTCTACTCTCTATAAAAGCGAACTCAGCCACGCCTTATCAAGGCAAAGGTTACAACCCAAGCGACGTTGAAGATTATCGTTTAAAACTGATCAACAACGTGATGAAACATGGCGCACCGATTGAGGGCTTGAAAGGGTTTGGCGCCACGTTAGATGACTTGGAAGATCACCATTTTAAATATGTGACGGCGTTTGGCTATGCAGGGCTACCGGCAGATACAGCGCAATATTTGGAGCGTGTTCCCGGCCAAGGTAAAACTACCTGCCAAGAGTGGACTATTCCAACACCGAACCTAGACTTTGAAGGTCGTGGTGGTTATTACTCTTTGACCACTTATGGCGCAAACGGTTGGATTGATTCTGAGCAATTCTATGCGTCTGGCGAGTCCATGCGTGACAACGGTGATGGTACCGTTTCGGTCACGTTCAACTGTGATACTGGTGCTGAATATGACTTTGAAGTTTCTGAAGGTTGGGCGGGAGTACTGCGCTTATACGAACCAATCGATGTAAACGAGACTCTAGAGTACATGGAAGCATTGCGCCAAATCGAGATTAAAGAGCTTTAGTCAATTATTGATACCAAGCCCTTTGAATTTTAAAATCCCCTCAAGAAAGGCTCTTGCGGGGATTTTTAATTAATCACTGGGTTGTCCAATTGCTGGTTTACTTATCGAGTCGTTGTTCTCATAGGATTAGCGACTTTATTGCATCTAGTCTTCACTTTGTGTTTCTTTAGAAACGTTCGATCTCATGTCTTTCTTCAGCCAGTTATCGAGTACATGTTGCAGTGCTTTCAAAGAGGTTGGCTTCTCTAGGCGACCATCCATCAGTTTGCTGATCATATCTAACTCGTGTTGTCCCGACTCCCCAGACAAAGCAATGATGGGTGTTTGAGGTGAACGCGCCTTGATGATCTGGCTTGCGTCAAAGCCATTCATTATTGGCATTTGTACGTCCATTAAGATCAAATCAACTTTGTGTGATCTGAACAGATCGACAGCATTTTCCCCGTTTTTGGCTTGCAAGCTATTTACGCCAAGTCGGCTCAGGTACATCTGAACAAGCGTGCGTTGTACCTCTTTGTCGTCGACGATTAGCACGGTGGGTGCGAGGTGGTCTAATTGTTCTTGAACGCTACTTGGAGCATGTTGACTCGTTTGTAAACCTGCTTGTATATCCGCTTTGGTTTTATCTTCACTCGTTGATTGGCTTTGCTTCCAATCATTGAAATCAGGCGTACGAAGCGCGTCTGCTTTGGGCGCATTAGGTACCACTGGGAAATACAGGTGGAATTCAGTAAATTTATCCAGTTTAGAGTGGCACTCAACTCGACCGCCAAATGAGCGCATTACGCGTTGGCAATAACCTAATCCTAAGCCGCTACCACCACTTTTTTGATACGAGAAAAAGTCATCGAAAATCTTATGAGCAATGGTTTCGTCAATGCCCGGACCTGTGTCTCGGAAGATGAGAATGTTCTCGTAAGAGCCGGTTTTAGTGCTGATCTCAATTTGGCTCTCTGGATAAGAATCAAAGTAATAGATCGCATTACGTATCAGGTTGAAAATGACAAAATTGAATAAGGTCTCATTGAGTTTTGCGACAAAATCAGCATGTTGTGGTAAACGAATTCGTTCAATAATCTTCTCGTTTTCAAAACCGTATTGGCTTACTGCTTGATCCACAGCTTTGTGAATGGAGGTCATCGCAACCGGCCCATGCTCCGGTGAGCTGTCACTGACCTCACGCAAGATGATGTCAATCAATTGTCGCCCACGTTGAATGGCAGCTTGGCCGTTCTCAATATCAAGCAGTATCTGTTTTGCTGGTGCTTGGTTATCAATGTGCTGCTTTAGTACTTCAAAATGCAATTGTACTTGAGCGAGCGGGTTACGCATCTCATGAGCAATTGAGTTCGCTAGTGCACGGCTTTGACGAATGCGTCGATCAGCTTCGATGGTACTTTGCACACGAGTTAACAGGGTTTGCAGTGCCAAGATCTCTTCATTAGAAAACATCTGGTCGTTGCTCTTGTGTGATGATATCAATAAGTGCGAGACAGACTGCCCTTGACCAAACAAAGGCATAACTAAGGCAGTGTTATTCGAGCTCATCTTGTCATAAAGCGCCCTGATCGAGCTTTTCGTAGGCTCTGCGTAATCTAACTCTTCAGAAAGTTCATCGAATAACAAAACGGACTTATTTGTTGAAAGGTAGTCTTCGTAGAAGGTCTCGTTGTAGTTGCTGTTAACGAGGCGCAATTTGTCCTCTGGAATTTGCAGTAGGTTGCCCAAGCGACGCATCGCGTCATCAATCGATAGTTTGAAGTCTTCTTCTAAAGCAAGGATTTGCTGTACAGGCGTTTTCTTGTTTCTGTAAACCAATAAAGAGGCGTAATGGCTCACGCGTTTGTAGAGTACATGCCAAGTGATGCCGATAAGCGCACAGATAGGTATTGCGATTAGCCATTGGTTGTTGTCGGTCAATGGGATGAATATTGCGCCGAAAGGTATCACTAAAATTGCACACACCAATAGCGCGTTAAGGCTCATATAAGCTAGGTATTTAACACTGTAGAAGCGAGAGGTCAGCAGAGCATAACCAACGAACAGCATCTCACTAATAGACAACGCTGGTGGTAACCAGGTTAGTGAGAAATCATGCATGAAGTATGTCATGCCAAGGTGAATGGTTGCGGTAGAAAGCATGAAAACTAAGATACCCGCAATCATGTAACTGGTTTTGGCGAGTATTAATTTGCTGCTATTAGCTCGCATGGCCACAAGGTTGGTTAAGGTCAGGACAACAAAGCTCACCAGTCCGATAAAGAAATATGGCGTATGAGGACCAAACTCAATAACGAATTGGCTTGGGCCGACAATGTCGACGTGTTCAACGGTTAACCCCGGACTTAAATTAATAAAGAGGGCATAGACTGATGATCCGACAAAAATAGCCTGTTGCCATATGTGTACTTTACCATTGCGTTGCTCGGCTGCGAGCTGACACGAGAAGTAGTAGGCAAATGCAAACGCAAAGAAAGAGGCGAGATTGGCAAATTTTGCCGCCAACACCGCGGCCGAAGCGCCAAGCTCAGGTAATAAGTCGGTATGGAAATACGCGTTGCTGCTGATCCACGCAACAATGCAAACCGAGTAAGCAATGTAAGGCACATGGTGCGTGCCCGCGATGGCTTCATTTTTTTGCTTCAGACGATAGCAATAGTAGAGTAACCACATCACTACGATTGCTGCCGTCATAAGAAGCGTTATCGCTTTGGCATAGATGATCGCCTCTAGGCCGAAATCAAACATGTTCATCTCTTTTTACCGAACTTAGTTTTTCTATCGAGCTTACTTTTTTTACTGAGCCTAGCTTTCTACTCTCACGCACTGCGCGTTTGTAGCGACGAAAATCGGTGTTATTAAATACTTTGACCATCACTTCGAAATTCCACAATCCACGATAAATGGTTGTACCGTCATCATTCAACTCGCAATATCCGGAATGGAAATACGCTTTGGGATCGATAGCTTGATAAAACTGGAGCATGAAAGGCTGCTCGATAATGGTGAAGCCGATTTTGTACCCTACTTGGTGCAATACACTCATTAGTTCTTTTTGGGCGAGATAGAGGAAATAGAGTCTTTGTGGAGTATTACCGCTTACTGTCAGGCGGAGCACTTCACATATGGCACTTTTGTCAGACAATTGTAACTGAAACTTATTATCAAATTCTAGGAGAGAATGACATTTTGACAGTGTAGACGGTGTGAATATCTGTAACCCAGCCAAATCATCGTAACCATGATCGGGTAAACAGTATTGCCACTGTTCATTGCTGAACGGTGGCGCGTAACTTAACCAAGTTTCATTCTTAGACCAATCTTGAATCAACGCAGAAGAAACTAGGGTTGGGAAAGCTTCATCGGTCGGGTGTTTGAGTAAAATAAAGTGCTTACCCGTTTGTGAAAGGTGGAGTAAAGGTAGCATCTCAAACCATTTCTCTCCCTTGATAAAAACCTCAAGATTACTCAACGCGATGGCATCACTGATTGGCATGGCTTGAGGGTGACAGGGTGTTTGCACCATAAGCTGATCATTCTCTATCTGTTCAATGATGGCACCGTAGTAAGCGCTGTCTTTGATAGGGAGTTCTATATGAGAGGATACACTCGCATCGAATGGTGATTTCGCTTTTATTGCGGCAATTTCACATTCACACCAAAAGTCTAACCAATGTGTGTAACAATCGCCGGCTGCCGTTTCCAGCAACGTCATCTCTGTCGATAAAGTGTTTGGATAGTGTTGGATGAGATCACGATAGTCCATCAATTCAAATAGCACTGAGAAGCTGTTATTTTGATGCTCAGGGAAAAGCAATTCCAGCTGGCTTGTGCGATATTTTGTAATGGTTTGGAAAAGAGCAGTGCGTTCTTGTGGCTGATAAGTACTGATAACGAGCTCTATCAGCGCTCGCTGTTTTTTTTCGATAGACAGACTGCTAGCCAACAGTGAGCCTAAAGACGACGTTATTTTCATTTGATTAACCGAACCTAGCCTAGGTTTATATAATTATTTTTATTCGATTTGCACTGTCTACAGGACACAAATTTTTTAGTATTTTTTGAGTCATGTTACTTGGAGCGAGTCTGCCGTAACGTTACTTGAGCCTATGACTTGAGAGATAAGTTGCATAATCGGTCGCAAGTTTACTACTTGCGGTCATCCTTAACAACATAGCCTTGCCATATCTAAATCAATTAATGATCAAATAAACTACCTTATTATCAGTAGTTTGTATTATTCGATAGTGTTTTGAGCTTATGAGTTCTTGTCGAGCATAAACCTTTGAATTTATAAAATAACGCAAAATATCTATTTTTTGAACCAACCTCATAAATCATAAGCAACTGAATTCACCTTGTTAATCGTAAGGAATATAACGGCGACCCAAAATATATAATTAACTAATGAGTGTTGTATGTCTCATACCCGTTTATTCCCACGTCATCGTTTGGCGATCGCTTGTGTGCTTGCCAGTGTTTCCAGTTTCTCTTTTGCCGAAAATCAATGTGATGTTTCTGATCTTCAGTTGGCCTCTGATCTCGCTCTTTCTGTCTCTACGGCGGACTACAGTTGCTATGGTTCTTGGTTCTCTGCATCTGAAAATGCATTAAACAATATTTACAGTGAAGCGAGCTTAAGCCGCATTCAAGCCACGCTGAACCTAGAAATTGCCGGTTATCGAGGCGAAGAAGAACAAGCTCGTAAACTCGAAAACCTTGGCGAGTTTGTTCGCGCCGCTTATTACGTTCGCTATAACGCGCAAGCGGAAGATTTTTCTGATGTGCTGAGCCAACGTTTTGCACAGTCGACCAACTTGTTCCTCGCTAACCCTAATGCTTTAAACCAAGGCCGACAGCAAACTGGTGCAATGAAAAGTCTGACTCTTATGGTCGACAATGTTAAGCAGCTGCCACTGACTATGGATGCGCAACTTGCGGCACTTCGCCACTTTAACCGAGAAACTGCGCAAGACTCGCAATGGGTCGATGGGCTAAACAATTTGTTTCGAGCGATGGCAGGTCATGCGGCTAGAGATGATTTTTACGATTATATGGCGAGTCATACTCAGCATATCGATACGCTTGCGGCGTTTGCTCGTGATAACACGTGGGCGTTAGATACTGATGCGAGCTTCCTTGTTTATAACGCAGTCCGTGAAACAGGTCGCTTGCTTGCAAGCCCAAACAAAGAAACTAAAGACAAAGCACTGCGAGTGATGCAGCAAGTGATGGTACAAAACCCGCTTGGCAGTGAGCAAGACAAACTTTGGTTAGCGGCAGTAGAAATGATGAGCTATTTCGCACCGGAAGGTCTAAATGGCTTGAATATTGAGCAAGCCAAGCGCGATCTAGCCATGCGTGTACTTCCTAACCGTCATGAATGCCAAGGGCCTGCGATTATTCGTTCTCAAGATTTAAGCCAGTCACAAGCTATGGAAGCGTGTGATGTGTTGGCAACGAAAGAGGCGGATTTTCATCAAGTGGCAAATACTGGTCAACAACCCGTCGCAGACGATAACAACAACCGAGTAGAAGTCGCGGTGTTCGGGAGCAAAGGCAGCTATGTGGATTACTCCGCTTTCTTATTTGGTAACACCACAGACAACGGTGGTCAGTACTTAGAAGGAAACCCATCAGAGGTAGGCAACGTGGCGCGTTTCGTCGCCTATCGTTACGCTAACGGAGATGACCTTTCAATTCTCAATTTAGAGCATGAGTACACTCACTATCTCGATGCCCGCTTTAACCAATATGGTTCGTTTAACGACAATTTGGCGCATGGCTACGTCGTGTGGTGGCTAGAAGGTTTTGCAGAGTACATGCATTACAAGCAAGGCTACGAGGCTGCGGTAAGCTTGATTAACAGCGGGAAGATGAGCTTATCGGATGTGCTTGCAACCACTTACTCCCATGATTCTAATCGTATCTATCGCTGGGGCTACTTGGCGGTGCGCTTTATGATGGAAGAACATCCTCAAGAAGTGCAGAGCTTGTTGGCACTGTCTCGATCTGGCCAGTTTTCCGAATGGGCGCAACAGGTAAAAGTGTTGGGTCAGCAATACAATGGTGAGTTTGAACGTTGGTTAGAATCAGTTTCAACTGAATCAGAAATACCAAATCCAGATCCTAACCCAGGAGAGCCGACTGATCCCACAGAGCCGACAGATCAAGTCACTGTGCTTGTCTCAAACCAAGATGTGCTGTTAACCGGCACGGCTTATAGCGAACAGCTTTTCTACATTGATGTACCAGAGAACACCACGCATTTTGAGGTTTCGATTGAAGGTAATGCTCTGGGCCAAAGCCAAGGTGATGCTGACCTCTATATGAGTTACGGTAAAGAGGCGCATTATTACGACTTCGAGTTTAGCCAATACGGCAATGGCAGCAATGAAGTTGTGGTGTTCGAACCTGGTTCATCGGGTTATATCAAACCGGGTCGTTACTACATGAGCATCACGGGTCGCACCGATTTTAGTGGTGTGACGTTGGTGGCATCCGTAGAGACGAAAACGCCAACACCACCAATCCAAGAACAAGATGATTTAACGCCAGTGATCTTTGAATCTGGTAAAGCTCAAATCCTGACTGTTCATCAACGTCGCTATGCTGCGGTGTATGTTCCAGAAGGTGTGCAAGAGGTGCGAGTGTGGTTAACGGACAAAAACACCGCTCAACCAGATACTGGTAATGTCGATCTGTTTGCTAGCAGTACATATTGGCCAACCGCAGGGCAGCACGAGTATGCGTCTAACTACGTAGGCAGTAATGAGTATCTGCAAATCCCTGTAACAGAAGAAGGCTATTTACACTTCTTACTGAGTGCAGAACAACAAGGGGATGATGTCGAGATGTTGGTGTACTTTCATTAACCAACATAGCACTAGATAAAATGGCATTAACAAATAACACCATCTAAAACGTTACTCCTATAAAGGGTCACAATATCCGGTGGATAAAAGCTGGGCATGAATGTCCGGCTTTGTTTTTTCTGACACTGTTCTGTGTTTATGGGTTAGCGACACCATGATTTCTGATGAAGTGATGACATTTGAGGTTTAATCTTGAAGGCATATGAAACACCTTTGCGAGTAAGCACTCGTTAATGGCTGAATGAATTATTTAGTGAGGATTTATGAGAAAAGCATTATTGGTTACTTTGGTAGGTGTCGTAGTTTTAGCTGGATGCAGTCAGAAGGGCGAAGTGATGACTCAATCACAAGAGAAGGCGAATCCAATCTGTAGTACTCAGAACCTTACTGGCGGTTGGTCGAAAAGTGATATCACACCTCAAGCTGAGCAAGCTTTAAACGCGGTTCTTGGTCAAATGAATACCGCTGCCGAGCTCAAACAAATCTTGAGTGTTCGAACTCAGGTCGTCGCTGGTTTGAACTATGCTATCGAGTTTGAAATGGATAATGGTGAGGTGTGGAATACCGTCGTTTATCGTTCGCTACAAGGTGATATCGAAATGATGCAAGCTGCGCAGCAAGGCCGTCTGTGTCTATAGTATAGATATTTTCACTACCTATATTTTTAGGTAACTTATGTTTGTATACAGAAAGTAGAAATGGCTCCGTATTGGGAGCCATTTTTAATTCTAATTAAGGTCGGTTGATTGAACGGTATTAGCTGGTCAGTTCGGGTTCCAATAACTCTTGAACACAAGCACGGCTGATGTCTTCATCAATGTACGCCATTCCAAGTTTATTCAAGTAGTCCATACGGTCAGCCGTTCGCAGTTCAATATCTGGACCTGAGATGTTGTTCTCTTGATAGACTTGAGCTAAATGAACCATGAATTGCTCACCAACACTCATCATTAATAGGCTCATTGCGCCTACGTCCGGTTTTACTTTTGCTTGTTGTTTTTCAGATAGACTGACTGCTAACACGATAGGGTGCTCTTCGCCTTCGAAACGAACGCTACGCTCTCTCACGGTTTGTTGAGCCCAGTAATATGCGAGTTCTTTGCTCTGAGTAAGAAATACAGGCTCTACTGATTCTGTGTAGTTGTTGCCGATGGTTGACATGGTTTTTAAAGCGGCTTCATTGAGGGCTTTGTCGCCTGAGCGTTTGAGGCCTTGACCTTGAATTGATGCGAGTAAGGCAGAAGACGTGCCGTGATACCAAGTATCACCAGTAGCGAAGCCATTTTCTGATAGCAACGTTTTTGCATCTTGTAGGTGTGTCGGTATTGAAGTCATAGGCACTCTCAACAAATAGGAATATCAATAAACAGGAATATCAAAAAATATGAATATAGTTAGCTTAAACAGAATTTTCTAGCGTAACAGTGGTATGGAACACAAATCTGAGGCTTTGAGATGAAGCTGGCAGTACAAGCTTCATCTCAAAACCTCCTCCCTCCGAAAACCTAACAGGGAATGAGGAGGGGGAGATTTTATTGGGGGAAAGCTGTTAACAATTAATCAAATTGATTTGATGTATTCGCTTCACCCGCTGCTTTTAGTGCATTCTCACCAGCAAAGTACTCTTTGTGATCATCACCCATGTCTGAACCCGACATGTTTTGGTGTTTAACACATGCGATGCCTTGGCGGATCTCTTTACGTTGAACATTCGCAACGTAGCCCAGCATACCTTGGTCACCGAAATATTCTTTTGCAAGGTTGTCGGTAGACAGTGCCGCTGTGTGGTACGTAGGCAAAGTAATCAAGTGGTGGAAGATACCGGCTTCACGAGACGCATCGGCTTGGAACGTACGAATCTTCTCGTCTGCACTTGCAGAAAGTTCAGTTTCGTCATACTCCGCGCTCATTAGGCTTGCACGGTCGTAAGCTGATACGTCTTTACCTTCTGCTGCCATTGTATCGTATGCTTGTTGACGGAAGTTTAGCGTCCAGTTGAATGATGGAGAGTTGTTGTATACCAGTTTCGCGTTAGGGTGAATTTCACGTACGCCGTCCATCATCTCTTTGATTTGACCAATGTGTGGCTTCTCAGTCTCAATCCAAAGTAAGTCAGCACCTGCGTTGATAGCTTCGATACAGTCAAATACACAGCGGTCTTCACCAGTACCTTCACGGAATTGGTACAAGCCAGATGGTAGACGCTTAGGACGAACTAGCTTGCCGTCGCGGTTAAAGCAAACATCACCTTCAGCCATATCTGCAACATCGATCTCTTCAACATCTAGGTATGAGTTGTAGATATCGCCTTGGTCGCCTGGCTCTTTCACTACTGCAATTTCTTTTGTTAGGCCAGCACCTTGTGAATCGGTACGAGCAACAATAACGCCGTTGTCGATGCCTAGTTCAAGGAAAGCGTAACGAAGTGCGCGAAGTTTCGCGTGGAAGTCAGCGTGCGGAACCGTTACTTTACCGTCTTGGTGGCCACATTGCTTTTCATCGGCTACTTGGTTTTCGATTTGTAGACAACATGCCCCCGCTTCAATCATTTGCTTAGCCATTAGGTAGGTCGCTTCTGCGTTACCGAAACCTGCATCGATATCAGCGATGATTGGCACTACGTGAGTCACATGATTGTCGATTTTATCTTGGAGACGGTCTTGCAGGTTAACATCGCCAGCTTCACGTGCAGCATCTAGCTGACGAAATAAACCACCCAGTTCACGAGCATCAGCTTGGCGTAGGAAGGTGTATAGCTCTTCTACTAAGCCTGCTACCGATGTCTTCTCATGCATGGATTGGTCTGGTAGTGGACCGAAATCTGAACGAAGTGCAGCAACCATCCAACCCGAAAGGTATAGGTAACGACGATCGGTTTTACCATCGAAGTGCTTTTTAATAGAAATCAGCTTTTGTTGGCCGATAAAACCATGCCAACAACCTAAAGACTGCGTGTACTGAGAGCTGTCTTCGTCGTAGGCCGCCATGTCTGCACGCATGATGTCTGCCGTGTATTGCGCAATATCCAGACCTGTTTTGAATTTGTTTTGAGCTCGCATACGAGCTGCAGATTCAGGGTTGATTGCATCCCATGGAGCACCAGCAGCGCTTTTTGCAACTTCAATCATTTCGATATCTTGTGTAATTTGCGACATAACTATTCCTTAGTTTCTCGTGGACATGTTGGCCAATTTGGCGAGGTCATTTGATTTGGACTAAATCTAACCATGGACAAAGAATAACCATGTATGTGATAATTTTGTTAATTTATAGTTATTATATTCGGTATTTTTTATATGAATATTGCTCGTATAGACCTTAATTTACTTGTGTATTTAGACATGTTGCTACGTGAAAGAAACGTAACACGTGCGGCAAATCAGCTAGGAATTACTCAACCCGCCATGAGTAATGGCCTACGCCGATTAAGGGATCTGTTTGAAGACCCATTGTTGGTGAGAACAAGTGAAGGGATGGTACCAACCGAGCGCGCACATAAGTTGCAACCACTGATCCGTAATATATTGGCGAATGTAGAGAAGACGCTACAACCCACAACTGAGTTTAATGCGGAAGACAGCGAACGCGTGTTTCGTATCATGGCGAGTGACTATGCAGAATCGACCATTATTCAGCCATTGCTTAAAAAACTGAGTGAAATAGCTCCGAAAATTCGATTGGATATCATGACGCCAAGTGATGTGAGCTATAAGGATGTGGAACAAGGCACTGTTGATATTATCATCAACCGATTTGATGATATTCCACAGTCGTTTCACCAGATGAGCCTTTGGCACGACGGGTTCTCCTGCTTATTTAGCTGTGATAACCCGATTGCTGATAACTTTGATATTTTGTCTTATTTAAAGGCGCAACATATTTGGGTGAGTAAGACAGGGATGGGCACAGGTGTTGGGATCAACCCAAGCGAAGCACAAAAGCTGGGTTGGATTGATGAAGCACTAATGCGTATCGGTAAAACCCGAAATATTACGGTATTTACTCGACATTATTTGTCGGCGATTCTCTTCGCTCAACAAAAGAATCTGATCCTTACCATTCCAACCAAAGCGGCACAGTTACAGCGCAACAATCCTAGGTTGTTAATCAAACCAGCACCTTTCGCTATTGAACCCTTTGAGGTGAAGATGGCATGGAGCCCATTGTTACAAACCAATCCAGACCATCAGTGGATGCGTCGATTGATTAAAAGTGTTGCCAATGAAATAGAGAGTGGTGTGACGGAATAACACAGTTTGTAGGGTATTTTTTATATGAATATCCAGTATAAACGGCATAAATTAGCTAAATTCATGCCCGTTAAGTAAGTTTAAGCTAGTAACGTAAATTTGAGTTAGTAACGTAAATTTAAGCCAGTTACGTAGAATTATTGAGTAGTCATCAGTTAGTTTGAGAGAGATTTTATGAGCAGTCGTATTCAACAGGGAAGCTTGAACATTGATAGCACCCTCTACCAATTAATTAATGAGCAGGTCATTCCTGGAACGGGCATTATCGCAGAAGACTTTTGGCAATCTTTTGCAGATATCCTTGCAGACTTGGCTCCAAAGAATCGCGCATTGCTTATTAAGCGTGAAGACCTTCAACACCAAATTGATGTTTGGCACCAGGAGCGTGCAGGACAAACATTGGATGCAGCAGAGTACAAACAGTTCCTACAACAGATTGGCTACTTAGTCCCTGAAGGCGATGATTTTCAAGTCACCACTGCAAACGTAGAACCTGAAATTGCTACACAAGCAGGGCCGCAGCTTGTTGTACCTATTATGAACGCGCGCTTTGCACTTAATGCCGCAAACGCACGTTGGGGTAGCTTATATGATGCGCTCTACGGAACGGATGTCATCAGCGAAAGTGATGGTGCAGAAAAAGGTGGCAGCTTTAACCCAGTTCGCGGCGCCAAAGTTGTCACTTATGCCCGCGAGTTCCTTGATGATGCTGCGCCGTTAAATGGTGTTTCTCATAAAGACGTGACCAAATACAGTATCAGCAACGTGAGCATTGGTAACACGCTGACGGCGACACTAGATAACGGCGAAGAAGTCACTCTAATTGATCATAGCCAGTTCATTGGCTACCAAGGTGATGCGAGTGCGCCTTCAAGTATTCTGATCAAGCACAACAACCTACATATTGAAATTCAAATTGACCCGAGCGCACCAATTGGCAGCGTTGATGTTGCTGGCATTAAAGATGTGCTAGTGGAAGCGGCACTCACCACCATTATGGATTGCGAAGACTCCGTTGCCGCAGTCGATGGTGAAGATAAAGCTCTGGCTTACAGTAACTGGCTCGGTTTGATGAAAGGCGACTTGCAAGAGTCGTTACAGAAAAATGGTAAAACCATCGTTCGTAGTTTGAACCCAGACCGCCAATACACCAGTGTCACCGGTGGTGAGATTTCGCTTAAAGGTCGCAGTATGTTGTTTATACGCAACGTGGGCCACTTAATGACCAACCCAGCCATCATTGATGATCAAGGTAATGAAGTACCTGAAGGCATTATGGATGGCATGGTCACTTCGCTAATCGCAATGCATGATTTAAAAGGCAACAGCGCTTACCAAAACTCGACAGCGAACAGCATCAATATAGTAAAACCTAAGATGCATGGCCCTGAAGAAGTGGCGTTTACTAATGAATTATTTGGCCGCATTGAAGATGCATTAGGCTTAGATCGATTCACGATCAAAGTTGGCATCATGGACGAAGAGCGTCGTACTTCGGTTAACCTTAAAGAATGTATTCGAGCGGCTAAAGACCGTGTTGTGTTTATCAATACCGGTTTCTTAGACCGAACCGGTGATGAAATTCACACCAGCATGGAAGCTGGCCCGTTTGCGCCTAAAACACAGCTGAAAACCATGACTTGGATTGGTGCATACGAAGATCAAAACGTCGATCTTGGTTTGGCTTGTGGTCTGCAAGGTAAAGCCCAGATTGGTAAAGGCATGTGGCCAGAACCAGACAATATGGCGAAGATGATGGATGCGAAAATTGGTCATCCGCAAGCAGGCGCAAATACTGCTTGGGTTCCTTCTCCAACTGCGGCGACTTTGCATGCTCTGCACTATCACAAGGTGAGTGTACCAAGTCGTCAGAAAGAGCTTCGTGAGCGAGTGAGAGCGAACGTCGACGATATTCTGACTATTCCGCTATTAGGCAAACAAAAGCTGACCGCTCAAGACATCCAAAACGAATTGGACAACAATACACAAGGTATTCTTGGCTACGTAGTTCGTTGGATTGACCAAGGTGTCGGGTGTTCTAAGGTGCCGGATATCAATGATGTAGGCTTGATGGAAGACCGCGCTACGCTGCGTATTTCGAGCCAACATATTGCGAACTGGTTACGCCATGGAATTTGTAATGAAGCCCAAGTTATGAAAACCATGAAGCGTATGGCCGCAGTGGTTGATGAGCAAAACGCTGGTGACCCGAGCTACCGTAATATGGCACCTGACTTTGAAAACAGCATTGCCTTTTCAGCCGCGTGTCAGTTGGTATTCGAAGGTTGTGCTCAACCAAGTGGTTACACCGAGCCAGTGCTGCATGCGATGCGTTTGAAGTTGAAAGCACTTACATAACCAAAACTGCTAAATAGTTCAACACTGGAATAGCTGAGTAGCTAAATAAAAAAGTAAACGATATTACATAACAACGTCACTAAATAATAAAACCACTAAGAAAAGAAACACCCTTTTAAACCGAGCCCAAGGTGCCGCGCTTTATAGCGCGGCTTTTTTTGAGTTTTTTTGAAGGGGTAGGTGCTTTAAAGCTTTTGAGATTTAAGAATTAGGAATCGCTAATATCAAAGTTTCGTAGTCATTAAAACGTTGTTATCACCAAAGCTTCTTTACCACTAAAACGTTGTAACCATTAAATGTTCTTTGTCGCTAAATCTTCATTGTCGATAAGGCTTCGTTACTGCCAAAATCTAGTTACTACCAAAACACAGATATTTAATGTCCATGTACTCATCGATGCCTTCTTTGGCACCTTCACGGCCAATACCTGATTGCTTAACACCACCGAAAGGGGCGACTTCGGTAGAGATCAATCCATCATTGATGCCGACCATTCCGTACTCAAGCGCTTCTGCGATTTTCCATACACGGTGGATATTCTGGCTATAGAAGTATGATGCTAAACCGTAAATTGTATCGTTGGCCATCTCGATGAGCTCTTCGTCGGTATCGAATTGCATCACGGGTGCGACTGGGCCAAAAATCTCTTGTTGAACGATGTCCATGCTGTGTTTTACATCTTTAAGAACAACGGGCTGAAGGAAGAGTCCATCAAGTTGTTGAAGTGGCGTCACAGGTTTAGCACCTTGTTCAATAGCTCGGTTTATCAATCCTTGGATGTTTTGCTTAGCACCTTCATTGATAACAGGGCCAACCGTTACGCCTTCGTCCAAACCGTTTCCAATTTTAAGCAGCTGTACTGCTTGGTCGAACTTAGCCACAAACTCATCGTGTACTTTACTGTGTACGTAGAATCGGTTTGCACAGACACAGGTTTGTCCCGCATTACGGAATTTTGAAGCCATTGCGCCTTGAACGGCAGCGTCGATATCCGCATCGTCAAACACGATAAACGGTGCGTTGCCGCCCAGTTCCATTGAAGTACGCTTAATGCCTTTCGCCGCTTGAGCCATCAAGATACTGCCGACTCGGGTAGAACCAGTAAAAGAGATTTTTTTAATCAGTGGGTGTGAGGTGAAAAGACCACCCACTTGCTCTGGGCTTTCACCGAGTACGACTTGAAGTAGGTCCTTGGGGATGCCGGCTTGATAAGCGAGCTCAACCACGGCAAACGCAGAAAGCGGTGTTTCATCTGACGGCTTCACGACAAAGCTACAACCCGCGGCTAAGGCAGGTGCGGCTTTACGCGTGATCATCGCCGTTGGAAAGTTCCATGGGGTAATGGCACAAGCCACTCCAATAGGTTGCTTGATCGTAACTAAGCGTTTGCCCGCGACTGTACTCGGGATTGAATCGCCATAGGTTCGCTTCGCTTCTTCGGCGAACCACTCTATAAAACTCGCACCATAAACGATCTCGCCCTTTGCTTCGGCTAACGGTTTGCCTTGTTCAATCGTCATTAGCCGAGCAAGATCATCTTTGTTTTCGAGGATCAGCTGATGCCAGCGATGAAGTAATGCGGCGCGAGATTTAGCAGGTACTTGAGCCCACTCTTTTTGTGCTATGTGAGCGCGTTCGATAGCACTTGTTAATTCAGACTCAGATAAAATAGGTGCGTGCCCTACGAGTTCCCCAGTTGCCGGGTTTGTTACCGAAACAGCGTTTGTTGGTTCTGTCACCATAAAAGAGAGTAAGTGCTTGTTGTTAATGTTTAGCATCGTGTTTCCTTTGTCGTGATTACTTAAGTATGTTGCTGTTTATGATAAATGCGGGCGTTAAAATGATTTCGACCAAACATCGTTTGGCCGAATACCGTTTAGCCGAATACAGTGACAACGGGGCAACAGGCTTCAATATGTACTTAAAGCCAGATCCTACAGTTAAGCTGAAATTATCAAAACTAACCCCAATTATCAGATTCTATTTTTGCGAGCGCTTTTGCCGCTTTTTGAAGCGCTGGTAAGAATTTAATCGCTTCATCTGGTCTTAATCGAATGACAGGTGCTTGTATTGCGAGGCCGAGGTTTGATTGACCCGTAGATGACGGAATCAGCACGGCGATACAGACTAAGCCCGGCAAAAACTCTTCGTCATCAATTGCAAAACCTTGGATTTTCGCTTCTTCGATGTCTTTCTCTAATGTCGAATAGTCGGTAATGGTATTTAAGGTGTATTGAGTTAATGGCACGTTTTCAATCAGTCTTCGACGCTGTGACTTAGACATGTGCGCTAAAAACAATTTCCCGCTTGCTGAACAATGCACTGGGACGCGAGAGCCTGGGTGTAGGTGAAAACGAAGGGGGGCTTCAGTTTCTGCACGATCAAGATAGATGATCTCGCCACTTGATAGCGCCGTTAGGTTACAGCTTTCGCCGACTTCTGCTCTCAGGTTTTCAAGGATAGTGCGTCGAGCGCTGTGCATGGTGCTATTCAACAGTAGGTTTTCGGCAAGCTTTCTGAGTCGAATACCTGAGCTGTAGTGCTTCTCATCGCCGTCTCTTTGAATGATGCCTGCTGCTTCTAACTGCTGAAGCATTCGGTGCAGGGTCGGTTTTGGTAGTCCAGTTTCTTCGACTAATCCTTGAAGAGAAATAAACTCGTCTTTTTGCGCTATCACCTCTAATAGTGCAAAAAGTCGGAGAGTCGGTGTATCCCCTTGAACTGGTGGTGTTTCTGTTTGCATATAATGATCCATCCTTGCGATATGTCTATGCCTAAGAGTGTACATACCAAATCATTATTCTTCAATTATCTGAATAAAATTTGACCTTTTTTATTATTCCAATAATATAAATATAAATTATGGAACAATTGATCTCAATAAATGGAATTTAAGATGAAGGCGATTGAACGGATTATTGATAAGGCTCACTTAGATCGTAAGCGAGTGGTTTTGAGTGAAGCTGAGGACCCGCGAGTACTAGCAGCCGCAAGAATGGCGATAGACAAACAGCTCGCTCACATCACCCTAGTAGGGGATGAACCAGCGATCATCGCTGCTGCAGAATTACATCACATTGATCTTGTAGGCATTCATATTGTTTCCCCACAGGCGTCATCACTCAAAGAAGTGCTCGCTGAGCGGTTGTATACGCTAAGAAAAGCGAAAGGTATGACTTACGATGACGCGTTAGAGTTGGTTCTAGACCCACTCGTTTTTGCCAATTTGATGGTCAGAGAGGGGCTGGTCGATGGCACAGTTAATGGCGCAGTTTACACAACGTCAGATGTTGTGCGGGCCGCGCTACAAATCATCGGGCCAGCACCAGACAGCGAACTGGTGTCCAGTTTCTTTTTGATGATGCTGTGTGAGCCTTTCCATAATCTAAAGGGTGGGTTGATTTTTAGCGATTGCGGTTTGGTGATTGATCCCAATGAAGCGGAATTAGCATCCATTGCGGTTGCCGCATCGAAAAGTGCCCAAACGTTACTGATGGAGCAACCTAAGGTGGCGATGCTTTCTTTTTCTACCAACGGCAGTGCTAAGCATGAATCGGTCGATAAGGTTCGTAACGCGGCTCAGTTAGTTAAACAACGTTGCCCCGGAATCGCCGTCGATCAGGATGTTCAACTCGATGCCGCGATTGTGACTGAGATTGCCGCGAAAAAGTTGCCAGATTCAGAGGTGAAAGGTCAATCGAACGTGTTGATATTCCCCAATTTAGAAGCAGGCAATATTGGTTATAAGCTTGCGGAAAGGTTAGGTGGGGCAGTTGCGATTGGACCGTTATTACAAGGCCTGAATCAACCTGCCAATGATCTATCGAGAGGGTGTAGCGCGCAAGATATCTTTAATGTGATCGCGGTGACCGCGGTACAAGCGCAGCAAGAGAAAGTGTCTGATTCTAACGCTGATATTGATATTGATGTTGAAGAAAGAGAAGAGTCGACGTTTGATTTTAGGTATTAACATTTAGATCCCGAAGTTAATACTGAATCTTGCACCCAAAATAAAACCCTAAACAACCTAATTAGGATTGCTGATGGAGTTACCTGTTTTACTCGCCATTCTTGCCACCATCGCGGTGGGTACCTATTTCCAAACCGTCACGGGGTTTGGTCTTGGGATCATTGTAATTGGTTTAACGGTCAGTCTTAATCTGGTTTCCTTACCCGTTATTGCTGCTGTGGTCAGTATTGTGACTTTGTTTAATTGCTTTGTCGCTTTGATGGGTAAGCCACTGCTTGGGGAGCTCAAAATTCTGGTGGTGTTAGTCATCGGTATTATTCCCGGTGTATCGATGGGGGTGTTTTTGCTGGACGAGTTGAGTGACTCTGCGACCAATATCTTGCGAGGGCTATTGGGTGCGATGGTGCTATTCGCAGGTTTGAGTTTTATGTTCAAACCTAAAACCAGAAAGGATCGTTCGGCAACGGTATCATTCCTTATATCAGGATTTAGCTCTGGTTTAGCGGGCGGGTTATTTGGGATGGCGGGCCCTCCGATTGTTTATCATCTCTATCGGCAACCTTTTACACTCGATCTGGTGCGAAGCACACTGCTGATGGTGTTCGCTTGTACGTCGATGTCGCGTACTGTCAATGTCTACGTTGCAGGCGACATGGAACCGAGCATACTGTGGCTATCCGCTATTGCTGTCCCCTTGGTGGCGCTTGTCACGATGTTTGCTCGACGTTTCCCGCCACCGTTGTCTAATGACCAATTAAGAAAGCTGGTGTTTACGGTGCTGATGTTGATTGGTGGGTATCTGATGGCTGTGTCTGCATGGTCGTTGCTTGCTGTCTTTTAGTTGCTTGCTATCTCTTAGTTGCTCGCTATTTCCTAGTTACTTGTTATCTCTTAGCTGCTGCTATCTCTTAAGAATATCCTCTAGAAAAGGCTAGCGGCCTGCTAGCCAATACTTCACTGCTCCCCGAAATTTCACTTCTCATTGAGTGCACGCATAAACAAAAAGCCTAACGCTTTAGCATTTCAAATACGTTCCTACATAGCCCGAACAAGCAGCTCTCTTGTACGTCCAAGGTAATGTTGTTGCGGTAATATGGGCTCAAATCCACTCCCATCCCCACGCCATGAATCTCAATTCCGTTTTTGGTCGACTCACGTTCAATCACTTGTTTGAGGTGGTTATCCAAATAGAACTGATCGTTGGCGGTGCTGGTGGCGGTATCCATTGGGCAGCCGTCTGAGAAGACGATCAAAACCTTTCGTTGAGCAGTGTGCTGTTGCAACCGCTGGCTAGCGAACTGCACCGCTTCGCCATCAATCCCTTCTTTAAAGACGTCTGCTTTACGAAGGCTAGCAATACCAAGGCGAGATCGTCTCCAATGCGTATCAAAATCCTTAAACACGATGTGCCGAACTTCGTTCAAGCGGCCTGGGTGCTTTGGTTGGCCTTGTTTAAGCCACTGTCGATAGACCTTGCCACCATTCCAGTTGTTGGTAGTGAAGCCAATGATCTCAAATGGGATATCAGCCAATCCTACGGATTTGAGAATCGTATCCATCAACAAACTTAACTTGTGACTGTGCTTTTGCATAGAACCTGAACAATCCATCAAAAACGTGATGGCACATTGATGAGATGCGCCGATGTCAGGTTGATAAAAGACAGTGCGATCTAATGGCGAAGTGATGAGCTTGGTTATGGTAGTGGCGTTAACAATGCCTTCTTCTAAATGGTCCTGACGTCGGTTCCTTTGTGGCGTGGCGACAAAGCTGGTGAGCATCGCGGCTAAACGGCGAGTGTTTACTTGTCTCGCCATGATGTCATCGGTGAGTTTCTGCCTCAGTTCGAGTAATAGGGCGCGCCTGACGAGTTTATCTGCGGCGACAATTTGATCAAATTCTGAATTAAAGACCTGATAATTCGCGCCCGAAAGCTCGAACACCTTACTACTGCCTGTGATGTCAGTATCGACGTCTTGATCTTGAATGTCGCCATCAACGATAAGGGCAAGTTGCGCAAGGATCTTGATGTCTTCTTCAACGGTTGGCGTGGGCGAGTTATCGCTCTCTTGCTCTTGGTTGATGAGCTCTTGTGCAAGGGCTGCCAACTCGTTGGCGCAGTGTGCAAACAGTTGTTGGTCGGCTCGATGTTGCTTTAAACGTTTTAGGCTGTGCCCAAAAGTAGGCACGATGCCGGCGCGAGTCGATTCAATGGTTTCAGCGATAGGCTCAGAAACGGGAACACCAGTTAAACGGGTGTGGATGACTTGCATCAGAGTAAACAGCAACATGCCTATTCGTGATTCGGTAAAGCCATTTTGATGATATTGGTCGCTCCAATACGCAAAGTTGAATTGGATATTGGTGGTCACGCCTTTTAGATAAGGCGGGACTTGAGATTCAATTCGGACCTGTTCGCAGAAGTCGTAAAGCAGACGTTCTATTTCGTTTTGAGGGCGTAGTGAATAGTGGAGGTCAGCGTCTGAAAGCAATAATCGCAGTGCCGATGAATCGATCTTGCCCTGCATCGATAGCTTGCTGTTTTTTAGCTCGTGGCGAGACACAAAGGTGAGATCGTTAGTATGTGCGGACTGGTAATAACAGGGCCTATTACCTTTATAAAGACGTTCTCCTCGATAGTTCAGATTGAGTTCGCCACTGATTGCTCTGGCGACAGACACACCAATATCGAGGATCTTTTTCTGCTGAGAAGAAACATTGGCCATGGTTTACGACTCCGAGTGCGAATAGTTTTGAGTATGCGTTTCCAAGGCTTCACCAAAGCAACGGAAATAGTATTCGCTAACCAGTTCTTTCTCTTCGTCTTCACAGCGATTCAAGAATGACAACCTAAATGCGGTCGCTACATCGTCGAATATTTGGATGTTTTCAGCCCAAGTGAGCACTGTTCGCGGAGACATCACAGTCGAAAGGTCGCCAGCCCGAAACCCGTTACGCGTTAATCCTGCGGTTGCGATCATTTTCTCGACCAGTTGTCGGCCACTTTCATTATTCAGCTCTGGAAGCTTAGATAACACGATTTTGGTTTCATGTTGTGGGTCTAAATAGTTGAGCGTAGCGATGATGTTCCATCTATCTAACTGACTGTGGTTAAGCACTTGAGTACCCGAATACAAACCTGAAAAGTTACCCAAGCCAAGCGTGTTGCAGGTAGCAAACAGGCGGAAAGAAGGGTGAGGAGTGATCACTCGGTTTTGTTCTAAAGAGGTGTATTTACCGTCTTGCTCTAATAGCTGTTGAATCACAAACATCACGTCAGGGCGACCAGCGTCGTATTCATCTAATACCAGTGCGATGGGTTGTTGAATGCTCTGAGGAAGAATGCCTTCTTTAAACTCTGTTACTTGCATCCCGTCTTTAATGACGATGCTGTCTTTACCGATGAAATCCAAGCGACTTAAGTGTCCGTCTAGGTTGATCCTCAAACATGGCCAATTCAATCTCGCGGCAATTTGCTCAATGTGAGACGACTTGCCCGTTCCATGTGTGCCTTGTATCAATGTGCGACGATTGGAGGTGAACCCCGCCAATATAGCCAGCGTCACTTCGGGGTCAAAACAGTAATTTGGGTCGACTTTCGGCACATATTCACCCGGATGTTCAAATGCCATCACCGTTAGGTTGCTGTCGATGCCAAAGCGTTCTCTCACGCTTACCGGCTGCGTTGGTACCAATTCCGCCTCTTTCATCATATTTCCCTCTATATAGCTCATTACTTGTCGCTGCTATCGCGATATGTCATCGATTATTAACAGCTCCAGTTAAGTTAACGGCACTTTTTGTACGAAAAACTACCAATAATGTGATCCAGTTTTATTAATTAGAATGAATTGTTCCATTTTAATATAAAAAGTTGACGCGCAAAAATTCTACTACTAAGGTGAAAATGAATTCGAAAAAGAGACAATTCATTCCGAAAAATGAAATTTTGGTTAACTCAAGGAGAATGGAAGAATGAGCGAGCAAGAAAAACGTACGGTTGTTTCCGGCACAGTAACAATGACACCATCAGAAGCGTTCGTTGAAACTATGGTTGCTAATGATGTTACCGATATGTTCGGCATCATGGGGTCGGCATTTATGGACGCAATGGATATCTTTGCTCCTGCTGGCATTCGATTGGTTCCAGTAGTACACGAGCAAGGCGCTGCCCACATGGCAGATGGCTATTCTCGTGTATCGGGTCGCCACGGTGTAGTCATCGGGCAAAATGGCCCTGGTATTAGTAACTGTGTAACAGCAATTGCTGCGGCGTTCTGGGCACATAGCCCGGTCGTAATTGTGACGCCAGAGACAGGCACTAAAACAATGGGCTTAGGTGGTTTCCAAGAATGTAACCAGCTTCCAATGTTCCAAGAGTTTACTAAGTATCAAGGACACGTAACGCACCCAGACCGTATGGCGGAATACACAGGCCGATGCTTCGACCGTGCGATGAGTGAAATGGGTCCAACTCAACTGAATATTCCACGTGACTATTTCTACGGTGAAACACAAACCGAGATCCCTAAACCCGCGCGCTTAGACCGTGGTCCAGGTGGTGAGAAATCTCTGAATGAAGCAGCAGACTTGATAGCTGAAGCGAAATTCCCAGTCATCATTTCCGGTGGCGGCGTGGTCATGGCTGATGCAGTTCAAGAGTGTGCGGCATTAGCAGAAAGACTAGGTGCACCTGTAGTGAACAGCTACCTACACAATGACTCTTTCCCTGCTAGTCACCCATTATGGTGTGGTCCTTTAGGCTACCAAGGTTCGAAAGCAGCAATGAAATTGATGGCTCAAGCGGATGTGGTTATCGCTTTGGGTACACGTCTTGGTCCATTTGGTACTTTGCCTCAACATGGCATGGACTACTGGCCGAAGAACGCGAAAATCATTCAGATTGATGCTGACAACAAGATGCTTGGTCTGGTTAAGAAGATTTCGGTTGGTATCTGTGGTGATGCGAAAGCAGCTGCGGTTGCTCTATCTGAAAGATTGGAAGGTCGTGCACTGTTGTGTGATGACAACAAAGGCGCTCGTCAAGACACAGTCGCAACAGAGAAAGCACTTTGGGAAAAAGAGCTTGATGAATGGACACACGAACGTGACTCTTTCAGCTTGGATATGATTGAGGAAAACTCACACGAGACTCCGTTCTCTGGTGGCGAATATCTACACCCACGCCAAGTATTGCGTGAGCTAGAAAAAGCGATGCCAGAAGACGTAATGGTCTCGACGGATATCGGTAACATCAACTCAGTGGCAAACAGCTACTTACGCTTTGAAAAACCACGTAGCTTCTTTGCTGCAATGAGTTTCGGTAACTGTGGTTACGCATTCCCGACCATCATTGGTGCGAAAGCAGCGGCACCTCATCGTCCAGCTATTTCTTATGCAGGCGATGGTGCGTGGGGCATGAGCTTGATGGAAACCATGACATGTGTTCGCCATAACATTCCAGTGACAGCCGTGGTATTCCACAACCGTCAATGGGGTGCGGAGAAGAAGAACCAAGTCGACTTCTACAACCGACGCTTTGTTGCCGGTGAACTTGAAAACCAAAGCTTTGCAGAGATTGCACGAGCAATGGGTGCTGAAGGTATCACGGTTGATAAGCTTGAAGATGTAGGTCCAACCTTGCAAAAAGCCATCGACATGCAGATGAACGAGGGCAAAACAACCATCATTGAAATCATGTGTACTCAGGAGTTGGGCGACCCGTTCCGCCGAGATGCACTATCAACACCGGTTCGTTTCCTAGATAAATACAAAGATTACGTATAAGTCATAGGAAGTTTGTCCGGCCACAGAAATCTCGAGAGTGTTAGAGAAAGTGCTATCGAGAATGTGGTCGGGCAATACCAACGGGTATTGGCAAAGGACTTAGGTGAAGAACGTAAACGCTTAGTTCAATAATTTCCAGTTAAACATTAGAACACTAATTAAATGTTCATAAGGAAAATAAGTGGTTATAGCTATATAAACTTTGTTAACTCGTTATTATTAATCGACCATTAACTCATAGCTACTTAGTGAATGGTTCTAATACTGATACTTGTTTATGAAGATATATACTTATTATCATTTTAGAAAAATACAATAACGACACTCGTTGACTATTGGTCAATCGTTATTATTGGTTGGTTTTTATCATCGATTGATAGGGTTGTTGATATTTGGATTTTACCGAATTTAAATTAAGTGAATCGTAGTATGCATGTTGTGAAAAATAAACATTATATAAGCTCACTCGAAGAGCTGTATAAAATAATCGATTCACTTATTACAGAGTGTAGTGGGCATCGTGGTTTGATTTATAACGTGTGTGATTATGAAAATAATAACCTGATGCCAAGCTTAGGTCGCTCAAATCGAAAGAATATTCGCCGTGTCGAACAAGAGCTTCTTTCGACCGTGAGAGTTTATGGCGGGCATTCGTTGAGTGCACACGAGATAAACGATTGGTTATTGATGTGTTTAGCCAAGAAACAGGGGTTTCCAACCCGTTTACTTGAGTGGACAGATAACCTGGTCAATGCGTTGTGGTCTGTGTGTCATAGCCAAAGCAAAGATTGTATCAATATTATTAAAGCCATTGATTATCATAAGGTTAGTGTTTTTAACTCACCATGTGACCTGAGTAGAACTCAGATATTCAATGTGGCTGATTGTGATCAGCAAGAGCAACGAAAGGATAAGTGGTATTCCATTCACCCATTTAAGGAAGGTGGCAATGATGCCATTCAGCCTTTGTACGATGAGAAAGAATATTCAAACGGTCTAGTGTCCGTTCATATTCTTCCATCAGCGAAAGTAAACCTGATAAAGGAATTAACCTCCATGAATGTTTTAAATGAACCGACAGAATATATTGAAGAGAAACTGGCTGATTTGAAAAATGAAGCCCATGTAGATGGTAATCAAGCAATTAATAAAGGTGAGGGTAATATCGAATTACAAGTTAATACTCATGATCGCCAGCTTGAGCAGTATGGCCGAAAGTACCATCAAGATTTTGACTTCGACTAAAGTCTAATATTTCTAATTATTTTATTTAGACCTCGTATAAATCTAGTGAGTGACTGTGTAAATAAAATTAGAACACTAATTAATTTATAAAAAGATGAAATCTGTGAGCTTAAAGATTGTTTATAAAGTAACTCGAAGTTAGAGTGGCGAAGCTTGTTATCAAGTTGTTAAATTTCACAGATCTAGTTTAAACACTCTAATAAAAAAGTGGCGCAAAGCTACTGAAATTTAAACCAATAACGAAAACATAAAGGATTCTGGAATATGAATATGCAAACCAATGCAGCGACATTCGTGCTGGAAAACCAAGTCGACACCGCCTTTTTACAGTCTTTTAGTGATGCATGGAATAACCATGATATTGAAGCGCTAATGTCGTTTATGACCGAAGACTGTGTCTTCCACACCGTGGCAGGGGAAGGCGTACTTGGAAACACTATCGAAGGGTACGAAGCCGTTCGCAATAGCTTTGAATTGGTTTGGCAGAACTTTCCAGATGCAGCCTGGAGCGACCCTGTCCACTTTGTGTGTGGTGACCGCGCAGTAAGCGAATCAACGTTCTCTGCGACTAACCCTGATGGCACCGTCATCGAAGCTCGTATGGTTGATGTGTTTACCCTGAAAGATGGAAAAATCAGCGTAAAAAATGCCTTCCGTAAAACACGACCTCTTTTGACTCCCAGCAATACTCCCAAGAGCTAGACACGAAACCAAAATCAGTCCACGTGTTATGACTAGGAGAGTCGAATTATGAGTTTAGTAATGGAACAACCGGCAGCCGATGTGCCGCCAAAGGTGACAAGCACCCAAGCACAAGAAAGTACCCAAGCAAAAGAAAGATACGACCCAAAATACGATCCACTTAAAGACAAGAGCCCAGGTCACGGCAAGGAATACGCCCCGACTTATTGGGTAGATACCGCAGGCGCGCCACCTGAAGATGATGGCCCAATTACATCGGATATGGATGTCGATGTAGCGATAATCGGTTCAGGCTACACAGGCTTAAGCACCGCGATACACCTTGCTGAAATGTACGGCATTAAAGCGACTGTGATTGAAGCTAACCGTTTGAGTTGGGGCTGCAGTACCCGAAATGGTGGCCAGGCTCAGTGTGCGTCAGGACGTTTGAAGCGTTCTCAGTGGATTGAACGCTGGGGACTCGAAACCGCACTGAAAATGCACCGCGAGTGCATCGAAGGCATGAACACGTTTAAGTCTCTAATCAAAGACATTGATTGTGACCCGCAGCCGGGTGGCCACTTATACGTTGCTCACCGTCCAAAAGTGATGGCAACGCTTGAGAAAGAAGCCAAGTTGCTGCGTGACACGTTTGATTACGATGCGCAGATCTTAGATGCGGAAACCGTAAAGCGTGATTACGTTGGTGACCAAGAAGCGGCAGGCGCAATGCATGAGCCAGAAGGTATTGGCATTCATGCAGGGAAACTGGCATTTGGTTATCTAAGAAAGGCGAGAGCACTCGGCGTAAAAGTTCACCCAGCAAGCCCTGTGATGGGATGGGAAACTCGCAACGGTGTGCATTACCTGAAAACACCAGGTGGTGTGGTTAAGGCTCGTTCTGTCGGTGTTTGTACCGGTGGGTATACCAGCCAAGGTTTGCATTCAGAGCTGAAGAATCGCCTATTACCTGTACTTTCTAACTCGATGGTGACGCGTCCGTTAACTCAAGACGAAATCGCCGCGTGCAACTTCAAAACCAATCAGGTGATTACTGATACTAGGATCTTGCGTCATTACTACCGTTTGTTACCCGATAACCGAGTGCAGATAGGTACACGCAGTGCCATCAGTGGCAAGAACGCACCTGAAAAGAAATACGAAGATATGTTGAGATCGGATTTAACCCGAAAATTCCCTTCTCTCGATCAGATCAAAATCGATTATTCATGGTGGGGGTGGGTAGATGTTAGCCACGACATGATGCCAAGAATCTATCAGCCGAATCCAAAGCAATCCATATTCTACGCACTAGGGTATGGCGGCAATGGTGTGATGTACTCCGCTCAAGCAGGCAAGCGCCTTGCTCAGTGGATTGCAGGTGAAGGTCATAAGCTTGACTTGCCAATATTTGAATCAAAACTTCCGTTCCCCAACGTAAGGGAAGTGGTGGAATCTGAGATGTTTGCACCATTTCGAAGAGTAGGGCAACAGTTCCTTTATCAGTGGTATTCGTTAAAGGATGAAGTGCTTTAGCTACTCGAACATTGTTTCCAAAATAGGGAAATAGAACTACGACCAGGAAAGTTGTACCAGGTCACCTTGTGAGCAAAGTACAGGCAGGAAGTCTGTATGATATGAAAGGTTAAGACTATGAAATTTATTAAAAATAAAATTATTGCTGGCGTCACAATTGTAGCAACAGCGATGCTATCTCATACCGCGGCAGCAGCAAATTTTAAAATGGCTATCGGCGATGCTGCTGGTGGTACGCAGTGGGAACTAGCGACATCATTTTCTGAATTGATGGAGCAAAAAACAGACGGTAAAGTCAAAATCGACCTGTTCCCGAATGGTCAATTGGGCAATGAGCAAGATACCGTCAACGACGCGGCAATCGGCCTTCTCGACTTCTCTGTATTGGCGATCAACAACGTGACGCCTTTCTCTCCAACGGTTGGTCTATTGACCATGCCTTATGTCATTCAAAGTGCAGAAGAAGCGGTGCTATTAACTCAAGGCCAAGTGGGTCAAGACCTTGTCGACAATACTATCCGTGACGCAGGCGTTCGCATCGTAGGTTGGGCTTATTCTGGTTTTAGGGTTCTGACTAACTCTAAAAAATCAGTGGCTTCACCAGCGGATCTAAAAGGACTAGTGATTCGTGTTCCTCGTAACGAAATCATGATTGCTTCGTACCAAGCATGGGGTGTAAACCCAACACCTATGGCTTGGTCAGAAACCTTTACTGGCCTACAACAAGGCGTGGTTGATGGTCAAGACAACCCATATATCACTGTTCATGCGATGAAGTTCAATGAAGTACAAAAGTACGTAACAAACCTGCGTTACATCTTCTCACTTGAGCCGTTAATCGTCAGTGAAACGGTCTTCCAACAACAGACACCTGAGATGCAAAAGATCATTCTTGAAGCGGGTCAGGAAGCAACAGAACACAGCTTTGCTTATCTAGAGAATACTGAAAACAAGATCCGTGAAGAGCTACAAGCAAAAGGCATGGTATTCACAGACCCAGCAGACAATGAGCAAGAGTGGATCAGCAAGGTAACGAAATCAGTTTGGCCTAAGTTCTATTCAAGCATTGGTGGCAAAGACAAGCTAGACGACGTTCTTGAGTTACTAGGTAGAAAGTAACGATTAGATACGCCCTATCTGCTGTTCTCCGCTACTTAATCACCTAGCGATAGAACAGTGAGATAGGGCCTTTACATGGCTTTACTCGTTGATCTGTTCAGTACCTGATCTTTTTAGTACCGCGAGCGATTGGTTGTCATGTGGAAATCAACATTGGAGGTTATATGTCAGTCGCTAAAACGATAAAAAAGCACCTTAACAACATCGAGGAATATACCTGTTGTCTGTTGTTAGCAAGCTTTGTCTTATTGCTGTTCACACAAATCCTTACTCGTCAGTTTTTTGATTACTCCATACCTTGGGGTGATGAAGTGGCTACTTACATGTTTGTTTGGTTTGCTTATTTAGGAGCCGTTGTGGCGGCAAAAATGTCAGCGCATAACCGAGTCAGTTTTCACTTCAAGTTTTTCCCACCGATTGTTCAGACCGTCTGTGAAACTATCGCTGACTTCTTATGGTTGCTGTTCAACGGTTACTTTGTCTACCTCAGCTACGATTTCGTGTTCAACAAAATGAACCTGTTTTGGAAGTCTCAGACAACAGGCATCCCAATGAAATACTTCTATATGATTTTGCCTATCGCGTTTTCGTTGATGATGATTCGAATTATCTGGAACAACTATGAGCGTTTGTTCAAAGGCGCTAAAAACGAAGATCCTGAAGTCAAAGAACTGCGCAAAATGACGGCACAAAAATCATCACAGTAGTCGTCATAGAGAATAGTCGTAATAGAGAGATGTAATAATGGAATCCTATTTAACTCTAATTTTATTTGGTGGCTTCTTAACCCTGTTAATTCTGGGTGCACCAATCACCGTATCACTGGCCGGCGCTTCAATGGCGGCCTATATGTTGCTCGACAAAAATCCTATCGCTTTAGTACAGATCGCGTTTACTTCGGTGGGTAATTTCCCGTTAATGGCGCTGCCGGCCTTTGTTCTTGCTGGCGCATTAATGGAGGCGGCGGGTATCTCGAAACGGTTGGTGGATATAGCCGAGAGCTTAGCCGGACCCGTGACGGGTGGCCTTGGCGCTGCAACCGTGATGGCGTGTTTGTTTTTTGGTGCTATCTCAGGTTCAGGCCCTGCAACCACAGCTGCGGTAGGTATGCTAATGGTGCCAGCAATGGTTAAGCGAGATTATGATAAGAGCTACGCCTCCGCGGTGACTGCTGCTTCAGGGGGATTGGGTATTATTATCCCACCCTCAATTCCCTTGGTTATTTTCGGTATCTCCGCAATGGGATTAATGGCACCGCCAGAGGCCATTGCTCAACACGGGCAGTTTGCCTCTTTATCTATTCCAAAACTGTTTGTTGCTGGGGTTGTGCCTGGCTTCATTATGGCGTCGACACTCGTCGTCACTAACTACTTTATTGCTAAACGTGAAGGCTACAAAGGGTTGACTGAAAACTGGTCATTTAGCGAAGTAAGACACTCGTTGCGCCGAGGTATATGGTCGATACTGGCTCCGTTTTTGATTCTCGGAGGTATCTACAGCGGTATGTTCACACCCACAGAATCGGCGGTTGTGGCTATCTTCTATTCACTGTTTGTCGGAGTGTTTATTCACCGAGAGTTATCGTTCAAAAGCACGATTAAGTCATTGTCGACAACGACATGGATCACTGGACGTGTGTTGCTGATTCTATTCGCGGCAACGGTATTTGGTCGCTTGTTAATCGAACAAAAAATTCCGGTTGTGGTGGCGGAGTCATTGTTAGGGTTCACTGACAACATGTACATGGTGTGGGCATTGACTATTGTGTTACTGCTTTTCGTTGGCATGTTCATGGAAACCTTGGCCGCGATCATGATCATCGTGCCGGTCTTGTTGCCAATCATGTACATGCTCGGTGCGGATCCAACGCACGTAGGAATCGTGGTGGTGTGTACGTTATCGATAGGATTTGCTACGCCGCCGCTCGGTGAAAATATCTTTGTTGCCTCGGGGATAGGCGGAGCCACGGTCGAACAGATCACCGCTAAGATCCATCCCTTTGTGCTTGCATCCGTTATTGGCGTGTTCGTTATCGCTTTCTTCCCGCAAATTACACTTTGGCTACCGTCCTTGGTGGGCTATTAGGAGAGGTCACTATGAATATATCAAGAATTATCCTTATTGGTTGTGCCGTATTTGCAGTGATCAGTGGCATTGGGTTGCGTGCCGAACATTCAGAAACAGCGAAAGAAAACGAGCCAGTCAATGTGCTCGACATTTCAGAACCACATGTTGTCAGTGACGCTGAAAGAAGAGCCAAAACCCTGCTTGCGAAGGCGGTGATACATGTGCAAAAGGATGGCGATGAGAGTGTGAGTGACTTCATGAGCGACCCTGAATATACAGACGGTGAGCTTTATGTGTTTGCTTTAGGGATTGATGGCCAATTCCTCGCCAGTGGCGGATCTTCAATGGTGTTGGTGGGCGACAGCGTTTTGGACACTCAAGATGTTTATGGCAATCCTTTTTTCCGAGAAATGATCACTAAGGCTGTACATAACGGTTTTGGCGAAGTTCAGTACCATTGGACAAATCCGACTGACCGCATGGGTGAGCCTAAGACCACCTTCTTTGAACGAGTGGGCGATGTGATTGTGGCTGTGGGTTACTACCCTGAACGCTCAAGTGCCGCAGAAGCTAAGCGATTGTTGGCAAGAGCCATGACGGCGATAGTCGAATCCGAACAAGACAGCATTACCGAGTTCAATAATAGCGAAGGTCGCTTTGTTGAAGGAGACTTGTATGTGTTCGTGATGGACATGAGCTCTGGAAAGCTGCTCGCACACGGTGTATCTCCTGAACTTGTCGGGCGATCACACAACGAAATCCTAAGCCCTGACGATAAACCGATTCTTACTGAGATGTTGAACCTCGCAAAAGAAAACGGGCGTGGAGTTTATACCTACCGATGGTTGAATCCGCTGTCGAGCAAAGTCGAAACCAAGCATACCTATTATCGAGTAATCGACAATAAGTTGGTTGGTGTCGGTTATTACACAAAATCAAACAACACGTAATAGTGGTTCTAGTGAGCCCTCAGCCCAGGGAAATCAAGGGCTAGGGGCTCAAAATGCCGGTGTGTGTAAAAAAGCAATTTAGTAAAATTCACAGTGTGAAATTTTTGTTGTGAAATTGTTTAGAAAATACAAGTAGTATGAAATACATGGAAGCAACACAGTAAAGAACAATTTTGAAAAGGGTCAATCAGGATTTTTGACCTACATGAAATTCAAAGCCGTAAGAGGGAAAAACTATGAATATGCTGACACTAGACAAAACAGAACTTCACAGAAACCATTCAACATTTATTGCTGAAGCTGTCTTTGCCGTCGAAATGGTGAAAGCAGACAAGCAACTCGAAAAACAGAAAATGGCGAAGCAGTTGCTTGATACTTTATTTCCTCTTGAGGCGGGTTCACACGAAGATGCAGTGAGCTACGAGATTGATTATCGACATGTTCAGGTTTACTTCAAAAACGGTGAACACACAGGCCTGAAACGAGCTAAACACTTTGTGGCTTACACAGGTGATAAGTCAAAACCATCAGCAATCTTATTCCGTGACGAAAGCGGTACACACGTTGAAGTGACAATCGGTGCTCGCAAAGGTACTGGCCACTTGGAATTAGTTGATATTCAAGATATCCAACTAGAGACATGCACTACGTTTGGCCAAACAGAGGCGAACCGTTCTTCTGGCATCCGTCACTGGGTGAGCTTAGTGAAAGGCGATGAAAGCGGTCGACCGAACGCTTCAAGTGAAGATAAAGAGTTCACGGCAAAAAATGGCGAAGACTATAACCTAGGTTTTTGCTTCGCGATCTAATGTGCTGTCCTTGAAATGTGAAGTGCTGCTCTGCTAGACGTAGCACTGACATTTGAATACTGATTTCTCTTTTACCTTTGGTAATTTCCCCGCCCCTATAGCGGGGCTTTTTTGTTAGAGCTATAAATAAATTAGGCTGTTGTTGATTTTATCTTTAGAAAGTTTGAATGAGATTTTACAGTGCGTTATTTTAATTTAAAGTGCTGTATTTAAACATTTTTATTTGTTTATTTTATTCTGTTTTTATTGGCTTAACTATCACTATTGACGGTGGTTTGGGTGACTATTGAGCTAAAACTCAGTCAAAATGCTTTGAGCTGTGCTATAATCCGCGCCTTGGGATTGAGCCAATAAGTCCATTTGTCACCAATCATTGTGATTTTTATCGCCTTTTTATTTAGGTGGTGCGGCGAGCCAATCAAGTAGTAATTGGATATGGAGAGCGTCCTTATATTCGTTAATTCGGATATGCGAACATCATAATTTATGAGTTTTAAATCAAAAAAATACAGTATTGATTCTACTGACTATCAAGTTGGTCAAGACAACGTCAGTAAATGGGGCATGGATGTCCATAACACAGTCTTCGTAGCCTCAGTAGGCTTATCTCTTCTCTTCATCATCACTCTTCTTGCTCTTCCTCCTGCAGATGCTAAAGCTGCTATTGATTCTATCAAGGGTGCTGTTTTATCAAAGTTTGACTTCCTCTTTATGTGGGGAGCTAACATCATGCTAGCGTTTGCCGTTGTTCTCGCGTTTTCACCTTTGGGTAAAATTCGTCTAGGTGGCGAAGACGCGACGGCGGATTACTCCATGTCATCTTGGATAGCAATGCTATTCGCAGCGGGTATGGGTATAGGACTTATTTTTTGGGGTGTTGCAGAGCCAACCGCGTTCTTCACGAACTGGTTCGGAACGCCACTCGGTGCAGAACCTTTTACAGAAGCAGGCCGTGAACTCGCTCTTGGCGCGACACTGTTCCACTGGGGTTTTCATGCATGGGCTATCTATGGCATGACGGCGCTTTGTCTAGCGTACTTTGTTTACAACAAAGGCTTACCGCTATCAATGCGTTCTGTGTTTTACCCAATACTGGGTGAACGAGTTTGGGGTAAAACAGGTGATGTGATCGACGTACTAACGGTACTGGTTACTCTGTTTGGCCTTGCGACTTCATTAGGCCTAGGTGGTACGCAGGCAGCAAGTGGTATTAGCCACGTGTTTGGCTTGGAAAACAACATCTACCTTCAGCAATCTATTATCGTTTTGATTATGGGCTTGGCGATCATCTCTGTTATGCGTGGCATGGACGGTGGTGTTAAGTTCCTAAGTAACCTGAACATGGTTATTGCGTTCGTATTCCTTGGTCTTATCGCTGTTCTGAACTTCACAACCGTGCTTGATTCTGTGGCAACGGCGGTGACGGGTTATGCGAATAACATCGTAGCGTTGAGCCAAAGCTCTGGTCGTGAAGACACAACATGGCTGCATGGCTGGACTGTGTTCTACTGGGCATGGTGGGTTGCGTATGCACCTTTCTTCGGCATGTTTGTAGCGCGTATTTCTAAAGGCCGTACGGTTCGTGAGTTTTTACTTTGCGTACTGATTATCCCAACATTGGTAACGTCGGCTTGGATGGCTATCTTCGGCGGCGTGGCTATCGAGCAAGTAATTAATCATGTAGGGCAACTTGGTCTCGACCAAGGCATCACAGACGTGTCTCTAAGCTTGTTCTACATGCTAGATGCTTACTCGTTCGGTAGTATTCTGTCGGTTCTCGCAGTCGCGCTGATCATCGTGTTCTTCGTTACAACGCTAGACTCAGGCTCTATCGTTATCGATGGCATGACAGCGGGTGGTAAGCTTGAAGTTCCTGTTAAACAGAAAGTGGTTTGGGCGGTTATCTCAGGCGCTATTGCAATGGTGATGTTGTGGATTGGTGGTACTCAATCTATCCAAGCTCTGCAATCGATCACGATCATTGCTGCACTACCGTTTACGATCATTCTTCTGATTGGTTGTTTCAGCTTGTTGAAAGGTCTACTGACTGAAGTAGATAAAGGACAAGAAAACGTTAGCGAAACCGCTAAATAAAGTAATCAAGTATGGGGAGTAGATAGTTCGCTAGTTACTCCTTATTAAGCATTATTTCAAAGCTCTCTTGTACTGTGTGCAAGGGAGCTTTTTTATGCCCAAGAAGAAATCAAAGACAAGCAGATAAGACAAAAAAAGAGCCACAAGTGAATCGTCACTTGTGGCTCTTTTTAGTTTTAGGGAGCAGCTATTAGCTAATAGCTTACGCGTTCAATTCATGTTGAATTACGTAATCCAAAGCACCGACTACAGCAGCAACTTGAGCGTCATTACACTCTTCGTCTGTCACTTTGTCGCTGTCTGGGTAAACCTCAGTGGTTGTGCCGTACTTACAATCAGTCACACCACCACATAAGCCAAGCTTATTCATTGGGTAGTTAATCACACCATGTTGGGTAACTTCAGAACCAATGATCTTGCCGTCTGCGTCTGCTGGCGCAATGTGCGTTACTTTTTCAACTGAAGCAATTACCGCCGCTTGGAACTCAGGCTGTGGATTTTCAGTATCACCAACTGTGTAGAAACCGTCTGGGATCATACCTTCGATGTACTCAATGCCATCACGCGCTGCGAGTGCTGGTCGGAATTCTGTTTCGTCAGAATCCGTCGTTTCGTGTAGATCAACGTGAACCAACACTTCTGGTAAAGAAGCGACTAATGCACGTAGGTTCGCTGATTCTTCTGCTGGTGTACCATCGTAGAAAGAGCGGTTTGGATCGACAGCATTTGGGTTCCAACGGTTGATGACTTCGTAACCCCAAGGGCTCACACAAGGTGCAACAACAATGTTGAAGTGTGCTGAGTACTGTTCTGCTTGAGTTGCGGCGAACTTGATCGCGCCATGCACACCACTGGTTTCGTAACCGTGAACACCACCCGTTACAAGGATCGTTGGTTTTGATGCGTCCCAGTTTTTGCTTTTGATTGCAAAAAGCGGGAAACGAGCTTCATCGTAGCTCAGTGCGCCGTATTGCTCGATGTCAAAGCGGTCTGCCAATGCTTGGATTTTTGGCACAACTTCTTGTTGATATTCACGCTTAACCGTTCTTTGAGCGAACCATGCTTGACGTTCTGCTTGTTGCCATTTTTTTCCAGGCTCACCGATTGGGTAGGAGTATTCACTTTTCATCTATACTTCTTCTTTTATGTTCGTGAAAGATGAAGACAGACTATTCCTGTCTAACAGAGACAGCAATAGAAAACACAATTTGTGACTCTATTTTTTACAGACTCATAACTTTGATGAGTGGATTGATGGTGTTACATTTTATCAATTGTTTAATCCCTTAAAAGAGACCATAAAATGGCTGGAGCAAGTTTATTAACGCTACTGGATGACATTGCAACCGTGTTGGATGATGTCGCACTGATGTCTAAGGTGGCAGCTAAAAAAACCGCTGGTGTGTTGGGGGATGATTTAGCACTGAACGCTCAGCAGGTATCCGGTGTTTCTGCTGAACGAGAAATCCCAGTGGTATGGGCGGTTGCAAAAGGCTCATTTAAAAACAAGTTGATTTTGGTGCCTGCGGCATTATTGATCAGTGCCTTTATTCCTTGGCTGATCATGCCTTTGCTTTTGATTGGAGGTTTGTTTCTTTGTTTTGAAGGGGCGGAGAAAATCTTAGAGAAGCTGTTTCCTCATTCTCATCAAGATGATGAAAAGGGAGAGGATACGAGTACTGGCGAATCCATAGAGGAATATGAGAAGAGAAAGGTCGCAGGCGCGATTCGTACTGATTTCATATTATCTGCGGAAATCATCGTGATAGCTCTGGGCACCGTGACGGGTACAAGTATCCTTACTCAGATTCTTGTCGTGAGTTTGATAGCCGTTGTGATGACGATTGGTGTTTATGGCTTAGTTGCTGGGATCGTGAAGTTGGACGATTTAGGTTTCTATCTCCAGCGAACATCGAATGGGAGTGCCATTAAAACCCAATTGGGTAACGGGCTAGTCGCATTTGCGCCCAAGTTAATGAAGACGCTTGCGGTGGTTGGAACGGCTGCGATGTTTTTGGTTGGCGGCGGTATTGTGGTTCACAACGTCCCTGCGATTCATCATTTAATTGAACCGATTATTATGGACTTCAGTGGACATTCGATTGCAACCGCGGTGGTACCAACGCTATTAAATGGTGTGATTGGTGTTCTTTCAGGGTTGATTGTCGTCGCGATTTGGAGTGCTATTGGAAAAATTCGTGGTAAATAATCGTTAAACTATTTCTTGTAATAAGACAGCTTTTCATCGAAACAAAAAAGGGTCACCATAATTATTATGGTGACCCTTTTCGTTAAATGGAGGGCGTTTACTTAACAGCCCAAGCGCTTATTTTACAGACCAAGCAATCGTCTCGCCGCCACGGATTGGCACAACAATGTCTGAACCGAAAGGCATTGTTTCAGATACATTCCACTCTTCTTTAACGAGTGTGATTGTATCTGAGTTACGTGGCATGCCGTAGAAGTCTGGGCCATTGTGGCTCGCGAATGCTTCTAGGTTCTCAATCTTGCCTTCTAAATCGAATACTTCAGCGTACAGTTCAACCGCAGCGTGCGCTGTGTAAGAACCTGCACAACCACAAGCTGACTCTTTGGCGCCCTTTGCGTGTGGCGCAGAGTCTGTACCCAAGAAGAATTTTTTGCTGCCACTTGTTGCTGCTTCGATAAGCGCCAATTGGTGCGTGTTGCGCTTAAGGATTGGTAGGCAGTAGAAATGTGGCTTAATGCCGCCAACCAACATGTGGTTGCGGTTATAAAGCAAGTGGTGAGCTGTAATGGTTGCCGCTACGTTCTCGTTAGCGTTCTTAACGAAAGTCGCTGCATCTGCAGTCGTGATGTGCTCTAGAACGATCTTCAAGTTAGGGAAGTCGTTAACAATCGGTGCTAGAACTGTGTCTAGGAACTGCTTTTCACGGTCAAAGATATCAACATCGTGAGCCGTTACTTCACCATGAACAAGCAGCAACATACCCACTTCTTGCATGGCTTCTAATACGTGGTAAATCTTTTGAGCAGAAGTTACGCCAGAGTCAGAGTTTGTCGTCGCGCCAGCAGGGTAAAGCTTGGCCGCTACAACAGCGCCAGACTCTTTCGCTTTACGAATTTCATCAGGAGTTGTGTTGTCTGTTAGGTAAAGTGCCATTAGAGGCTGGAATTGTTCACTTGGCTGCTCTGCCATGATGCGTTCACGATAAGCAAGCGCCATTTCGGTATCGGTTACCGGTGGGATGGTGTTTGGCATGATTAACGCTCGACCATTGTAGCGGCTGATATCGCGCACTGTATCTTTTAATACGTCGCCATCGCGTAGATGAACGTGCCAGTCGTCAGGACGAGTAATCGTAAGTTGTGTCATTGAAGGCTCCCACCATTTGAAGTGTTGTGTAGTTGGAGCCTAAACTCAGCGAAATTTGTGAAAGCAATCGCTTACGTTTAGGCGACAGGATGATAGTGGAAAAGCACTTTCATTTCATCCTATTTTTAACCCTTCAGGGTTAGGAGCTTGTTTTTATGAGTATTTTATTCGGTATTAATTCTCGGAGATGGTCGAAGGGTCAGCGAGTGGCTACCCATAATCCGTGGATCATACCTGGTACCCAGAAGAAGAAAGTAAGGATGATGTTAATCAGCAAATCTTTACCTGCGCCGCGAGCGAAGAACACGCCAACAGGAGGGAGTAGTACACATAAGATGATAATGACAAGTTTGTTCATGATAAATCCTTTTTATTCAATGAAAGTTCAATGCGGTAACCGTGTTCAAATTATAGAACGTATGGAGAGTGTTAATACATTGCTGTCTTTATGTAGATAAGACACTAGGATAAACATCTCAAGATATTAGCTTAGTATCAAGTGTTTAATGCCTGCCAGTTTATCTATTTATAACCATTTGTTAGCATTGGGACAAACAACAAAACATTGGAATCGTTATGTCGCAGCTACCTTTAGATAAAAAAGCTCAAGATCAAAAGGCTTCAGAGCAAGTGTCTTCTCTATCTCAAATTAATGTGTTTCCGGTTAAATCTGTAGGCGGGATTTCACTCTCTTCTGCTTGGGTCGAAAAACAAGGCCTAACTTTCGACAGACGCTTTATGTTGGCATTGGCAGACGGTTCAATGATCACGGCGCGTAAGTATCCGAAAATGGTGAAGGTATCTTCAAGCTTGCAACCAGACGGTTTGATCTTCACTTATGAAGGCAAAGAGCCTTTACGCCTAAAGTATGCGAATTTCAAGATGCAAGAAGCACCAGCAACGGTTTGGAAAGACAGCTTTACCGCTTACACCACCAATGATGAAGCTGATGATTGGTTTAGCGATGTGTTGGGTGTCCGAGTTGAACTCCTGTTTTCAGGTGAGCAATCGAATCGTGTTCGTGAAAAGCTCGGTCACAACGTAAGTTTCGCTGATGGTTACCCAATGTTGGTGATCAGCCAAGCATCGCTTGATGAGTTAAACCGCCGCAGCCCTGAAACTCATTCAATGGATCAGTTTCGCACTAACTTTGTCGTTTCTAATACCGAAGCCTTTGCTGAAGACAGCTGGAAGCGTATCCGTATCGGTGAGGTTGAATTCGAAGCCGTTAAACCTTGTGAGCGCTGTATTTTAACAACGGTTGATGTTGAACGCGGAGAATTCAGAGAAACAAAAGAGCCGCTTAACACCTTTTCTAAATTCAGAGCGAATGAGCGCGGTGGTGTTTTCTTTGGTCAAAATCTAGTTGCTAAAAATGAAGGCTTAGTTAAAGCCGGTGATGTTGTTGAAGTACTAGAAACCAAAGAGAAGG
This sequence comes from Vibrio sp. L3-7, assembly GCF_963898195.1. Lineage (NCBI taxonomy): Bacteria > Pseudomonadati > Pseudomonadota > Gammaproteobacteria > Vibrionales > Vibrionaceae > Vibrio > Vibrio sp. L3-7. The sequence goes on along the minus strand of NZ_CAWQUW010000023.1, from coordinate 174,767 downwards.
AGCACTACCAAGATACTTGGGTAGAATCATTGCATTTAACCTGTGTTGAACGTGAAGAGATCGCTCGTGACTTTACAACTTTTTGGTTAGAACCTGCGAAAGAGAACCACTCACTACCAAGTTACCAGCCTGGGCAACATCTGCCGATTGAGATGGTGATTGATAGCGAGACGATTTCGCGTCGTTACACGTTATCTTCTAGCCCATCACGAGCGGGTCGTTTGGCGATTTCAGTGAAGCGAGTGGATGATGGTCAAATATCTAACTGGCTCAATGATCATTTCCAAGTGGGCGATACTCTAGTCGCTCAAAACCCAGATGGTGCGTTCTACTTAGAAGCAAACCTAACCCATCCGTTACTGCTTTTGTCTGCAGGCAGCGGTATTACCCCAATGTTGTCGATGCTTCGTTACTTAGCCGACCATGGTCAAATTGATGATGTGGTTTTCTATCATCAATGCAGTAGCGAAGAGGATATTCCTTATCAAGCTGAGATTGATAAGATTGCCAACGAACATAAAGGGTTACGTGTGATTTACTCGTTAAGCCAACCAACTAAAGAATGGGATGGTTTATCTGGTCGTTTGAGCGTGTCGCATATTGCTAAAATTGAAGCACTACACAAGCGTCAAGCGTTTGTGTGCGGCCCAGACGGCTTTATGGATAACGCAAAAAAACTGTTAATCCAAATGGGGCTCAACCCTCAGCATTATCATCAAGAAGCATTTGGCTTGGCTCAATCAACTGAAGAAACAGTGAAGCAACTGCAGTTGAGTGTTAATGGTTACTTGTTTGAAGGTAATAACCAATCAACGCTACTAGAACAGGCTGAATCGGCGGGTGTGTCTATTGCTTCTAGCTGCCGTGCTGGTTTTTGCGGAGCGTGTAAAGTGACCCTTGAGTCTGGGCAAGTTCACCAACCAGATGTACCTGCGTTGCAAGATCATGAGCGTAACATGGGGCAGATACTGGCGTGTTGCAGTGTTCCGCAAACTGATATCGAAGTTGTGGATTAATAGCTCGCTAGATCATAAAGAAAAACGCATTAAATAGAAAAGGCCGGAAGATCATTGAAATGAACTTCCGGCCTTTTAAATTCTGAGACTAATTCAAAAGATTAATCGTAGATCGTTGGGATTGGTTGACGCTTGTGCTGTGTTGCTTTGTAGATACCAACTAAACGATCGGATACATCTTGAGGCACTTCTTTGCCTTCAAGGAAATCATCGATTTGGTCGTAAGAAAGGTTCAATGCTGCTTCGTCGGCTTTCTGTGGGTCAAGCTCTTCGAGGTCGGCAGTAGGGACTTTCTTAACTAATAGCTCTGGCGCACCTAGAGTTGCTGCTAGTTCACGAACTTGACGCTTGTTCAGGCCAAATAAAGGTGCTAAATCACATGCGCCGTCACCGTGCTTAGTGTAGAAGCCCGTGATGTTTTCCGCTGAATGGTCAGTACCAATCACAAGGCCACCAACGTAACCTGCAATTTCGTATTGTGCGATCATGCGAGCGCGAGCTTTCACATTACCTTTTACAAAGTCGATTTTTGCAGAATCTGTTGGAAGCAAACCTGTGTCTTCTAAAGCCACGTGAGATGCCGCATGCAACCCATCCACGCCTGCTTTAATGTTTACAGAAACAGATTGGGAAGGCTGGATGAAAGACAGAGCAAGTTGTGCTTCATCTTCATCTTTTTGCTCGCCATAAGGAAGGCGAACTGCAATGAATTGGTAGTCGTTGTTGCCAGAGCTTTCATTTAGGCTGTTAATGGCCATTTGTGCCAAGCGGCCACAGGTTGTCGAATCGACACCACCACTGATACCAAGAATGAGAGATTTGCATCCTGATTGCTGAAGTTTCGTTTTGATAAAGTCCACACGACGAGTCACTTCGAAGTGAGGGTCTATTGAAGGTAGTACGCGCATTTCGTCACGAATTAACTGTTCCATTCGTATTCCTTTCCTGCAAGCAAATTAAAAATCTAGTGTTATCATACCTAAATCATCCGATTTAAAAACCTCTTTGCACAAGCTTAGAAAGAGAAGGCAGTAATAAATAATGGAAAAAATAGCCATTTTCGGTAGTGCGTTTAATCCGCCGAGCTTAGGGCACAAAAGTGTGATTGATTCGTTGGCTCACTTTGACAAAATTCTTCTGGTCCCCAGTATTGCCCATGCTTGGGGAAAAGAGATGCTAGACTTTGATACGAGATGTCAGTTGGTCGAGGCGTTTATCTCTGATTTATCGTTGGAGCAAGTTGAACTTTCACTGGTTGAGAAAGGGTTGTTTACTCCAGGTGAAAGTGTCACGACTTATGCGGTGCTTAGTCAGCTTCAAAAACAGCATCCAGAGGCTGAACTGACCTTTGTCATCGGGCCTGACAATTTCTTTAAGTTTGCATCGTTTTATAAATCGGACGAAATAACGGAACGTTGGTCTGTGATGGCTTGTCCTGAAAAAGTTAAAATTCGTAGCACTGATATTCGCCATGCTTTGCAAAATGGGAGCAATGTTGCAAAACTGAGTACAAAGTCAGTTACAAGGATATTGCAAGACAGTGAACTGTATACAATAATGTAGATTCACTAACTCGAGAGGTCTGATGACTATGCTAAAGGGCGCGATACCAGCGACGATAATCATTGCGGCATGCAGTATGCCTGCACACGCTGATTGTGATTTTTTTAGCTTAGATTCAATAATGCTGACTTCTGATGATGAAAATAGCTGTTTAGATTTGTCTACGAGCATTGAGTCCTTCGGCCAACGCATGTTAGAAATCAGTGGTCTCGCTGATGCAGAACCAGAAAACAAACCAGACTATTGGTCCGATTGGGTAATCCAAAGCAAAGATTCCCCTTTGTTAACGCAAAGTCTTGAATCTAATTATGTTGGCTTAGGTATGTGGTTCCCTGAAGATCTGGAAGACGATCAATATGACATGTCTACTGAAGAATGGTTGATGAACCATGGTCTTCAATTGAGTATCGGTTTTGGTGAGAAAGTAGAAGGGCAACCTCGTATGCGTTTTGACTACCGCTGGCATGACTCACGAGATGCAGACCTAATGATGCAGGTTGAATTGCCATTCTAGATTGGTAGATTATTAATCTATGTTGAGATGTTAAGAATTAAAAGTTGAAATGCTAAGAATTAAAAAAGCCGCAAAAACTGAGTTTTTGCGGCTTTTTAGTGTTTGGCGTCTTTGGTTTGGTTTAAAAACTCGGCTTAGAGAGTGACTTGAAGTTGGGCTCTAGCGAGTGAATAACGATGCTCGATCCTTTTGGCTAGAGATCTTCACCAAACACGAGCATACACAGCTGTTCGAACTCTTCTTCTTTTCCAGAGAACAAATCATCAATCACAAGCGTACGTTTCTGACCTGACTGCATGCGTTTCTTCGCTTCGCGCATTACCATCACCAAGGTGTGCTCTTGTGGCAGATTCGAATCATCGATGTTCCACTGATTGAATCGCTGAGACAGGGCGCTCTCGCAAAGCAACGGTTTGAACGCCAACACTTCTTGTTTAAGCACAGAAAGCATATCTTTGAATGCTTGTTCGGTATTATTTGCTTTTAAAGCACGAGCTTTGGTGAGTTCTAACTTTTCTAGTAGCGCTGAAGATAGGTTTGTTTGAGTGATGTAACCCGCCTGTCTTGGGAAAGAATCCGTCAAACGTACAGAAAAGTCGACACGATTCACTTGGGTATTGGGAAAGTAGGTCAGTGATGTTAAGCAATCATAGGGAATCCAGATACTTTGCCCTGGCTCGACGGCATATTCTTGTTTACCCAGCTTTATCAAAACCAAGCCACTTTGAACCGATACAAGGCTATGTTTAAGTACTTTCTTTCTTGGTGTAATTACCAAGTGTGAAAAGTAAGCCGATGTATATTCAATAGCGAAGTTCATAGATAGTACCTTAATTTTGGGGCGTCAAGATTACCGTTAATCTTAAAGAATGCCAACAATAACAGGGGATTTTCAATGTTTCTGGTCTGACCTTGTCAAAAGTATGGGCTCTGTAGCTGCGATAAGTCAAAACAACGCGTAGAATGAGCAAGATTTTTATTATATGAATTAAAAAATGACCTCTCCAAGCGATCCATATGTTGATATTCGTCCTTACGGCGATGATGAAATTCCTGCGGCACTAAACCGTCTTATTAATGATGAAGAATTTATCAGTGCGATCTTGCACTACCGTTTTTCAAACCATGCGTCTTGGTTCAAAACATTAATGAGTCCAATTTTACGCGTGTACTTAAAAATGAAATGGAGCAAGCTGACTAGCGTTGAATCCATTCAGATTGAAGTGAAAAAGTACTTACGCGACACGTTAGCTAAAACCACTAATGGTGTGACATATACGGGCTTAGAGTCGCTGGATGCCAATAAAGCTTACTTGTTTGTATCAAACCATCGTGACATTGCTATGGATCCAGCGTTAGTCAATTACGCTTTGCATCAAAAAAATCATCAGACTTGTCGTATTGCGATTGGCGACAACCTGTTGAAGAAGCCATGTGCCACTGAATTGATGCGTCTCAACAAGAGCTTTATCGTAAAGCGTTCTTTGAAAGGGCCGCGTGAAATGATGAAGGCCTTAGGCCTGCTCTCTTCTTATATCAAGCACTCTTTAGAAACGGGCAACTCTATCTGGATCGCTCAAAAGGAAGGCCGTGCTAAAGATGGTAATGATTTTACTGAGCCTGCAATTCTAAAAATGTTTCATGTTGAAGGACGTAAGCAAAAAATTGCATTCCCTGAATACGTGAAATCTTTGAAGATAGTACCTGTGGCTATTTCATATGAAAACGACCCATGCGACATCGCTAAAGCGATAGAGCTTTTTGAGAAAGACGTAAACGGTAGCTACGAAAAGGGTGAGTTTGAAGATATCGAAAGTATCATTCAAGGCATCATCGGTAATAAAGGCCGTGTTCATGTTGGTTTCGGTCAGGTTATCGACCAAGATTTTGATACACCTGAAGCGCTTGCTGAAGAGATCGATCGTCAAATACACGATAACTACAAACTGTTCCCAGTAAACCTACTGGCAGCAGAAAAAGAAGACGAATCGATTACTGCTTCGGTTAAGAAAGAATTTTCAGACAAATTATCGAGCTTGCCACAAGGCGCTCGTCAGTACTTGATTGATAGCTATGCGAACCCTGTGAAAAACATTGGTTAACTCGCTTATTGGTTAATCTGCTTACTTAGCTTACTAACATACTAGCTCATAGCTTGGTTAGACTAGCGAGCACATTAGCTAACTAACAAGTAATTGAATTGAAAAAGGAGCCTCAGGCTCCTTTTTTGTTTCTGGTTCTATTGCTCTAAAGAGCTAAAATCCGAGCTTTGGCTGAACTAGCGAGCGACGGCACCACCAAGTTCTAAATTGGTTGGCCAAGTCGTCACCGTGTTGCCACCTAGGTAGATATTGCCTTTAACCGTCATGGTGTCGGGAAAAACTGTAATTGCAGAGCCGCCAATATACAGATCACCGTCAATAACGATCCCGTTTGGAAGCTCAGTTAAAGGCGTGCGAATCACGCTTAAGTCACCCTTCACTCTAAAGCCATTTGGAAGCCTCTGTAACGGAGTATCAGTGAGATTAATAAACCCTCCCACTCGCACACCTCGGGGCCAACTGGTAATTTGGCTGCCGATTAAGTCCGCGTAGCCTTTTATCTTAACCCCAGTAGGGACTCTAGCGAGTTGGCTATTAGATGCTTTTAGACTTCCGTTTACTTCTAAACCTTTCGGTAGACGGGTAATCGGTGTGTTCTCTATGTTCAAATTACCGTCAACAACCAAGCCTGTTGGGAGTGATGTGTACGGCTTATTTCGTAAATATAAGTTTCCGTAATTATCCAGATGGTTCAATATTTGATACTGATCGAGTGGTTCTGCAGTCACATTTGTTATGGTTAAAGAACCAATAATAAGTGCAATTATTCGGAGCATAACAAGCTTCTTATTACGATAGACTTGAACACTATAATGAAAAAATTATTCACGCATAGTGTTTTACTCATTTGTTGGTAGGTAAAAAAGGAATAGAACGACAATGAAAGGTAAATCTGTGATTGGTATAAAGCATCAGATTCTAAAAGGTTTTGTGATTCTAACATCAGTGTTTTGTTCAGTATCAGCGAGTGCGAATAAAATAATCTCAACGCCCGCAAAGGCGGCAGTGGTCGTCACTCAGAGTGGTTCTCCGCAACGAGTTTGTTATTACGATGATAAGGCTTACAGCATAGGTGCTGTGGTTGAGGTTTCAGGCGTGGTGATTAAATGTGCTAAGGAAAATGATTTTGAGACTAATGGTGCACTGGGATGGATTGAAATGACAAAAAAAGACGAGCGGTGAGCTCGTCTTTTAATTGTATGTGTACTGATGCTTATATTAACGCGCTAGAGAGCGAGTCTTAAGTTCGAAAATAATTTTCTCAGCGCTTACTTCAAATTTAAAGCGCGCTTGCAATTCAGTACTTTCTTCAGTCATCTCTGATACTTCAAATTCGACATTGCTAGACACTTGTTTTGCTAACTCAACATACTTAGCAAACTCAGTTTCAATAAGGGTTTTAGAGTTACCGTAAACCGTTACCTCAGCAACCTCGTCGCCTTCTTTAATGATGAAGCCGATTTCACCTGCACAACCGCAAGCTTCACATACATCATTGTTACCAACATCTTGGCTCATAAATAATCCTCTCACAAAGTCTGAGGTTATTCTAACGAGCAATTTGAACTGTATCTACAAAAATTAAAATCTTTGAACTAATTTGTACTGGTATGCTATGTTGTTTGTTTAGAGGTGAAATGAATATGAACATTCGCGACGCAAAATATGTATGTGATCTCTATCATGTTTTGCCGAAGATTAATGTTATTAATTTGTCAGAATATCATTCACTTAGTTGCGTCAGGAATGATTTTATAAGACTATCTATCGCTTGATAGGTATTTATACAATGAATTTTTCGTTGGGTATTTCATATTCTAAGTAGTTATTTAAAATTACCGACTTAGGATTGTAAGGTGATTATTCGGACAATAATTAGACAAAGCGTCCAAAGAGGCGTCACTGTAGAATTATTCGGATGTAGTATTTATGTGAATTTAGTTATAAATACTTGCGAAAAATCACTTTGCTCACATAATGCTGATAACGATTTGCATTCTGACTTTATTTGATTGAGTTAGATGGATTTACAAAGAGAAGAGCCTGAATATGCCAAAGCGTAGTAAAGAAGATACAGAAATCACTATCCAGAAGATCATGGATGCCGTTGTAGACCAGTTACTAAGGTTGGGTTACGACAAGATGTCATACACGACGTTGAGTCAGCAAACGGGCGTTTCTCGTACAGGTATAAGCCACCATTTTCCAAAGAAAACTGATTTTACTGCTGCTCTAGACGGCCGTATTTTTAAGATGTTCATGGAACATATTGACTTTGAAAATGGTCTTGATGCATTTTCTGCTAGTTGGGTTAGCGCGCTTGAAGACGCTGAGTTCCTAGCAATTTTACGTCTACTTTTCCATCATATCGTTACTGCTGAAAGCGCACACGAGTTTGCTGCAAACGGTATTGATCGTCTATACAAACTGACTGAAACTCAGTTTGGTGATACTAGCGGTAAAGAACTAGAGTGGTTGATTGGCAAATCATTGATTCGTATGAGCCAATAATCAACACACCATAAAAGAAGCTCCTGAGGGGGCTTTTTTTATGCCTGAAATTTCACTTATCCTAATCTTTTCCTATCGTTCTAATTCTGTCGTTCTCATTTTAGTGTGACTGTTTTGCTCCCGCCTTGAAAATGTTTATTTCTTTTCTTTTTATATGCTTACATTCATGCCTTACCTTTGTGTCCACTTGTAAAAACTCAACAACACTAATAGTTACTGTACGTCTCTAGAGCCTCAAACGCTCAGAGTGAGACATTTTTGGGTTGGTTGCTATGGTTATTAATAAAATGAAGTTTAAGGCGAGAGAGTGGCTGTGAGCCAATAAAAAAGCCCCGAAAAAATCGAGGCTCAACATAAAGTGGTTGTTAGAGGAACGAATCCTAAAAATGCGTAGAACCTTAGTAAAGTTTATTGTGCTGGATGAACCTGAGGGAAACTCATGGTTGGATGTTTTTCTACGATACTTCTGTAGCCATACACATTTTCAATCATCGAAGGCTTGAGTGCTTCCCAAGGGTTTCCGTCGCAAACCAAGTTACCGTCTTTCAATACCACCAATCGATCTGAGTATTGAGCGGCTAGGTTTAGGTCATGCAATACCACGATGACGGCTGCGTTGTGGTTGTCGGCTAACTCTCTCGCGATTTTCAAGGTGTTGTGCTGGTGGGCTAGATCCAGTGCTGATGTTGGTTCATCGAGCATCAAGATACATTGGTCACCAGAATAGTGAAGCTGAGTTAGTACTCGAGCCAAGTGAACACGCTGTTTTTCGCCGCCAGATAAAGAAGGGTAGAGCCTTTCACTTAGATGAGATACATCGGCTACGTCCATTTTTTGGCTAGCAATGTTAGTGAGCTTCTTGTTGGATTCTTGCAGAGGGATCCCCCCAAGTTCAACAACTTCATGAGCAAGGAATGGGAAGGTTAGCGTACTGTGTTGAGGAAGCATAGCCAGATGCTTTGCTAGTTTCTGTGAAGGCCATTTGTCCTTGGTATGTCCAAAGTATTGGATATCACCCGTGCTTGATATCTCTTGGCACAAGGCTTTGAGTAACGTACTTTTCCCCGCCCCATTTGGTCCAAGCAGTGTCGTTACCTTTCCTGCTTCAATCTCAATAGAAACACCATCTAATATCACTTTACTACCGAACTTCACTTCGATGTCGGTCGCTTTTAACGCTGAAGGAAACATTAAAGGATTCTCCCTTTCTGTTGAAATAGTAGATACAAGAAGAATGGAGCACCGATGATTGCAGTGACAATGCCTACCGGCAGTTCTGCTGGTGCAAGTACCACGCGTGAGAACATGTCTGCAGCTGTGAGTAGTAATGCGCCTAGTACCGCCGATAGGGGTAAGAGAATACGGTGATCTGGGCCAGCTAACATGCGACCCAAATGAGGGATAACAAGGCCGATGAAGCCAATCATGCCAGATAGGCTAACCGTGACGCCAACGCCTGCGGCCGTTAGTAGAATCAATCTTCGCTTAAGCTTCTGTACTGGGATACCAAGATGCTGCGCTTCTGACTCCCCAAGTAGTAGCGCGTTCAGTGACATAGCTTGACGATAGAAAATAACAAACAATCCAACGAGCGTGACAGCAGCAAGCAAAATGCCAGACCACTTAGCACCCGCTAATGAACCCATTGACCACAATGAAAGATCACGCAGCATTTGGTCATCAGCAATGAAGTTCAAAAAGCCAATACCTGCGCCTGATAGTGCACTGATCGCTACACCCGCTAACAACATGATAGTGACTGAAGTACCGAATTTTCCCGTACCCAGCTTATAAACGAGCAGCGTGGTCAAGGCTCCGCCTAGAAAGGCAAATATAGGCACAGCCGCAAAGTTCATGAAAGCAGGGTATTGTAGTGAAAGCTCAGAGAAAAGCACGATGGCTAATGCTGCACCTAATGAGGCTCCGGCAGACACGCCTATGATTCCTGGCTCGGCAAGTGGATTTCTAAACAAGCCTTGCATGACTGCGCCGCATAAAGCGAGAATTGCGCCGATTAGCATGCACAATATCGTTCTGGGTAAGCGAATTTCTTGAATCACCAAATTGATGTGAGGTGCTAAGTCATTATTTGGTTGGAGCAGGCTGGCTGCGCTGTCAGCCAAGCTAATGTTCATTGGCCCAACAGTGATCGAGTACAGCGCGACGAAGACTAAGGTGGCTCCTAGGCCTAACATCGATGTTTTCAGTGGGACGGATCGTAGCAACATAAAAGGCCTCAATGTCTATCACCCGCTTCAATACTTATCACCGACTTCGCAAAAAACGAGACGGTGATGAGCATTAAGCAAGCAACAGTAGAAATAGGGTAGTCGAGTTATAGCGGGTAGATAAGTTATAGCGGATAGATAAGTGCGTTTAATCGCTTAGCTTCTGAAAGGCTTTCAAGACCAAGCCCTCCGACTAAGGCACTGCCCTTCACGGTAATGATTTGCTTGTTCATACCTGCTGGAGTCGCCGCTAACATAGGTAACGATTTAAGAATGGCATCAGCGCCACCCATTTTCTGGTAGCTACGGCCGCTCACTAAGATGACATCAGGCTGCATTTCAACCAATGACTCCATCGACAGTGGTTTGTAAGACGTCAGGCTTTTAGCCGCAGGGTTTACGCCGCCAGCCAGTTCAATGATTGCGTTTGGCGATGTTTCACCGCCAGCAACGTTCGCAGGGCGACCTTCATGTAGCAACAGGAATAGAACTTTCTTCGCTTCGTTGCTTGGAACCTGATTCGCTTTTAGTGCTGCGATCTTTTGATTCACTTCGGCTTTCACTTGCTGTGAGTGGTCTTCGGTATGGGTGATCTTTGCGATTTGGTCGATACGCTTTAACAGTCCTTCAACGTTCGCTTCGGTGTTAACGATCTCTACATCGATGCCCACAGATTTCAATTGAGAAATCGCGTTGTCTGGCCCCATCTCATCTGAGCCGATGAGTGTTGTTGGCTCTAAGGCAATCAAGCCTTCAGCAGACAAGTTTCTGTGGTAACCGATCTTCGGCAGGTTTTCTGATTGAGGGAAGTGACTGGTTACGTCAATAGCCACTAACTGTTCTTCTGCGCCTAATGCCAATACCAATTCAGTTACGGCACTGCCGGCACTGATGATTCGAGGCTGTTCAACGTCATCGGCCATTGCAGTTGGCGCGCTCAGTGCCAAGCTCATCGCTGCCATTGAGAGTATGTGTTTTTTGGTCTTTAGGTTAAATTTATTGAGCACTTTTAAGTCTTTCATAATGATTTCTTTATACTTTCTTTTGATGGAGAGCAATCGCGAAGATACTCAGTGAGCAATCCGTTCGCATTTGAGTTCGAATTCGAATCGATAGAGGCTTAGCCCTAGTTATAAGGTCTAATGAATAAAGAATCAGACCTTATAAAAGGCGCTAGATCTTCAAACATTAAATGTTGTTCTAGCCACCTTCAGTGAGCAGTTGGGTTGCTGGTATTCCATTTTCTTGAAGGAATGACAGCAATTTCACTAGGTTCTCAACGTTGGCGGCTTTATCAGCACCAATGATGATCGGTTTCTTGTCCGTTGAACCTGTCTCTTCAAGCAATGCCAACTTGAAATTTTCCCAATCGATGTATTCTCTGCCGTTAATTGCCCAGTAGGGTTCGTGGTCTAAAATATTGACGCTAATCGAATCTTTGTGGACTTCAGACACGCTTTTAATGTCAGAGCTTGGAAGTTCTACTTCTAAAGATTCCAATTTCACCGAGGCCGTAAGCAACAGGAAAACCATCACAATAAAAATGATGTCGAGAAGCGGTGTTAAATCCGGCGCTAAACTCTGTGTTTGAGATGATTGAGGCGTTTTAATCATGCTTGACTCGTATCACCAACGGAGGCTTTGTTTACAGATAAGCTTTCAATATCGCTCGACTGATTGGTATGAATCGACATGCCTTCTAACCACACATTTACATAGTTCAAGGTATGCTCTAGCTGCGCTAGTACACGATCAGCCCATAGCCCAAGCAGTTGAGCACCAGAGATAGCAGGAAGTGCAATCATCAAGCCTGCGGCAGTGGTTCTCATCGCTAGGCCTAATCCGTCTGCGAGATCGTTTGGCGTAATGCTTCCTGTGGTGGCTGCTACGCCTTTGAACATTTCAATAAGCCCTAATACCGTACCAAGCAACCCGATAAGTGGGCTGATCACGCCAATTAGACCAAGTAATCTTAAGCCGGCATGCAGCTGATGGCGTTTTTCTTGTAGCCAGATCCCTGCGGCATCCTCACGTAACCCTTTTGAAAAAGAGTGGTGGGCCAGCACCATTGAAACGCCCTTGTACAGCAGCGGTCTTTTGCCTGAAATAGACTGAGCGAGCGCTTCAATCTCTTTGCTGTTGGTTGGTGAGATCAGGTTTAGTTCACGACGAATGGCTCGTTTGCCTACGCCAATGCTTAGCATGACTTGAAAGACACGTTCAGCGATGATCATTGCTGTTAATGCTGAGCAGATAAGAAGAGGCCAAGTCATTAAGCCAAGTTGATCTTGTAAGTAACTGATTTGTTGCATGATTAATCCAACCTAAAACGAACAGGTATTTGTACTCGGTGAGCAATCGCTCGACCATTGACAGTATGAGGTGAGAATTTCCATTGTTTAATGGCATCTAATGCGGCGCTGTCTAGCATTAGTGCGCCTGATGAATTTACTAATGCTTGTTTAATTTGTTTGCCTTCTGCGTCGAGCCAGACCTCATAAGTTGCGACACCTTCAACACCACGACGTCTTGCTTGACGCGGGTAATTCGGTGGTGTGGGGCGAGAAGAGAAAGAAGGCTTAGTGACTAAGACTGGCTCTTTGTTCGATACACCTTGATTGACTTGCTGAGGCTGATTAGCTGAATCGTCTAGATTCTTATCGACTTTCTTGTCGGCTAGCTGCTCTGGTTGAGTGGTTGGCTTGGACTTTGGTTCTGGGCGTTCTTTCTTGACGACCTTTCTCTCAGTCACCGGTTTCTTTTGAACCTGCTTTTTCTCGGCAACCTTCTTCTCAATTTTTTTTGGTTGAGGTTTGTTGGTGATCGCTTTTTTCTTTGGAGTTGGCTTAACTTGCTTTGGCTCAACCGATCTTGGTTCGATTGGTTTAGGTTCTGGGTGTGAGACTGTTTCCTTGATTGGCTCTGGTTCAACCGGCTCTGTGATGGTTTTTTGTTGAGCCGGGGAAGGTGTGTTCTTAGGCGTGAAGTTGATCGATACCGTGTTCGATTGGCTACCTGCAGGCATCGCAAAGACTTTGGATTCTTGAGCGACAAATAACAGCGCTGCATGAATCACTAATGATGCACCGCCTGCAATAACATATCTAAGAACGTTCACATTCAATCCTTTACCAAATCTAAAATCTGTATTGGATTATTGCTTAGAATCTAAATAAGATCAATTATCAATTGCATTATCATTTACGTCTATTTATGATTCTCTCAGTTTTTAGCGAATAGTCTTCCAGACTTTGCTATGTAAGTGTTTAGAGAGATTATATGAGTCTTGATATTTATAAGTTTGACGAATCAGTATTGGGTGTTTCTAGCCCTGATCCGCTTCGTTTTGCGTTTGCAAAAAAGCATTCTGCACATGCCGGTGGAAGTTCAATTCCGGTCGATCCGAGTAAGAAGTTAGAGATCTTTGATGAACTGATGCTAATTGAAGGGAAAAAACAGGATAAACGTTGTTTGTATATCCATATTCCTTTCTGTCGCGTGCGGTGTACGTTCTGTAACTTTTTCCAAAATGCTGCAAGCCGCAAACTAGTGGATGAGTATTTCGATGCACTAATGGTAGAGCTGAAGCAAAAAGCCAGAACCCCTTGGGCGCAATCTGGATTATTTCACGCCGTTTATATTGGCGGTGGAACACCAACCGATTTATCTCCCCAACAAGTAGAGCAGTTAGGCAAGGCTATTCGCCAATATTTCCCACTGGCAAACGATGTGGAAATGACCTTGGAAGGGCGCATCAATCGATTTGGCGATGAAATGTTTGACCGTGCACTAGAGGGTGGCTTCAACCGTTTCTCATTCGGTATTCAGAGTTTCAATACTCAGGTTAGGCGCAGTGCTAAGCGCTTAGATGACCGAGAGGTTGTGATGGAACGTATCAGTTCACTGAGCCGTACTGAACAAGCGCCTATCGTTCTTGATCTGCTATATGGGTTACCACATCAGTCGATGGAAGTGTTCCAACAAGATTTAGAAGACTACATGTCTACTGGGGCACACGGTATTGACCTCTACCAACTGATTGTTTCGGGCAATGCACCTATGCTTAATCTCGTTGAAAAAGGAAAAATCCCACCACCGGCCAATACGCCAGATAAAGCGAGCATGTACTTGGCGGGTGTCGAGTTCATGGCAAAAAATAAGGTCAAGCAACTGAGCGTGAATCATTGGACTCGTGATAACCGTGAACGCAGTATTTATAACAGCTTAGCGAAAACCTACGCCGAAGTTCTGCCTATTGGTTGTGGCGCTGGTGGCAACATTGGTGGCCACGGTGTGATGCAACATCGAACTTTAGACAGCTACATGGAGTCTATAAAGCAAGGTCAACTGCCAATAGCCATGATGACGAAACAAAGTTCATTAGAGCCAATCTTCTCGACATTAAAGGCAGGCTTTGATTCTGGTGTTGTTAGAAGAAGTACGTTACCGACCTTTATGGGACAAGACACGTTCGATTATCTGAAGCCTCTGTTCTCACATTGGGAAAAGAATGGCTTGGTTGAGCTTTCGGAAGATTATCTGACCCTCACTATTGCTGGTAGCTTCTGGGCAGTAAGCCTCGCTCAAAGTGTGATTCAAGTGCTTAACGCTGAATATCAGGCTATGCATCCAACACCGAAGGCATCCGGTTCGGTCGGCCACCCGCATGCAAGTTTGAAGCACGCTTAATATCGAATCTTTAGTTTATAACTTACGTAAATTACTCGTTTATACGGAACATATTCAATGACAGATACAACATTAGAAATGACAGAAACTCTAGAACAACGCGTAGCTCTAATTTTAGAAGAAGAGCCAAAACTACTGCCGACAGCAATTGCTGAGAAGCTAGGTGTTTCAGAAGTTGAAGTGGTTGCAGCCTTTCCAAGCGAAATGGCGGTGATGTTAGATGGCATCCGTGCTCAAGAGATTCTAGAAGGTTTAGTTGGTTGGGGCCCTGTGACCACTATCGTGCATTCATTTGGTTCTATCTTTGAAGTAAAAGCACCATTCCCGAAAGGAAAAGTAGCACGTGGCTACTACAACTTGATGGGCAAAGAGGGCGAGCTTCATGGTCACCTAAAGCTTGATAACGTTAAACATATCGGTTTGGTGAGCAAGGCGTTCATGGGTCGTGAAAGTCATTACTTCGGCTTCTTCAGCGAAACCGGCGAGAACATTTTTAAGATCTACCTAGGTCGTAATGAAAAGCGCGAGCTTATTGCCGACCAAGTTGAACGCTTTAAAGCGCTTCAGCAACAAGCATAATCAAGATCGACTGTAAGCTTAAAAAAGGTCAACAGAGAGCTTAACCAAAACCAACAACTAGCTTAAATAAGACATGAATGCTCGAGGATCTTAATGATCGCTCAACCTCGGGCGAAAAATAATAAATCAGAGAAAGTGAAGAAAGGAATTACCCATGGAACAGCAAGTAAAACAAGAACGTCTACAAGGTCGCCTAGGTCCAGAAATTAAAGAATTTCGCCAAGAGCGCCGTACCCTTCAACTTGCAACGGTTGATCAAGAAGGTCGCCCGAACGTAAGTTACGCACCTTTCGTTCAAAACCAAGAGGGTTACTTTGTTCTCATTTCTGATATTGCTCGTCATGCGCGTAACTTGAAAGCAAACCCTCAAGTCTCGTTGATGATGATTGAAGATGAAGAGAGCTCGAAGCAACTTTACGCACGCAAGCGTTTGACGTTTGATGCTCAAGCAAGTGTTGTAGAGCGTGAAACTGAGCTTTGGACTCAAGTGATCGGTCAGATGCAAGAGCGTTTTGGTGAAATCATTGATGGTTTGAGCCAGCTGCAAGACTTCTCTCTGTTCAACCTTAAAGCAGAAAACGGCCTGTTCGTTAAAGGTTTTGGTCAGGCATACCAAGTATCTGGCGACGATCTGGTGGATTTCGTTCACCTGGAAGAAGGCCACAAAAAAGTATCTAACGAGTAATCTCGTTTAATCTAATGTTAAGAGCCCTCTAATGTGAGGGCTTTTTTATGCCTAAATATTGTCGCTGTCTCTTAAGGCCACGTTGTAAATACGAGACTTTAACTCGAGAAAAAGCAGATTAAATCAAAGAGTTTGGTATATTGGCGTCTGATTAATATTAAAGTTTAAGGATCGATACGTGAAACCAGTAAGTCGAGATTGGGACGAGTTCTGTTACCCATTTATTTATGAAGACAGCCCTATCTGTGATTTTGAAATCTTATCGGACGAGCTCTGTTGTCGAGTTGGGTTGGTGCTTTCTTTGGAATTGGAGCCTCAGGTTCGTGAAATCCTGCAACGCCTACAACCGAATATCTATCACTTAAATGGGTCTGTACGTGGGAAACTCGCCATCACAGAATCTGAATTGGTCGAGCTCAAGCAAGATTATCATCATGTTCGTGATCAGCTAGAAGGCGGGTTCAAAGGTTTTGTTTTACCCGGTGGGCATCGAGTATCCAGCGAGCTGCACTTATGTCGCTGTCAGGCTAAAAAAGTCGTGCGAGCGCTGGTGAGTATTGAACATCATGAAAGCAAAAAATCGCCAGACCCGATTCTTTTTAAATACGCTAACTTAGTGGCGAACACACTTTATGCATTGGCGTCTTTAACCAATCATATCAATGAGGTAGAGGAAGTGGAGTTTGTGAGTAAGAGTTACTCTATGCCAAAGAAATCTTAAGGTAGAGCTCTGCACTGATTCATCTCTAATGCATAAGAAGATAAGAAGATAAGAAGATAAGAAACTAAGAAGCTAAACCGTTAAGCATGATGCCAGGTTTAGCTTCCAAAATAGCGCTTAAGCAGCCGTCGAAGCCTCGTTTAAGACTTTTGCACCGCGTAGCATGGCTTCGATTAATTCGCCCGCATTGAACTTCTCAAGCGCTTCATGTGCACCTACTTGATTCGCTCGGTCGACACAGATTTCACTGGACAGTGAGGTATGCAAAATACAGTAGGCATGACTCAGTGCGCTGTCATTTTGTACTTCAAACGCAAGCTCATAGCCATCTAGCCCCGGCATCTCAATATCACTCACGAGAAGATCAATCGCATTGCCTCTGCTGGCCTCGCGTCGCATCAGATCGATGGCATCTAAGCCGTTATTACAAATGCTGTAAGGGATGTTGATGCTGTCTAAAGCATCAGATAGTTGCTTACGTGCGATCAAAGAATCATCAACCAATAAGATGTTCAGCGCTTTGAGACGCTCCCTTTCTACATCGGTTAGCATTGGAATATGTGCGTTTTCATAAGCAGGATAGATCTTAGAAAGCAGTAGCTCTACGTCGAGCATTTGCACGATACGATCTTCAAAGCGAGTAATCCCAGTAACAAACACATTGCGACCCACGCTTGTTGGTGGCGACTCAATGCTCTTCCAGTCACATTCTATGATTTTATCGATCGAACGAACCAAGAACGCCACAACCGTCCTTAAACAATCGGTGACGATGAGCACGCAGTCTTGGTATTCAGCGGGTGTTATTGGACGAAAGCCAATAGCCGCAGACATATCAATCACGGGAACAGTAAGATCACGGATAGTTACCGTGCCAATGACATGGTGATGAGAATAGGGGATCTGGGTCATCGGTTGGAAAGGAACGATTTCCCTTACTTTAAGCGTGCCAATCGCAAAACTTTGAGTAAGGGATAACTTGAACATCAACATTCCCTGTGACTGACTCGCTTTACTGATTGTTTTAGCCATAAGTGGCTCCTACTTAATACGCGCTTAATTTATAAGGATTAATTTAAAGGGAAACGGGAGCCGCAGCAAGCGACTATGTGGTTTTTAAAGGGCTTTAAGGCAGTTGTTTTCGGTTATAGAGTGAAGAATACGGATTCTTGGGTTAAAATCACGCTAACGCTTGGTGTCGATGAGCCTTCTTAGGTATTTCGGTGATGATTAATGGATTGTCATAAATCGACAGCAACAAATTAAAAGCAACAAACTGAGAATTATCATGGCAAGAAAAGCAGCAGCGCTTCACATCCTAGTGAAGCATAAAGAACAAGCAGAAGACATCATTAAACAGCTTAAGAAAGGCGCGAAGTTTCAAACGCTAGCGAAGAAACACTCTACTTGTCCATCGGGCAAGAAAGGTGGTGACTTAGGTGAGTTCCAAAAAGGTCAAATGGTGCCTCAGTTTGATAAGGTTTGTTTCTCTGGCGAGACGCTTGTACCCCACCTTGTGAAAACAAAATTTGGCTGGCACATCGTGAAGGTTCTTTACAGAACTTAGCTATAAATATGTGTTAGATTGAATAAAAGGAGCGTATATACGCTCCTTTTTTGTATCCATTTTCCGCACTTTAAACGCTTATGTAACTTGGTTGTTCTAAGGCAACCAAAGTTATGTAGCGGCAGTTTAGTGAATCAATGTTGTTTCGAGATGATCTCTTCGAATAAAACTTGGATTAGCTTGCTACCATGGTCAGTGCTCCAGTCTTGCGCCAGTTCTGCAATCAACTGATTGGTTGAAGTTAGGGTAACGCCGTGTTTTTCCATTCTTCTTAGTGCTGTTTCATCAGCTAATGTTGTTGGAGACCCAGACCCGTCAACCACGACCTGTACATTGTAACCTTCAGCTATGGCTGTGATCGCTGGGTAAACAACACATACATCCGTGGTGATCCCTGCAATGATGATATTTTTGCGTCCAGTTGCTTTAACCGCAGCCGCAAAGTTTTCATCTTTCATGCTATCGACAACTCCTCCACGAAGAATACGATTCTCGTAAGCTTCTGGTACTGCGTTAATCAGCTCATCAAAAAGAGGGCCTTGTGCTTGATCTTCCATACTCGATGTTAGGATCAGCGGCATCTTGGTCACATGTGCAGCGCGAGCTAATGCGACCGTGTTGTTTCTGATCTCTTCTAGGTTAGCCGAGCCAACCCAACCCATGGTGCCAACCTGATGGTCGATCAGTAGCATGATAGAGTTTTCTGGAGTGAATGTTGTAGTATTCATAATGGACTTCCTTTTTTAGTTATTGGTTTACTTGCTGGGATTGCAGTTGTTTTATTCGTCTAACACCTGCGATTAAGTTGCTAGTGCTGCTGTGTAATGATGCTCCATTACTAATGAAGTCTTGTTTTAATGGGGTTCCCGAGACGATCACAAACTCAGCATTACTCTCTAATGCAGAGACAGCGATTAGCGATGTATTCTTATCAAACACACCTAATTCACCCGCTGATACGTCTTTACTTCCGACTCTGACAGAGCCATGGCGTACAAAAATAAAGGCTGTTGTCTGTGATGGTTCTCCTGCGTATTGCCATGTGTATTCGGCATCTAAGTTGATGTGTAAATACGTCATATCAACAGGAGTGAGAGCCTTGCTTTGTTTGCCGTTAAATCGTCCCACAAGTACTTTGGTGATTGAATGAGCCTCTTCAACGACAGGGAGTTGCTCTTGTTGTTGGGTTGAATAAGTGACAGGCCCCAATTCATGTTCGTCTTCGGGTAAGGCAACCCAGAGCTGAAATGCATCCGCAACTTTGTTGTCCGGATGAACGGTCTCTTTGTGCAGCACTCCCGAACCTGCAGACATGATTTGTATGCCTCCGGCTTCTAATAAGCCTGAATGTCCGCCGGTGTTTTTGTGAGCAATAGCACCAATCTGTGGATAGCTTATGGTCGCTACGCCTGAATGTCCGTGAAAGTCAAAACCGGCGGTTCCCTTCACATTCGACATTTTAAAGTGGTCCCACAGCACAAAAGGGTTGAGATCTTTCAGGTTCGATGAGCTTACATAGCTCGTTACGGGGCCGTGATTTCGACCATTTCTGATTTCATGTATTTGTCTAATCATTTTGTTAGTCCTTAAATTTGATTGCTGAAAATAATATTAATAAAAGAATCATTACTTGATTAGATGGTATATTTGGTTTTGTTAATCCCGTTATTAAAGGTAATAAGGATGAATCTGAATGACATCAAGGTGTTCATTGACGTTGTAGAGGCTGGGAGTTTTGCTGGTGCAGGTAAAGTTTTGGATATGCCTTCTACGACGGTAAGTAGGAAGGTGCAGATGCTCGAAGCTGACTTAGGCGTTAAGCTCCTTCATAGAAGTACTCGTAAGCTTTCTATGACAGAAGCAGGGCACCAATACTTCCAATCGTGCCAACAACATCTTGCTGCTCTAGAAGAGGCTAATGAACAGATCAAGCAAACTCAGCTAGAGCCAAAAGGCAAAATTCGTATTACGTCGCCATTAGAATTTGCGATTCAATACGTACAACCTTGGATCGTCGAGTTCTTAAATCAATACCCGGATATCAGTATCGAACTCGATACTTCAGATGACTATATCAACATGGTGGAAGAGCGAATGGATATCGCGTTTCGCTCTGGGACGCTTCAAGACTCTTCGCTCATTGCGAGAAGGATTGGTCCCAAGAAGAATATCTGTTGTGCTAGCCCAGTGTTCCTGACAAAGGCTAAGAAGATCAAAGTGCCAGAGGACCTTCAGAAGGTTAATTGTTTGGTTATGGGCCACTCAATAGCCCATAACCGATGGCATTTTACAAAAGCTGAACAGGCTCATCATGTCGAAGTGACTGGTTTCTACGCGGCGAATGGCGCCAGGTTAATTATCGACTCGGCATTGCAAGGGCTCGGCGTCGCTTATATTCCAATTGCATTAGCGACCCCATACCTTAAAAATGGCCAATTAGTGCCAGTGCTAACTGACTATGACACACCAACCTCAGACATGTTTGTGGTCTATCAATTTCATCGATACATGGCGAAACCGACCCGACTCTTTGTCGATTTTGTGATGGAGAAAGTGACGTCAAATGCGCCTTGGGAAGGTTGATGCGCTTTATTCTGCATTTTGTTTGGATTGTTCGATGTTTGTTTCAGGGCGTTTATCAAGAATATCTCGCCTCAAGGCACTGCCTTTGCAAAAGTATGTAACTGAAGTTCTGTCGTAAAACTGTTGTATCATATGCATCGAATGGAATTTAAATGAGAGCTTATACGCTCCTTTTTTGTCACTTTTTTGCGCATTTAAAAGCACTATGGCTGAGTGTTCATCCCAGACGTTATGCGATAATTGGCACTACGCCCTTGACTATCCGCCGTGACTAATCGGTGGGAGGAGGAGGGTTTTTAATGAGTAACTCATATAATAAATACCATTCTTAAGGAAATTTATGCAGCTTTGCCTTTTAGCCTTTGTATTTATCTAGAAAGCTGTAAACAAGTTTGGTAGGAGAACAACATGGATAGTTCAGCTATGTTAAGCAACCCAGCGACAGATGTGATATTGCATGCCTTTGACTGGTGCTACGCTGACGTAATGAAGAACGCCCCACTGATCCAAGAGTTGGGTTATAAATCTGTTTTAGTATCACCAGCAATGAAGTCGTTACGCGGACCTAAAGGTTGCGACCGTGATTCTGGCACCCAATGGTGGCAGCGCTATCAACCACAAGATTATCGTGTGATTGATAATCAGCTGGGTGACACGCAAGATTTCACTGCGATGGTGAACACGTTAAAGCAACACGGCCTTCGTACCTATGTGGACGTCGTATTTAACCACATGGCCAATGAGTCGGGTATCCGTGGCGATTTAACGTATCCAAATCAGCAAGACATGGCGTCTTATCAAGAAGATGCTGACTATTACGAATCCGTACGTTTGTTTGGCGATCTTTCTAAGCCTTTATTTGATGAAAACGACTTTGTTGAAGCGTTTGGTATCAAAAACTGGAAAGACACTTGGGAAGTACAGAACGGACGTATTACCGGCGGAGTTAGTGACCCTGGCTTGCCAACGCTGTTAGACAACGACAATGTGGTCGCGCAGCAGAGAGCTTACCTAAAAGCCTTAAAAGAGATTGGCGTGAAAGGGTTTCGCATAGACGCAGCGAAACACATGACACTGTCACATCTACGCAAGGTGTGGACTGATGATATCTGCGAAGAAATGCACATCTTTGGCGAGATCATTACTGATGGCGGTGCGACCAAAGAAGAGTATGAGTTGTTCCTTGAGCCTTACCTCAAACACACTCGCTTAGGCGCTTACGATTTCCCTCTGTTCAATACTATCTTCAAATCCTTTGAAGAGCAGGGCAGCTTTAAATCTCTGATCAACCCTTACTGTTTTGGTCAGGCGTTATCGAATATGCGAGCAATCACTTTTGCCGTCACTCATGATATTCCAAATAATGAAGTATTTTTGGATCACGTAATGGGTGAAGTTGACGAGCGATTAGCGCATGCCTTTATTCTTGGTCGAGACGGCGGTGTGCCGCTTGTTTACAGTGAACTGAGTACCAGCGGCATTCTGGATCAGAACGGTCAGCCTCGTTGGCTTAACGATTGGCAAGCGCCTTACATGAAAAACATGATTCAGTTTCATAACCATGTTCATGGCGAAGCGATGCGTGTGGTTGAGGCAAATGATGATTTGCTGGTGTTTGTCCGTGGCGACAAAGGCATTGTGGTGATCAACAAGTCGAAGCGAAGTAAAACGGCATCACTGACTTGGACTGGTACAGTAACGGATTTGTTGTCTGGTGCAGTGTTTGATTGTGTCGATAAGACGCTAACCATTCAGGTTGAATCTAATCAGTGCATGATGCTGACAACGAACTAATTCGAGCCTGTTATGATACCAATCGTAGTAAATAACTGGTCATCCTAGCTTGTTAAAACGCTCGATAACTTCGTTATAAATTTTGATTGTAGAATAACTACTTATCGAAAATTTCTGCCTTGTTCTCAAGCCTTTTTCCTGCGCTATTTATGATCACTTACTTACTGTGATTGGTATGAGTTACGTCTAATCGGTTAGAAAGATAAGACTGAAAAGAAAGCCCCGCTTACTAGCAATCAGTAAGCGGGGCTTTTTATTTGAAGCTGTTTATTGGTTACTAAGCGGAGCGTTAGTTAAACAGACAGGCGATTAAACCGTGAACTTGTTCAATAGTTCATCCTGTGCACGAACATTGTCAGTTTGTACCTGCATTGCCGTGTTTGCTTCTTGAGCTGCGTTGGATACTTGTGTTGAAAGGTCTTTGATCTTAACTGTGTTGTTGTTGATCTCTTCCGCTACTAAGCTCTGCTCTTCTGCTGCTGAAGCAATCTGAATATTCATATCAGAGATACGCTGAATCGCGTCACGGATGCGGTCAAGTGAAGAGTTTGCTTGCTGAGCGCGTTCAACGGCGTCAGTGGCTGTGTCTTTACTTTGGTTCATCGCGTTCGATACTGAGCTTGCACCCGCTTGGAGTTGCTCGATCATGTTGCGGATTTCAGTGGTCGATTCTTGAGTACGTTGTGCCAGAGTTCGAACTTCATCGGCTACGACTGCGAAGCCACGACCAGACTCACCAGCACGTGCCGCTTCAATCGCTGCGTTCAATGCGAGTAGGTTAGTTTGGTCTGCAATATCGTTGATTACTTTAAGAATCGTTTCGATGTTGGCTGTTGCTGATTCCAGTACTTGTACTTCTGCAACCGCTTGGTCGATACGAGCTGAAAGGTTATCAATCGCTTGAGTGGTATCACTGACTACAGATGTACCGTCTAGCGTTGCTTCGTCAGCTTCACGAGCCGCTGCTGCTGCGCCTTGAGCGTTGTTCGCTACTTCTGTTGCAGTCACTGCCATCTCGTTCATTGCAGTCGCTAATTGCTCAAGCTCTTGCAGTTGGGTATTCATCGCGTTTGCTGATTCGCCTGCACCTTTAACCGTGATTTCAGTACCACGCTTAATCTCAACACCAATCGCTTTTGATTGAATGATTTGGTTTTGCAGGTTTTCAGTAAAGGTATTAAAACCTTTTGCTAGGTCAGAGAACTCTTGGTCTGTGTTGGTATCTAGGCGCTTAGTTAAGTCACCTTGACCGCTCGCCACATCTTGAATTGCTTGGTTAAGCACATCAAGTGGACGCATTAACACACGAATCAAAACAGTCAGTGCAATGATGCTGAGAATAACCGCAATCAACGAGTAGATCATTGAGCTGTTTTTCAAATCTTCAACGGTTTGGTAAGCGATCTCTTCATCAAGGATTGCACCTATGTACCAATCTTCACTTGGGATGTGAGTGAAGTTCACTAGGAACATCTTGCCGTCGACTTCAATTTCTTGAGAGCCTTCACGAATGCCTGCTTGTGGCATGTAGCTTGAAAGCATTTCACCATTGTTTTTCGCATTCGGGTGAGCAATCGTTGTGCCGTCGGCAGTGACTAGGAATAGGTAGCCCGCATCAAACAAGTTCACTTGGTTTACCAATGTCGCAAGGTTAGTCAATTCTAGGTCGTAGAACATACCTGCCGTGAAGCGGCCGTTGTCTTTAACTGGCGTACCTACAGAGATGATGACTTTCTTACTTGATGCATCCACATAAGGAGCGGTAACAACTAAACTGTTTTTGGATTTAGCATCAATGTACCAAGGGCGAATTCGTGGATCGTAGTCAGGGCCGGCTTCCCAACCGTCATCATTTTCAATGACGAAACCGTTTGCTTCATAACCAAAGCCAACCGCTAGGAAGCTGCTTTTAAGCTTTGGCTTTTCTAATATTTCTTTTACGTAAGTACGATCTTCAGGGTTGATCTCGATGACTTCAGTCGTCGATTGAGCCAACGCTTTCTTGGCGTTCATCTCTGATTCGACGGTATTTTTAACGCCAGAGACCATTTCTTTCAGGCTTGCATTGACGTGGTTTTCTACAGCACTTCTTACAGTGTAAAGTTGTTGTATTGAAAGCAATGATACTGTCACTAGCAGCAAGGCTGATGATGCAGCAACCACCTTATGGCTAAATTTCATTGAGTTTTCCCCTTCTCACAGACTTTGCGAAGACTAAAGTTAATCGTATTTTTGTAATTATATATATCGACTAGATTGAAATTTACTTGAGTTTAATTTCACAAAATAGACTACAAAAATACAACAACCCACACAATGCAAAATTCACTTATTTACATATTTGCTACTTTTGTTATTTGGTTCAATGAGTTGAAGAATTGGTTTAATCGGAGTGTAAGAGCATTAAGAATGTATTAATTTAGCGTTTATGTGTGTTGTTTTCTATTCTCAGACGAGAAGGAAGGTAAACAGATATGAAATTAAATGATATGCCAATTTTATATATTGGATGTACTTCCGGTGGGTGGGTGAATGTATTTTAAGCGGGTAGGGAATGTATTGACTGGCAATATAAAGCCCCACAAAAGTGAGGCTTTATAAAATAGTTCTTAATTACGCTATATCAGTAGGGTCTAATTTAGAATATTAGATGTGCTACACCAGCGATAACCGGAAGTGTAATTAACGTACGCAGAATAAAGATAATAAACAGCTCGAGGATGTTCACTGGAATCTTACTGCCTAGAAGCAGAGCACCTACTTCAGACATGTAGATCAGCTGAGTTACCGACATTGCTGCAATAACAAAGCGAGTCATTTCGTTGTCGATAGAAGCCGCAAGGATTGCCGGGATGAACATGTCTGCAAAACCAACCACGATGGTTTCAGATGCTGCAACCGCTTCAGGAACACCAAGTAGCTCTAGGAATGGAATGAAAGGTTGACCTAGGAATGAGAATACCGATGTGTATTCCGCAATAACCAGTGCCATCGTACCAAGGCCCATCACCACAGGCAGTACGCCAAATACCATATCCACGGCGTTACGGATGCCTTCAGCAAATACTGACTTAGCTGATTTAACTTGTGATGCTTTGTTTACTGCTAGCTCAAGACCCCAAGAGAATGTTGAGTGACCTGCAGGGATCGCGTCAGCGTCTTTGTCAGGCTTGCTGCCATCAATGAAGGTGTCTTTCTTCATGCTTAGTGGCGGAAGGCGAGGGATGATTACCGCAGCCACAATACCCGCTAGACAGATTGCTGCGTAGAAAGGTAGAAATAGGTGCTCTAGCTCTACTTGAGCAATAACCACAAGGCTGAACGTGATAGATACTGCAGAGAAAGTCGTACCAACAACTGCAGCTTCACGCTGCGTGTAGAATTTCTTCTCGTACTGTTTGCTTGTAAGCAGGATACCAACGCTGCCATCACCTAACCAAGAAGCCATACAGTCGATAGCACTACGACCTGGCAGGTTGAAGATTGGACGCATTACTTTGCTTAACAGCGTACCGAACAGCTCTAACAAACCGAAGTTAAGTAGAAGTGGTAATAGTAAACCTGCAAAGATAAACACTGAAAATAGAGTCGGCAATAGCCCTTCTAGGACTAAGCCACCGGTGTTCTCTTCCCAAATAAATTCAGGGCCGACTTGGAAGAAAGCCATGAATGCTGCAGCACCGCCAATAAGACGAACCAACAACCACAGTGGAGATGGGTTGAAAAGGCCGTTTAAAAATGAGTTCGATGTAATGAATGCAGGCTTGAAAATGGTGCTTAAAACGGAAGCTACAGACATGAAGGCAACGATTGCAGTGATAATAGCAACTAGAGACTCACCGAAAACCGCTTGAATTGATTTGGCTAGAATAGCGACAGGGATCGTTAGATCACCTTGGTAGCTGATTGGTGCCATGAAAAGGAATAAACCAATCAGAGATGGGATTAAGAAAACCCAGAAACTGCCTTTAGATTTCTCTGGTTGAGCAGTATTCGTGTTGTTAGACATGTTAATTGTTCTCGTATTTCTACATGTAAAAAAGCCACATCCTTGGCGTTTTTATTCTCTAAACATCCGTATTTTCTCATTGGCTGCAAGATTACCCAGTATTGATAGTGCTTGCAATACTATTCATCAAATATCGCTAACTATTCACACTGGTTATTCTGCAACTCATTAAGAGTTTAGAATAAAGTGTTGCGGATGTTACGTAACTTGAAGATATATTGCCAGATATTTATAAATTGACTGGCGTTTCAGTTCGATAGGTCAGGTAGAGCCAGTAGCTAAATGCGATAATGAAGGCGAAAGAGGCAGGGAAAGCCAGCGCCAAAATTTCAAAGCGCTGGAACAGACAAGCACCGCTTAAACCACCAAACAGAAAGCCAACCACAATGAACATCAGCAGTTTGGCTTTACGACGGTCAAAAGGCATCCCCTTTAAGCGAGCACCAATCATGATCCCAAGATCCGTGATGATCCCGCTCATGTGCGTTGTTCGAATGATCGCACCGCTGTAAGTCGTTATCATGGCGTTTTGTAAGCCACATGCGGCTGAAGCGAAGTATTGACCTGACGTGTAGCCTTGTAAGAGCGCCCAAAGCGCTAAAAATAGCAACCCACCTTCAATACACAAAGCGACACCATAACGGTGTCCTAGCTTTAGTGCTTGGTTCTCAATAAAGAACCCGCTGAAAGCTGCACCTAACATAAAGCTCATTACTACCAGTAAAAGGTGTACAGAAGCCGACGTTGGAGTGAGCAAGCTACTGCCTAACAAAGACATGGTGCCTGAGATATGAGAGATGGCTTGATGCTGGAAACCAAGTAATCCAATAGCATTAACGCTACCAGCCAGGCCAGCTAACAATAAGGCGCCGTATTCAACCCAGCGAGGTAGCTTAGAAATCATGCGGTTCATTCCGGGTTAAAAAAGGAGGAGCAAGATTATAACGCTAGCGAAAAGATACGCTAGCGTTGTGGAGCATTGATATTTGATCTTAGGCAACAGTATTGCAGTTTGTTTTAATGCTGCTGCTTTATAGAGATAAAGGTCAGTAAAAAGCTAGTTGTAGTGACTCATTTGATGGTCGAATTTGACCCAACCGTGTTTCCTTTCTTCGTAGACTGAAAAGCTTGGTAAGGGGAAATCTTGTTCCTTAAACAGCCCTAATGGGACGATATAAAAATCGGCAGCAGCAACGGATTGTAAGAGCATAGTTGTGCCGCACTTAGGACAAAACTGATAAGTGACTTCATTTCCGGTATCACTTATGCGAGAAAAGGAGGTCACTTCGCCATTTAATGTCACTTGCTCTATTGGGTATCTAGCCTGAACACCAAACACACTTCCGGTGCGTTTCTGACATTCATAGCAATGGCATACAGAGGTTCGTTGAGGTTCGCCTCTGCATACTAGGTTGACGGCTCCACAGCGGCATTCGCAACTTCTGATATTTCTATCTTTAATATGATTGATATCCATCCATGCTCCACTTCTAGTTAACCCTGTATTGATAATTATACTAAAGCCCTTTATGGTCTGCACAACTGGATGAAAACAAAAGAATATAATTGCTTATGAAAAAGAAAATCTTACCTATACCTCTGATTTTACTGATTCCAATTGTCATGTTGGTTGTGGTGATACTGGCGGGTATTTATCGCTTTAGCTTAAGTGACGAAGAGATCTTGGCGAAGTTTCCTTCTTCTCAAGTCAGTTATGACCCTGTTGTTGAAACCGTTTTTGATTTGAAGACAACCAACCCATGGACAATTAAAGTTCCTGAAACTAATGCGTACGCTTTTATTAATGAAGTCGATGAACCTAGAGCTTTAGCCTTTGGACGCTATGATTCAGGTGTTGAGCGTGGTGTGGTCACCGTAGACACCAATAACCTTTCAGCTGTCACGCTTGGCAAAGCACGCTTCTTTGTTTCGCCTATGTGGGTCTCAAATCAAGGCAGCGGCGTGTTTTATTACCTAGGTCTGTTTAAACACGATAAACAGCGAAGCCGAGTCGTGTTGGTTGATCAGCTTTTCTTGGGTGATCGTATACAGATTCAAACTTTAGACGTTATGGAACAGAAAAACCTTCAAGCGAAGAATAAACTCACTGGGGAAGGTTTTATCGGCTTTACTCAGCATTCTTCGGAACAATCATTTACAGAACCACCATCTGAAAAGGTATTAATGAGCTTTTATTTTGATACGCAATCTATTGGTAAGCAATAAGGTTTCTGTTAGTGCAAGGATCTGTTGTTTATGTGAGCTAAATTACATATTATCTTAAGTAGATGAATGAAATTTAGACACACTTTGCTTTGTGTCTGCTTATTTTTACAAATGGAGCTTGCGAATGATTAACAAACGTTTTTTTAAGACGAAAGATGAAGTTGAAGTGACCTTCGAGCTAGAAGCTCAAGAAGCGAATTCAGTCTCTATTGTTGCCGACTTTCTTGATTGGAAAGCAACGCCAATGAAAAAGCTGGCAAAAGGTAAAGTTTACAAATTCAAAACGCGCCTACCTAAAGGTGGGGAGTTTCAATTCCGTTACCTCGTTGATGACCAACAATGGGTAAATGACTCGAATGCTGATCGTTACATCGCGAATGAGTTTGGTGAAGACAACTCCCTAGTATCTACGGTTAGTGCTTAATCGCTCGCAGCGTGTTGTCGGTATAAGAAATGTTATGCGCTGGTCTGAACCCCTTTGCTTGCCGTAAGGAAGAGGTTGTTACTGTTTTAAGTATTTCTTTTTATTAAAATAGTAACTGATTTGTTTCGGCTATTAATTAGGCGAAACGGAATAACGTCAATCAATAAAAAGCAGAAACTAGCCGTTTCTGCTTTTTTGTTTTCAAATTCGGCGATTAATTTTATTCATCGTGAAGTGGTTTTTCGCTTACGGTAACTCAATGACTTAGCTCAAAGTGGGCAGATTCACATCATATTATGACAATGCATTGATGATTTATGCGTTTGAAAAGCATATCCTATGCCTTTATATCGCAGAAAGACCTGTTTACCGTGTATTCAAAAATATTTTCCTCTCCGTTTGCTGAGCTTTCATCTGTTAAAAAAGTAGCTATTTTAGGATTGCCACTTATTGCAGCGATTGGTGTTGCTCTGCAATCTTCGCCATCGGATCTGACGAAAACCGTCGATCTGAATTTACCGGACTCAACGGTTATTGAGTCAATTCTGTCATCTTCTTCTGTTACTGTTATTGAACCGCCGACATTTGAG
Source organism: Vibrio sp. L3-7 (assembly GCF_963898195.1). NCBI lineage: Bacteria > Pseudomonadati > Pseudomonadota > Gammaproteobacteria > Vibrionales > Vibrionaceae > Vibrio > Vibrio sp. L3-7. The sequence continues at coordinate 144,966 of NZ_CAWQUW010000023.1, read as the reverse complement.
TACCAAATTCAAACGGGTGATAACTTGAGTAGCATCTTCACTCAACTTGGATTTTCGTATAAATCGATGATGAGCGTGATGGAAACCGATTTAAACTTCCTTGCTTTAGACACGCTTCGCCCTGGTAATACATTGCGATTTTGGCGTAATGAGGCGACGGGTGATCTTTCCAAAATGGAACTTCAATTTAGCGTTGCTGATAAAGTGGTTTACCGACGACTTGAAGATAGTTCTTATGAATTTGAAGATATCTCTATTCCCGGCGTATGGAAGCAAAAGCCTCTAGTGGGTGACATTCAAGGTAGCTTTTCTATGTCGGCGAATAAAGCTGGCCTGAACAGCCTTGAGATTGACCACATTGTCACATTGCTCAAAGACAAGCTGAACTTTAGCCGAGATTTACGTGCTGGCGACCAGTTTGAAGTCCTTCAGAAAGCTCAATTTGTTGATGGTGTTGCAACCGGGAAGCGTGAAATTGAAGCGATTAAGATTATTAGCCGTAATCGAGTGGTTTCCGCTTATCTTCATACCGATGGGCAATACTACGATTCGAAAGGTGATAGCTTACAACGTGCTTTCCAGCGTTATCCAGTAAGCAGTGGCTGGCGTCAGAGCTCTCAGTTTAATCCGAAGCGTTTACATCCAGTGACAGGTCGAGTTTCGCCACATAATGGCACCGATTTCGCGACCCCAATTGGAACGCCAGTTCAGGCAACGGGTGACGGCAAAGTCATCATGACGCGTAAACACCCTTATGCGGGTAATTACGTGGTTATTCAGCACGGAAGCACTTACAAAACGCGTTATTTGCATTTAAGCAAGATACTTGTTCGTAAAGGACAAACGGTATCTCGTGGCCAGCGTATTGGTTTGTCGGGAAAAACTGGCCGAGTGACAGGTGCGCATTTGCATTACGAGCTGATCGAACGTGGTCGTCCTGTTAACGCGATGACAGCAAATATTCCGATGGCAGATTCAGTGCCTAAAAAGGAAAAAGCAACGTTTGTAGCCGCTAGAGATGAAGCTGATCAGCTATTAAAGAAAGCATTAGAAGTGCAATCCAATAATAGCTAACTGATTTACTTGTTGGCTGCGCTTAACTAAGCCAACTTATAAAGCCGTGAGCGCCTTGCTAAATAGTCAAATATTTAGTGTGGTGTTCGCGGCTTTTTTGATCGTTATTATTGTCTTTGAATTGCGGCTTCGTCTTTTAAGAGATCAAAGGTTACTCGCTTATGGCTGTTAAGTGAGAGGTTCTGAGTGGGTAATATAGCTGACGATGGCTTCTGGTCGCATCGGCGGTGAGTAAAGATAGCCTTGGATCTTGTCACACCCCATAGCATGCAGTTTTTCTAATTGCTCTCGCTTCTCTACACCCTCAGCAACCAATGTTACGTCGAGTCTATGAGCTAATTGAATGATCAGCCATACAACGCTTTCTGAGGTCGAGTTAGTGAGTAAATTTTGAATAAAAATGGCATCAATTTTAATGCAATCGATAGGGTAGCTGTGGATGTAATTTAGACTGGAATAACCGGTACCAAAGTCGTCGAGGGCAATCGTAAAACCTTGCTCTCTTAGATAGTTGAGCGCTGATTTCGTCTCTTGAGTTGGAGATAACAACACTGTTTCGGTTAATTCAATTACAAACTCATTTGCTTTAAAGTGATGCTGTTCAATGGTGCGAGTGAGGTAGGAAATATAACGCTTAGAGTCGGTAAGCTCATGAGCAGAGCAGTTTATTCCAAGCTTAATTTTGTATCCTAAGCCTTGTTCTAACGTTTTTTTTGCATGGCACACTAGTTCGATAATGCGCTCACCCAATTCAACGATTAACCCCGACTCCTCTGCTACTTTAATGAACTCTACCGGAGATATATCACCATGTCTGGCAGTCTTCCAACGGGTGAGTACCTCGAAGTATTTCCATTGAGTGTCACTTTGACCAACGATTGGCTGCACAACCACGTACATCCCATTCCCTTTAGGTACAAAGCTGTGCGAAATTGGTGTTTCAAGTTCGTTTCGTAAAGCGGCGATCAATTCCGTCTTTCTTTGATAGCGAACTCTTAGATGAGTGTCATAACATTGAATGTGTGTATCTAGGCTCTTTTTGCATTCTTTTAACGCCAAACTGGTGTTGAAGATGATCTGTTCAACGTCTTTGTTATCTCCGTCGGAGCGAGCAATACCAATGCTGACGTCGAAATCGATCTTGATGTCGACGTTACTATACCCTTGCTTTATCTTAGCCAGTATTTGTTCGCACACAGCTATAGGGTCTGAGTGGTAGGTAATGAAGGCAAACTCGTTTCCCGCTGTCCGGAACGTTAAGTTGTTCTCGGGTAGATTTCGGCGCAAGGTCTCTGCGACATATTGAAGTACCTTATCGCCAATGTAATTACCATGTATATCATTGATGGCTTTGAAACTATTTATATCGAGTAAAGCCACGGTGAATGGAGTGATACTTTGTTGAGTTATTGATTCTAAAGTATCGGACAAACAACTGCGATTTTGTAAGCCAGTAAGGCTGTCGTGCGAAACTTCATAACTGAGTTGATTGACCAGTTGTTCAGAACGATCGTTAAACCACATTTCCCTTAGTGTGTGGATGATGATATCTGCAAAAAGTTGGTGGTGCTTTATCACATCTTGCTGTTGATCCGGGCTTAGAGGGGAAGTAAACGTAGAAAATAGCACGCCCATTACTTCACCACTTTGAGTCCGAGTAGGAATAGCGATTGAATTCTGAGAGGTTATTTCTTGTCTAAACGCCGATGTAGGTAACGATTGAATGATGTATTGTGCAAATGAGCAATCGGGATGTTTTTGATTCACAGCTTGTTGGTAGATCTGACCATGGCGGGCGTTTATTTTGTCGTGCAATACATGGTCTGAATGGGCAATTACCAAAGGGACCGTTTGATCTGGAAAGTACTTTTTCTCAATGATACTGGTGTATTGAGTGCCAAATGTTTGGTGCAAAGTGAGCACGGCCGACTCTAAAAGGTCGATACCTTCCAATTTAAGTAAGCGCCCAATGCGTTCCATGTCTATCATGCTGTTGTGCGTATGTTGAGTCATAGTCACCATCCGTAGCTAACCAGATTCAGTATGTAAGCTGTGTTTGTATAGCTGTATATGTATGATTACGCATATTGATGTTCTTGTGTAAGCTTATCGATATGCGTCTAGTTTATTATTGGCCGTGTTGTATAATTTTTCAAATTAAATTGCGACTTATTTCACAGAATCCAATTCAAAAACCTGAGTGATCCGTTCTTTATCCAGTCTATCTTTCAGGTGATCCAAAAATAGCTTTGTTCTTGTATGTGAGTAATCAAGCTTAGGGTAGTACGCGTAAACCATCACCTCATCAGCTGTTATATTTGGCAAAACTGGAACTAATGTCCCTTGCTTCAGATCCTCTTTAATCATCGCTTTGATGGTTAACAACACGCCCATTCCTCTCTTTGCAGCATGAAACAAGGCCTCTGGGTTGGTGGTGGCAAAGTTGCCTTTGAGAGTAATTCGTTGGCCTTTGGTTAGCGTCACTTCACGAATAGGACGTTCTCCCCAAATCAACGAATTGTGCTTCTCCAAATCTTGCTCGCAGGAGGGGTAACCGTGCTTGGCTAAATAACTTGGCGCGGCATAGAACCCAGCTTTGTGTTCAAACAATGCGGTCTTTTTAAAGCTTAAAGAGTTGAGTTGCTCCAGTTCGCGACTGATCACAAGGTCCAAGCTAAGCTCGGGTAGTTGACCTGATGTAGTCGTGATGAGTTGAACCTTAATGTCTGGGTATTTTTCTAAGAAATCATCCAGGTATTGCACGAGAAATTTGGAGCCAACAGCAATGGTCGCGCCTATCTTTAACAAGCCTGCAGGGGTTTGGTTGACTGAGCGAGTCTCATCTATAATCGACTGCCAACTATCAAGTTGATCTTTGGCTCTTTGATAAAAAAGTGCGCCGGCTTCGGTTTGGCTAATCGAACGGGTAGTGCGTTTGAGTAGTTGAGTGCCAATACGTTCTTCGAGCCAGTTGACCCTTTTGCTGATCGCTGAGCTGGTGGTATTAAGCTTGCGTGCGGCGCCATTGAAGCTGCCTTCCTCTACCACTCTTACATAACTTTGTACGTTGAGTATCCAATCCATATTATTTCCTGCTGGGACTTAATTAAATTCCAATTTAGCTAATTATCAATTACTAGTTTTGAATGTAAACTCATTTTACGAATAAAAATCAGACAATGAGGAAAGTTTTTGAGCCAATCGACCTTTAAGAAAACACCATTACTTCTCGCGATGATGATCATCGCAACAGGACAAGTTGGGGTAAGTATCTACTTGCCATCGTTACCATTAATTGCTTCTGACTTAAGTGTTACTCAGGTGGATGTGCAGTTACTTGTAACATTGTTCCTTGTGGGATTTGGTTTGTCTCAGCTTTTCTATGGCCCAATGTCTGATGCCGTGGGAAGAAGGCCGATTTTTTTATTGGGTCAAGGTATTTACTTGGTTGGTACTATCGTTTGTTTTGCTTTTTCTGACAATATGAACGCCTTAGAGGTAGGACGATTACTCCAAGGGTTGGGGGCAGGTAGTGCGTCAGTATTAGGACGAAGTGTGCTTCGGGACAGTTATGATGGTCCCCAATTAACGAAAGCGTTGTCTTACATCTCAGTGACCGCGTCTATTATGCCCATTATCGCACCAGTGTTTGGTGGTTGGATATCGTTTCACCTAGGCTGGCAGGCCGTATTCCTGTTTGTTCTATTGTATTTGCTAGCAATATTTACCTTAGGCTACTTTGTGTTGCCCGAGACTCTCCCTTATGGGAAAAGCCGCTTCGACGCTACTCAAGTTGTAAAGAACTATGGTCGTTTGCTGACTAATCGACAAGTGATCAGTAGTGCGAGTTACAACTGGATGAGTTATCTGGCGAGTTTGGTGTCGCTTTCGTTGTTCCCGTTTTTAATGCAAGAACAACTTGGGCTAACCGCTGCTGAGTATGGTTCTTTGATGATTGTGCCTTCGGCAGGGCTATTGATTGGTAGTGTCGCGTTAAACTTGCTTAATCGTCGGTTCAGTACGCCACAGTTGATGAGCCTTGCGATTTTAATTATTTTGGCTTCAGGCACCTGGCTGCTCACTCACGAGCTAACCATCTTCAACCTTGTGTGGGCCTTTACTTGGTTAGCGATAGCTCAGGGGATATCTTTTCCTCTATCCATTAGCATGTTGCTGAAACCTCACAAGAAGCAAGCTGGCGCCGTATCGGCTTTGTCGGGCTCAATTCAAATGTGTTTGGCTGGTTTATTGGGTGGATATTTGGTTGAAAGTTGGGTGACGACTCATCTGCAACTTGGTGTGTTTTATCTGATCATTGCTGCTGGTATGGGCTGGGTACTTTGGTCTTCAACGAGAATGAATAAGAAAGTTGGTGCTACCGAAGTGGAATATAGTTAAATACTTAATGCGCGATAGTCCAACGTGCCATCGTTAAGATGTTGTATTTGTATGGATGGTTTCCTACAATACTTCGGTCCATTTAATAGGTAATACAACATGCAGCAAAATGAATTTGAAGTACTGGTAAAAGCTATCTGCGCACTAGATGGCCTGCCTCAAGCACTTGAGTTATTGAAATCTAGTGAGGATACCGAAGTCTCTGAGGCTGCCGCATCATTGACTGGTCAATTTGCGTTAGCTGAAGTCGAAGGCGAAAAGCGTATTTACCACGTGACGCTTCAAGAAAACGAACAAGGCGAAGAGCAAGAGTTTATCGAGCATGTAATGAATGAAGGCGATGACTTAATCAAATTTGCCGCTTGGTTCTTTGAAACTATGTTCGAATTAAAGCAAAAAGACACATACCAAATTGCTGGTAAAACCTATAAGCAGCCAAAGCGTAGCTAACGTTTTCGTACTAGTATTTAAAAAAGCAGCTCACTTGAGCTGCTTTTTTTATGACTGTTTACACTTGGTTTATTAGTGGCTGTTAAATAGATTTTAATGGTTTTACATACGATGATTAAATCGACATGGACATGTCTATTAACTTGTTGTTGTTTAAAAATAATCTTGTTTGAGACTGCAATTCAAAGCTACGTTATGAAATTGAGGAGTCTAATTGCACTAAAATGTGATTTAGATCTTGTTTTTGAGTGCTTTAAGTGTAGAATCCGCACACAAGAAAAGTAGATGATGTGCGGAGATAAGCATGAATTACGAACTAGGCCACGCATACCTTGGTCAAATGGTAGCAAAAAACATGATGCATGAAGCATTGTACGGCAAATCAAAGCCGAAGAAAGTGTCGTTCTTTAAGCGAATGATGAAGAAAATGGCTAAGTAAGCATTTTCCAAAACGGAATTTTAAAAGGCCTTAAACTCGATGAAGTTTAAGGCCTTTTTCGTATTAACGATGGATGATTTCATCGTTGTACGTTTTTGTGGATGGACACAAAAAACTTATTCGCTAATCATCAATCTCATGACTCTTCTGAGCGAGATCAGCTAGCGGATTGGTTGGACAAGTCGACAACATTGTTAGGGATGGTGTCTAAACCATTTTCTTTCATCCATGCTTCCAAATTGTCAGCTCCACCGATGTAGTTACCATCAAGCCAGATCTGAGGCACGGTTACCGGCGTTTTCTCACCAATGTGCGCTTTCACTTCAGGGATCATTCGATATAAGGCCGCGCTGTCTTTTACGACATCGTGGTATTGATATTCGACACCTGCCTCATCAAGCATTTTCTTTGCTTTGACGCAGAACGGACAGGTCGCTTTGCCGTAAACAATGTTACCTTTCAAGCTGTCTCGTTTCGTCCATTCTTTAATTACCGATTGAACTAACACGCCGCGGTTGAGTGCCTCACCTTGGCTAACAACCTTGCCTTCAACAACAAGGATTGGAGCATGCCAAGAGCCCAGTTTTAGAGGCTCCCACCAGTGAGACAACCAATCTTTCACTTCCAGTTCGACATCGACATCTGATAACTCATTCTCAAAAGTATCTTTAAGAATGTCTTTGGTAAGGGTACATTCCCCACATGGGATATTAACTTTAAATGGACCCCAGCTGCCTGCCCAACGGTATAGTGTAATCTTGACTGGTTTCTTCATGGTTACGGCCTCGTTTGAATTCTCTTATCCATATAGAACGGACAGTTGAACTATTTATTTCACTAACCCTAAACTTTCTTCAGTTTTGACGGCTTTTTCGTTTCCCAGTGCGTTATAAATGCGACTGACGCAATAATAATAGCAGCCCCGAGCCATAAACGACCCGGTGGAACCCAGCTAAATACAATCCAACCTGCTAAGACATTTAGCGGTAATTTTGCGTGGTCAAATGGTTGTACGAATGAAGCATCAGCGACTGAGTAGGCTTTTACAATTGCCCATTGAGCGAGTGCCGTCATAACACCGATGACAATTAAGATAGCCCAAATCGTACCGCCGCTTGGAGTCTGCCAATCTGGAGCAGCAAGTAGGATGTTAAATGGCGTAATCAATAGTAAAAGGTAGACCACCATGGTTGAAGGACTGTCTTGTGAAGAGAGCTTTTTCACCATTAGTGAGTAGCAAGCCCAAAAGAAAGCAGCGCCAACGGGTAATAATGTTGCCCAGTTAAAATCTTCGCCCCACGGTTCAAGAATGACCATCGCACCAATGAAACCTGCCAGAGTTGCACCCCAACGAGCTGCTCCAACTTTTTCTTTGAGGAAAAGGCCAGAACCTATGGTTGCAAACAGTGGAGAGGTCATGAGAAGGGCAATGCCTTGCCAAATTGGCACGGGGTAAGCGAGAGCCCAGATCCAAAGTTGAATACCGATAACGGATAACAAAACACGGATCACGTGCATTTTGAGGTTGTCGGTTCTTAGTGCTCGGCGGATACCCAAAGTTTTTAGATAAGGGAGAATGGCGCACAAAGCAATGGAATATTGGATAACGGCGACGGTGGTAGAAGTAAGTCCGAAATGAATACTAGCGATTTGAGTTAGGCTGTTAATAACGGCAAAGGCTAAACCAGCGGTTAGCATCCAGCTAGCGCCTTGAATCGGATGGTGTTGTGACATGATGCTTCTAATTATTTGATGTGGTTAACCTATGATACGGATTTAACACAATGAAACCAGAAAAAGCATTGATGAAGTTGGTCAGAATATTTGAATATGAAAAAAGGTTGGGCAATTGCCCAACCTTTTGTCTTTATCTAAAGTCAATTTAGATTAGAAGTCGTAACGAACACCTAAACGAAGAGAATCTTCGCTTTGTGTCTCTAGACCCGCAATTTTCACATCGTCTAGGTTGTTTAATTGGTAAGCAACGTAAGTACGGATAGACTTGTTGAACTTGTATGTACCCGTTAGCTCGAAGAAATCAGCTGTATCTACAGTGATGTTCTGTGTCGCGTCTTTTTCTTGTTTTTGGTACAAAGCAGCCAATTCAAATTGGTCTGTTAGTTTGTACTTAGCCGCGACTTCTACACCGGAAAACTCAGTCTTAGCTTTGTCGTCTAGGTCGCCCATTGTATAGGTAGCACCTAGGTATAGAGCATCCATCTTATAATTGATACCAGCGATCACGGCGGTTGCTGAACCGTTACCAGCACCGTTGTCGTTACCAGAATAACCAAGACCAAAACCTAAGCCCATTGGCAATGTGTAGATACCAGAGATACCGTAACCGTCAGTATCTTTATCTTCGCCAGCGATTAAACTTGCCTTTAAAGAAAGCGCATCAGCATCATAAGCGTATACAAACGTGTTGTTGATCTGCTCGTTGCCTGCGTTAATGAAGGCTTTTTGATCACCAGAGTAGATAGTAACATCCGACATTTCTGAGATTTGAGCGGCGGCTGTATCTTGACGACCTACCGAAACAGCACCAAAGTTACCTTCAAGTCCAGCGTACATGTAGCGTTGTTTAAAGTTATCAGTTTCATCGTTATCCGCTGATGAATTTACGCCTTGTTCTGCTTCGTAGAAACCGAAACCAGATAGGTCGCTAGTGATTTCAGTGGTACCGCCAACATTTAAACGCACACGGCTTTTATTCTTCATGGTTCCGTCGATTTCTTTACCGCCTGACCCGATGAAATCACCACGGAACTCTGCGCGACCGCCAATTTTAAGTTCTGTACCATCAGAGCTGTAAACTGTTGCTGCTAGAGATGAACCTGAAACTAGTGCCGCTACCACTGCAGAAGCTAGAACTGCCTTTTTCATAATCACTTACCTTGTATTTTAAAATCCGTGAGCAATGTGCTCTCCGTTTCGATATGAAGCTAATTTAGAGCAGATAAATTAAGCTTTCATTTCTATAAAATTACATTTTCGTGAATGGGGAACTTTTTAAGTGTTGATTTTATTGCACTTTTATTTCAATGGACTGAGCTGTTTGTGAATGGTTAGGTAAGTTAAGTGTGTTGAATTGCTAACTTTACCAAGTTTCAATTTGGGATAAGTGGTGATGATGTGAGCGAGCTTTATGGGCGGAACAGCGCTTGTAATCCGATTAACTGTTTGTACTGATTAAGATATCCTCTATGATGCAAAAACTCAGAAAGAATAGATTTTGCTCAACAGGACGGAGAAGTTTGATGAAAACAGAGTACTTAGGCGATGTTTTACAAGGTAGGCAGGTTATTGGCTCCTTGAATGTTGAAGACTTACCCGTTGGAGAGCATCAGTTTTGGTTTCAAGTCACCAGTGATGGGCTAGGGCAACCTAAAAATATGCCGGTGTCTGTTTTCAAGGGTAGCCAAGACGGCCCTAAGTTGATGGTCACTGCGGGTATTCATGGTGATGAACTTAATGGTGTGTTAGCTGCTCAACAAATTGTCAGAGACTTAGTGGGCAAAAAGCTAAAAGGCACGGTGACCGTTGTACCTACTGTGAATTTGTCTGGTTTGTTAAACCACAGCCGCGATTTCATCTCTTCTGATCCAGGATCATGCCCTGCTAATCTAAACCGACTTTTTCCGGGTAATGCGCAAGGTTTGGCGGCGGAACGCTTTGTTGCGTCTCTGTGGGATCGCTTGCTCAAACACAATGCCACTTTTGCTGTTGATCTGCATACCCAAACTCGTGGCGCCGTTTATCCTCTCTATGTTTTTGCGGATTACCGAATTGAGCAATGCTTGGAGATGGCTAGATTGATGCAGCCAGATTGTGTGCTCAATGATCCCGGCGACCCAGGTATTCTTGAAACGGTGTGGAATCGCAGTGGGATTCCGAGCATTACGGTAGAAGTGGGGATGGGTAAATTTACTCAACCGGAGATGATTCAAAGAGCTGTCGATGGCGTTGTTAATATGCTGTCGTACTATGACATGCTTGAGTCTAATGAAGCACGTATTTCGTCGAATCAGCCATTGCCTCAAATGGACTGGATAGAAGGGAACAATGTGGTTTCTATTCGTGCTGATATTGGTGGTTTTGTGTTACCTCAGGTAGAACTGCTACAAAGTGTGGAGCAGGATGATCTGTTAGCAATTCAATACGATGCTTTTGGTAATGAATGTCGTCGTTATCATGCACCATCGGTAGGACGTGTACTCAGCTATAACGTCGATGCATTAAGGGAGCCGGGCGCTCTTGTATGTCGCTTGTTGAGTTAGTTAGGTTAGATTTAAGCTGATGAACCAGTACGATTTTCTGTCATTTAAAATCAGCAAAAAAAAGACCGAGCGAGGCTCGGTCAAAGGACAGTTGTCTAGAGTTGTCACATGTATGGACTCTTCGACAGAACTGCTTTCAGAGTAACTAAGATACATTAAGATCCCGTTGCGAGATGGTGACACTTCGACTGCTTTTTTGTTTCAAAACCATGATTTCAGAACTGCTGTTTCAAAGTGTTCTATTATTTCGAAGCAATGAAAAAGCCTACTGCAAGTTTGTGCAAGTAGGCTTTATCGGTTTCAGTTTTGGAGCTTTATCTCTCTTATTTACAATTGATTAAAAAGCGTCATCCACGATGTCTTTTAGTCGATCGTAAGGCACATATCCCGGTAAAGTATTTCCGTTCATCATCATGGTTGGAGTGCCCGTTAAGCCTAGTGCACTGAACGTTTGATGGTTAGTGGTTAGAACCTGGCTTTGTTCTTGAGTTGTTTTTAGTTCCGCCTCTGTTCCCGTCTTCTTAGCAACGGCTTCTAGTGAGCCTTTCGAATGAATCCCACTTTTAGCCATCAGTAATCGGTTAACTTCAGGGAATGCTTTTGGGTTGTCTTTCCATACTTTCATCGCGTATAAAGCGGCATTGGTATTGAGGCCGTCGACTTGCTGCTGTTTAAACGATAAGTACACGTTGATCACTTTGATGTCGTTGTTTTCAGAAGCTAATTGAACCAAGCCCTTTTCCAAGCGTTTACAGTAAGGGCAGTTATAATCGGTAAAGTTAATGATGACCGATTTACCATCTGGGTTGCCCGTAATTGGGTGAGCATCATTGTTATACAGCCAGTCGTGACTCTCTGCTTGAGCCTTCATCGCTTGCTCTTGTCCTGCGACATACTGCTCTAAGCTGGTATGTAAACCTGAGATCGTTGAAGGGTTGTCTTTTAGAAATTGGTTAATTTCTTCAAGTTGCTGAGTCTGTTCTTTGTTTAACTCGGCAAAAGCGCTGCTACTCATCAATGAGCTAATAATCAATGTGCTTATAAGATGCTTTTTCATTTCTATTCTCTAATTTTGTGTAACCGCTAGAGGTTCGTCTTTAGCGATTTAAATCTATTAATAAGTGGCTTATCTTTTACCTGGTTTATTAGGAAAAGTAGGTTCTTAGCCAAAGCCCAATAGGGGAAGTAACGCCTGTTGCGATACTGCTTATTTTTCCATCTTTGATGATGACAATGCTTGGAGTGACGTTGACTCCCCAATCCCTACTGATCGATCCTGAAATATCGTTGATAGTCGGAAATTGATATTCTTTGGCATCCAAAAACCGCTGAACACGTTCGTCTGACCCAGATGACAAGGCGACTGACACCACTTGATGCGAGTCGCTGAAGCTATTAATGGTCGGACTCACTAATTTGCATGCACCACACCATGTTGCCCAAAAATAAACAATGACGGGCTTACCATTTTTGCTTAGCTCGATAACATCAATATCCTCACCTTGGAGTGATTGGCCAACGATTGAAATGGCGTCTCCCTGAGGCATATTCCTGCTGTGATAAAAGTCCATGGCAAATGACACCACGCCAACAATCAGTATCATTGAGACGAGTTCTTTACCCCACTTCTTAAGACGACTTGGCTTGTTGGCTTCATTTTTCAGAGCCTCATTACTTACAGCGTTGTCTATAGTCGAAGTGGCTTTATCTTCGTTTCTGAGAGCGTTTTTGGGAGTCTTCATCCATTACCTCGCAGCGTCGATGGCTTGAACGACCGTCGCGCTGTCTAAAATGACAGGCAATGGGATACCGTTGGTGTAGCTTGGCCCATATACGATGTTAAATGGCACACCAAACCGTCCATTGCTTTGTAGATATTGAGTGACACTCTCGCTGGGTGTTGTCCAGTCGCCTTTCATCAAGACAATGTCTTCTTGTTGTAGGTGGTTGTAGACAGGATTTTGAAGAATGACACCGATCTTGTTGGCTTTACAGGTGATACACCATTCTGCTGTTACATCAACAAATACCGTTTTGCCTTGCTCAACGAGCTGAGGGATTTGTTTCGCGTCAAGCTTTTGCCAAGCAAGGTCATCAACAATTGGTGTTGACCAATTATCAGCGGTAACACTTCCTATGATTAACGCAGCGCCAAACACCAAGGTTGTGGTTGCGACGATAGGAATAAGTACTTTGCGACCTAACTTACGGCCAATCCAAATCAAGACTGATATCACAATAAACAGTGACAGTAATATTGTTGGGAATTTGCCAATAAACGGCGTCATCAAGCTTGCTAGCCATAAGCTAGTGGCAAACATCATCAAACCAAAGATTAGCTTGACCTTGAACATCCAAGCTCCAGGTTTTGGGAGCAGTTTGGTCAAGCTTGGGAAAGCTGCAAAGATTAACCAAGGCGCACTCATACCTATACCTAAAGCAATGAATATCGCCCACAGTTCTTGGTAACTCGCCCCTAATGCGTAAGCCACAGCCGTACCTAAGAATGGCGCACTACAAGGAGTAGCAAGCAGTGTCGCGAACATGCCTTGGACAAAGTGACCGCTGTGGGAGTCATTACCTTTGGTGGCCATCCAAGTGTTCATGCTTGATGGCAATCTGAATTCAAATAGACCGAGCAAGTTAACCGAGAACAATAAAGTGATGATCAACATGAAACCAATGAACCAAACATTTTGGAATTGGATTCCCCAACCAATTGCGTTACCACCCATTTTTAGAACGGTCATGCCAAAGGCCAACAACGCGAAGGAGGTAATCACCCCCATAGCTGAAGCTAAGAATGAAATTCGGATGTGACGATTTGATGCGCCTTGGTTGTGAATGATGCTGTTTAACTTCATCCCTAATACTGGCAGTACACACGGCATGATATTGAGTATCAAACCACCAATGAGGGCAAAGCCAAGCATCACCCAAAAACCATTATTGCTCTCTTGGTATGCGATAGGCTTAGAACTAACCGGTGCAACCATTTCTTCCGCGAAGTTGGTATCAGAAACAGTGATACTCACAGTACGATCGGTTAAGTCGACTTCTCCAAGCCAGTTGCTGACATCGTAGACCGCGGTCAACGTATTACCTGTAATGTGGACCGCTGGTTGAGCAAAGAAGTCATCGTTCACTTCTTGGCCGTCGATCAGAACCTGAGGCTTATCCCAACCTTCTTTGCTCGTTAACTGAGTAACCAGCTGTTGTTTACTCTTGTCCCAGAACAGTCCGTTAACTGAGGTACGATTCGCTTCTCGTGGAGATTGGCTCATGCCTTGGTTGAATAAGAACATTGCTTCCTCATCGAGCTGCAATGTTTGCGTGTCGATAGGGAGTTCGATGTCATAGTCAGTCAAAACACAGATATTCGTACACGACGGAAATGAGAGAGAGGCTCTGAATACCGCAGGCTGCGTGTTGTCTTTCAGCGTTAAGGTAACTGGAAAGCTGACGTGCTTTTTGTAACCTAACGTCATCACACCGAGTTGTTCGTAGTACTTAGGAATCGGCCAGTGCCAGTCTACTGATTCTATATTCGTTGAATCAGACCAGTCCCAGCTTGGTGGAATACCGCCTTCACCAGGGCTACGCCAATAGGTTTTCCAGTCTCCGTCGAGCTCAACATCCAATATGGTTTGAATTGTTGAACCGTCATTCGACTGTTCACCCGTCGACATCATTCGCATTTTTACAGGTGGATGCTCAGGTGCACTTATCCAGCCCGTAGTCTGTGCTAGAGCGGTAAATGATGTCATAACCAAAACGGTAATGATTATAGTTTTCGTGCATGTACGCATGCAGAGTGTCAACGAGTCGACAAACTTATTTAGTAGTGTGTTGTACACAAATGTATCTCCAAAAAATAAATAAAAGGGTGGAATAGCCCGGTTATTTATTCTCTAAATATACAGTGCTTTAGATGTAACCGAAGTTTTGTTGGTCTGGAAGAGCGATGATTATCTCTTGATAACCTTGAGATGTGAGGTGGTAAGTTAAATGCGACAGCGAGAAGCAGAACAAAAGGGGTCAGCCAGCCCGTTTTAGGCGTGGCAAAGGTGAGCATTTTTGAACTTAGGCTGCAGGAGCTTGAATTTGGTGTTGTCAGCATTTTAGACGCTTCAGCACCGAAAACACTGGCATAGAGCTCAGACATTTTATCGAAAGATGCGACGTTTGCTTGTGGGTGGCTGGTTTCTGCGCCGACAAGTATTGATTGTCCAATTAAGGAAGCTGAAGTGGTTACTTTGTTTGCAGACAGAGTACTTGCCAGACAAGTTACGATAACCAGTCCGGTAAGAAAAAGCGCCCAAAGAGAATGCTTTTGTCGGCGATTCTGTTTGGATAAGAAAAGTAGTGGTGTGCTTTGCAAATCAGTCAGTCGTTGAATTAGTTAATAATTAAAGCTAGCTAGTCGAATTGCGGCTAGCTTAGATAACTTTGCTTCGTGCCACAAGTCATAAAATTGTCAAAGTAACAGGGCTGCATTAATGTCAGCGCCAACAACTCAGGCATCGAGGTCTGACTTAAGTTCATAATAATCTGCTCTTTTCGGTTTTTCGCTGATTTGTTCACCAAAGTAATGGTTACCTACGAGCTAATTATACGGGCGAGTTAAGGGAAGAGTGGTCTTGATTGCAGTTAAGACAGCAGTAAAAAACAGGCATAAAAAAGCCCAATCATTCGCTAGGAACCAGATTGGGCTTACTTCATTCGACTTTGTTAACTGATTCTTGGGATTCCAAGGTTTAGTTAGGATGATTTAGTGAGAACGACGTGGACCGTTACGTACTAAGTCTTTGCCATTTTCAAAGATTTCTTTAGTGATCCAGCGAGCGAGCAGAACTTTGTGGCTGCTGTTGAATACAGCAACGAAGTGACGACCATCAGAGTTATTGGTTGCCATGCCTACGCCTTCCACGCCTTCGAGGCCTAAACCACCAGCTTCAACCGAAATTAGGAATTTTTCTAGCTCTTCCAGAGACTCAATAATATCAAGTTCGTTGTTCATTTTTTATGCTCTCTTACTGTGAGCCAACATCGGATTAAAGGTGCTTTAGTGCATGCGCCCAAGTGATGACATTGCTCGTTGTTCTTTGTTGGGTGCGTACTTTACAGGTCATAAGAGGGGATTGGAACTCTCAAATATTAGATACGGATTGATTTTTTGCGAATTTTTAACACAACATACGTTTAAATGCTTGTTATCCATATTCTTTTTACTACTATTTATAGGGTCAATTTAGACAATAATAGGAATTAATATGATGAAGGTTTGGCGTTGTCTATTGTTAATGTTGACGCTTGTCGCATTTGGAAGTTTTGCACAAAGCGTTGATAAAATAACAGAAGTACAAGACCAGCTAATGCTGGACCTAACGACTCTAGAAACAGCCCACGATGCTGAAAAGCCTTTTCTAGAAGATATCTTGAGACGAAAGAACCAAGCGTTGCGTGAAGAGATTTTTTCCCAATTATCATCCGATAAAAAGGAAGGCTTAGATGCTGTTCTTGCTCAACAGGTTGAGCTTTTACAACATTTGCTTTCATTGAATGAAGTTAAAATTGTCTCGATGAGTCAAGAGAACCGTTCGGCGGAGGGAGATGCGAAAAAGCGCCTTGAGCTGCTGATTCAAAAGCGCATTGGGATGATGGATGTTTATTATCAACAGCTCTCTAAAACCCTAAGTTGGTCGAAAGAAAGAGGCGTTGAGGTATCGGCTGAGGAAGATCAGCTAAAAGCCGCTTTGATTTCTCGTTCTCAATATCTGATCAATGCGATTCTTTACACAGACACTCAACGTCAGGATTTAGAGCGTCGTTTGTCTTTTGTTAGCGAAGAAGAAAAGGCGACGATTAAAACTGAGCTAATACGCTTCAGTGAACGAACCAGTGTAATGGCTGCCAGCTTAGAGAACAATATCTCTATGATGAGCCCGTTTGGTGTGGATGTGACGTCTTACAAGCGCATTTTATTGGCAACCACAGGGGATATTAATGCTGACGTGCTGGATGTTGATGTCGCGTTAGACCTATTGGACGGTTGGTTGCGTTCGTTTAGTTCTTGGGCGTTTGACAATACCCCTTCTTTTGTCGTCAAGCTCGCGCTGTTCTTAGGTATTTTGTATGTGACTCGCCTTATTGCCAACGTTGCTCGTAAAACGGTTCGTAAGAGCGTTTCGCATTCAAAAATGGATTTCAGTGTTTTGATGCAAGAGTTCTTTGTATCAATTGCTTCCAAAGCCGTCGTGTTTATCGGTTTGCTTATTGCCCTGTCTCAGATAGGGATAGAGCTTGCACCGTTACTTACTGGTTTTGGAGTCGCGGGTGTCATCATTGGTTTTGCCTTACAAGATACCTTGTCCAATTTTGCATCAGGTTTGATGATCTTAATCTATCGCCCTTACGATGTTGGAGACATGGTTAAAGTTGCTGGCGTTCAAGGAACAGTAAAAGACATGAGCTTAGTGTCTACTACGATTCAAACCATCGATAACCAACGTTTGGTGATCCCGAATAACAAGATTTGGGGTGATGTGATTAACAACATTACTGCGGAGCGCGTTAGACGTGTTGATATGGTTTTTGGTATTGGTTATTCCGATGATATCGATAAAGCGAAAGGCGTGTTGAACGACATCATTCTTGCGCACCCTTTAGTGCTTAAAAAACCAGAACATATGATCAAGCTTCATACCTTGAATACGTCTTCGGTTGATTTCGTAGTGAGACCTTGGGTTAAGACTGAGGATTACTGGGATGTATATTGGGATGTGACGGAAACCGTGAAGAAACGCTTTGATGAAGAAGGCATCACGATTCCATTCCCACAACGCGATGTACACATTTACAATCACGAAGAGAGCTAATACAGAAAGGGTTAGTACGAAAATAGCGAGTACAGAGAGACCTATTTTCGGCTTATAGTCGACCTCTTAGTGTGAAATTAAATGGACGCGTGAATACGCGTCCATTTTTAATGGCTATCAGTTTATCTGAATCTCGTTCTTTTATGTCATTTCCCTATCTTAGAATTAAGTTATGATGGGGTAGGCTCAGTCTGGACAGTTGAAATCGAATGGATAATCCACAGCAAAAAACGAATACTAGAAATACAACGGTAAGAAAAGCGACGCGAATTGAAAGTGTTATGAACTCTGCGATGTGGCATTTAACTCAGAGAGATATGACGGAAAGCGAGCTGATTGCAAAGCTCAAAGTGAAAACCGACAATCAAGAATGGATAGATGAAACTTTGGGCACCTTGAAAGGCTTTGGGTATCTCAAGTCTGACCAAGTGTTTGCAGAACAATTTGTGGAACAAGCTTTTTCTGGTGAATTTGGCTCTCGATATATTGTCGAAAAATTGAAGAAGAAGGGCCTAAAGGACTCAGTGATTTCTGATGCCATCCATAAGGTGTCCTTTGAGAAATCTATTGATGAACAAACCATCTTAATAGATCGAATTAACCACTATTACACAAGCTTTACCATGAGCCGTGAAAAGCTTGTGGCGACACTACAAAAGCGTGGTTTTAGCTATCAACAAGTGAAAGTGGCGATTGATCAGCACCCGCAAGCCCATGAACTTATGAGTAACATGCAAATTAAAGCAGAGAAGGCTGACTTAGAGAAAGAAGTGCTTAAGTATGCTCGTAAAGGTAAAGGCTTGACTGCTATCCAGCAAGAATTGAGACAACGACAAATAGATACCAGTGAACTGCCATCGTTAATCGACCGATTGATTAATGAAGAGCAACTGGATTTCTACTCTTCTTGTTTAGAGCAGTTACAGAAAAAATCCTATGATCTTAATGACCATAAAGAACGCTCTAAAGCTTATGCAATGTTGAGTCGAAAAGGTTTCTCTTCTGATGAGATCAAATTTGCTCTGAGTGAAGGTAACGAGTAATAGGCGGTATCGAGCTTAAGACATATCTAGTTGGAGAAACATCGAGCCTGAGAAATATTGAGTGCCTTATTTTAACGTGTCGTGTGGATGTTTTCTGTAAGACCTAGGCCATTGCGTAAGGCGAATTGAATGAGCTCGTTATGGTTATTTAAATTGAGCAGCCCAAGCATTCTATACTTATGAGATTCTATGGTTCTTGAACTTAAGTGAAGTTGCTCTGCGCAATCTTTCGCGCTAAACCCTTGAGCAATCAGCGCTAAAACTTTGGTCTGCTTTTTTGTCAGTAATAGTAGCTTATCACTGTCGTCTTCTAGTCGGTTCTCATTCTGTTTTAGCGTTCTAGCTAGTGTGGAATGTTGCCAGTAACAAAGCCAAACTTCACAGACTAACTTTAAGCGTTTGATGTCTTCTAGGTCGAAATTGGTGTCGGCATCGTGAAAATTAGTAAAAGACAACGCTCCCCAACGTTGATTAAATAGCTGTAGTGGTATGATACAGTGCCATCGTCCCCCTTCTTTATACAACTGCTTTAATACATAGTTATCGCTGTTTATGAGCTCATCTTTTGAGAAGGTTAGATAGGTCTCGTTAGTCTTCAAAAGCTTCAAGTAATCAAGATAATTACCACCAATAAGGTTCTTCTTGTTAACTGGAGGAATGTGTTTTTTGGAGACTGAGCACGTCTTGCCATCTTCTAATAAGACCATTGAATTTGGGTAAAGTGTAAGACGGTCAATACCAAACCAATCAAGTACGTCAAAGCTCGCTTGCGACCAAGTTGTTTGAAAGTTGTTTGGGTCACTATTGATCAAAGTTGCAGATTGCTTCATTAATAATTGTTCAAAGCTATAGTTAGAAGCGCTCACATTTTTTCCTTATCAATAGTTCGGCTACTCATTCACGCGCTGAAGATATTCGCTAAAGCACGACAGCGCAAGTTAACATTACAAGATCGCGAAGGTGTTCTAAGTTCTCTTTTTTTATAACGCTTTATTATATGAGGCATAGCGAAAAGCCGTACTTTTACTGCAGCAATTGAACGGTGTTTTTTATAGGCTCACGGCATTTAATACCACCGAATAAAAACCGTGATTATTTTAAGAGTACTACTGACCTTATCATTGTTGATGCTAACTTCTCGTACAGCACTAGCGTCTCCTCTGTTTGTTTATGCCCAATCTCCAATACATTCAAATGTGCTTTCAACTCAGCTTCGTTCTGCTCAACCTAATAGAGCGGGAACCATTGAATTCAAGTCCTCTTATACCCAGGCGAGTATATGGGCTCATACAGGCGCTTATTCACTCGATTATTATCAGAATCAATCCAACATTGCCGTTCAGTGGCAAGCATCTCCAATATGGAAAACAGAGTTAGATTATCGAGTCGTTACTGCTAAAGACAATGGATTAGACAGCTTTGTTATGGGATTCCATGATCTATTCGGTATTGGACAGAATGGCCGTGATGAAGTGGCTGAAGATCAATTCACAATGGATTTTAACAATGCGGGCGTCCATGTGTCTGACTTTGAAGGTGATGATTTAACTAATGCGCTGACTTTTTACAATGAACTACTGCTGTATTCTAGAGGGCCAATATCGCTCTCGGCTGGTGGTTCGTTGTTTTATAACAATGTAAAAAATGGACAGTTTGCGAGAACAAGCTTCGAGCAGGGTGTTCAACTCAATTACAGCTACATCACGCCAAGGCATAGCATATTCTCCACTCTCGGGCTCGTACATCGAAACAGCGATGGCTCTTCCGCTAGAGATGAAAACCTAAGCATTGAAAACCTCAGTACAAGTTGGGCGATAGGGTATGAATATCGCCTGAGTCAACGCCACAGTTTACTTATCGAATCTCTCAACTATCAAGGCTGGGCGAGTAATGACCCTGACTTTTCTGAAACCTCTAACGAAGTGGTCGTAGGATATCGATATCGTCTGTATCAACTCGCGGTTGAAGCTCTGATGATCGAAAATATCCGTAACATGGATAACACTACCGATATCGGCTTTACGCTCGGATTTAGATTCTCAATGTAAAGTAAGTGTCAATATATCTTTATTTAATTAAATTCACAGAAGGTATGAAATTTCAGTAGTTTTACGGTATATCAATAACGTATTTTTTTGAACAATAGCGCCATTCCAAAAGGCCGGTTTAACAAGGCCAAATTAATATATATAGGTAGTGGTTATCATGAAAAAGACATTAGTAGCACTTGCGATTGCGAGCATTTCAAGTTCAGCTTTCGCTGTAAGCACAAGCAGCCAAAACAGCCAAAATGAAGACATGTTTGCATTTGATTCAATGCATAAAGATCAATTTTCAGTATCAGGTTCTTTCGGTGTTGGTGGTTACTACGACACAGGTTCTAAAGCGTTTTATGATGACTGGGCGACAGGTCTTACTCTTGCAGTAAACTACCGCAACAACCGTATTGTTGGTTACTTCGAAACTGACTTGATGGTGAACTACACGACAGACAACAACGTTTCAGCGAATGACGCAGCAACGGCGGGTTGGACAAACGGTATCGATACTGGTCCAGCAACTGACGTAGATAAAGCGTGGCTTGGTTTTGATACTGGTTTCGGTATCGCTTCATTCGGTTGGGAAAACGATACGGCGTTAGATAAAGTAGATGGCGCTGGTGATACAACTTACGAGTTTGGTGCTTCTGCTGGCGACGCTTCTGATGCGTTCAACGTTATTAAGTTCCAAGGTGCAACCAATGGTTTTGCTTACGGCGTTTCTTACTTTGAAACTGACGACGATCATAACGATGCTGACAAAGGTATTAACGGTTACATCGGTTTAGAGCAAGAGGTGTTCAACCTTTACGCTGGCTATGAATCACGTGATAACGATGCTGATTACGAAGTATATACGGTGTCTGGTAACGTAAAAGTTGGCGACCTTACACTAGGTATGAACTCTTGGATTGATGAAAGCGATTCTAAGAAAGACACTGGTTGCTACGTTTCAGGTGGTTACGCGGTTTCTGCAGACCTAACAATTGCAGCGGGTTACGCATCTAACAGCAATGAATTAGATGGTCAATCTGACGTAGATTCTTCTTACATCAACATCGCTGCAATGTACCGTATCGCTGATAACGCTGACATGGGTATCGATATCAAACAAGATCTAGATGGTTACCGTGTTGGTGAGACTAGCGCACAATACGACGAAGAGACACACGTATTCGCAGCAGCTTACTACTACTTCTAAGATCTCAAATACTGAAACTGAATGCTATGGTGTAATCGCTTGCCCGGTCGTTACACCATATTCTCTTCTTTATGCAGTTTAAGCATCCACAAATCGACATGTGGTATGCCACTCAAGTATTACGAGTGGAATTATTATTTGGAGAAATGTAATGGTTAAGAGCATTACGGCTAAGGGTGTTATTTATGGAAATGATACCCTATTTACGTGTAAGCCTAATCGAAATGGATTATTTGAATTAGCACGTAAACATGGAAGAGTTGCTGGTACTCGCCCGCAAGATCTCAAAAACAAGGTTTATGCTGAATCTCTTGATGAAGCTTGGCATTTACTCAAAACAGAAAAGTTTTATATTGTTTTGACGGGACAAGTGTTTGGTATTCACAGAAAGTCTTTACGAAGCGTTGATTCTGTCGATATTGATTTCGAGAACGAAACTCAACCGGCTTGTGTCACGATATAACGCCTAGTAGAAAGCTAAGATTAGTACAAAAGAAAGGACGATCAGTGATCGTCCTTTTTTGCTTTTTAGGGATGTTTAGATATCGTTTCGCTACTTATCGGCCGTATTGTTCGATAATAAAATGCTCAAAATCGTCACACATTTGATGATTTGATTTGTTATTGTTTGCTAATTCTAACGCGCCATCGACTATCGATATTTTGGCGTTCAAATCGGCAGCTGGTGCTTGTTCTCTCTCAGAAAGTTGTTTGATTTTCTTCTCTTCAATCACCCATGCTTCTTCTGATGATAAGTTACACTCGTCAGCAAGATATTTTGCATTAAACCCTTCTCCGGTCAGGCTTTTGATTGTTCCGTTATGGTCAACGCTATTGCCTTTATGCCAGTAGTGTTTAGCCAGTAATGGACCAATCTCTGGGTTATCCGTTAAATAACCAAACTTGTCGGTGAAATAGGCGCGAGTTTGATAAACCGCCATATGAGCCAATAGATAACCTTGGTAAGCGCAAGAAGCCTCATCGGACAGTAAATGTGGAATCGCCATTAACGGACGTGGGCTGCAAGACAATCCAAGAATCGTTTTCTCACTATGGCGAGCAAGAGCTGTGATTTTTTCCGGCGTAAGATCTTCATCAGCCAATTCGTAAAGCGCGCGTTCAAAGTAAGGAACCACAAGAATGCTGCGTTCTTCATAGGCTTTGAATGGTTGTTTGTTATCAATGATAGCTTTAATCAATTTGTCTGGCACAGATTGGCCTTCTGAATTCAGAGCGTACTGTTTTAGCCAGTCGGCATCGGTCAGCAGACTGTCGCAGAACATCGATTGGGTTTCGGCATAAGCCATTGAGGTTGGTGCAAATTCTTGAGAGAAACAAGGCGCATTCATTTTAACGTTAGCGAAATGCGCGGCGTGGCCACCCTCGTGAAACAGCGTGTTAATCCCGTCATAACCACTGCCTATTTGATCGGGTTTTGCGTTGCTGGTGAAGTTTACTTGAGCTGCAACCCAAGCTCCTTGATCGTAGAAAGAAGGAATGGGTCCATGACAAAAGCCATTAGGGTATTTTCCTTTGCGGTCGAGAAGATCCAATTTTAGCGTAGCTTGAGAATAGTCGATGTTGAGACGACCAAAAGATTCGATCCACCGTCTGAGCGACTTTGAAAATGGAACATATGGGTCCAAGTCATTCATAACATCACCAGCAAAAGAGTAGATAAAGTTATGGGTTTCCAGTGCACTCTGACCTTTTTGCTCTGCTAAGTTGGTCAGGCTTTTTAGATTGTTATCACGCGTACGTGTTTCGAAGTCATCCAGAATCGTGAACAACTGTTGTGTTGTCATTTGTTCAGTCTTAACCACCGAATAATCAAAGAAGGTTTTAAAACCCAGTGATTGAGCAAATTGGTTACGTTTTTTGATCAGTTCAATGAAGCCGTTAGCCAGCAGCCACTGTTCTAAATCTAATAGTGCTTGGTGTGCAGAAAGTCTTACTTTTTCATTACTATTACTTCTAACTGCTGAGCCTAAAACTGGCAGTGATCCTTCTGTTTTATCACCCGCTTCATTTACGTAAGTCATCACATGATTTTGTTTTTTCTCAAACAGTTCAGCCTCAAACTTTATGAGTTCGGCTTTAAGCTTCTGTGACTGCTCAGACTCAATAGCGTGAGATCTAAAGGTCGCTAACCAACCATTCAAGCCTGTTAGCGTACTCTCTTTTTCTAGGGGATCTTGAATTTTATCGATAGCAGCTAGTTGCGTTTCGATAGCAGCAATTTGTTCGGTAGAGCTTAGAAATTCAGTCCATTGAGTCTGCGCGAGTGTCGAGCCATCGTGGTCGTCACTGATCCCCATATATGTATCCCAAAAGAAGTCTTCTTTCGCTTTATGAGTCGCAAGATACTTTTGATTCAATTGGTTGAGATAGTTCGTTGCAGTCATGACATTCCTTGAAAATTAACCAGTAATTTCAACATTATGACACATTCATTGAATGTATTTTGTGACGATAGATATAACAGAATGCAAGTCTTCTTAGTATCAAGCTTGTTAATATTAGCCATTACCAATAATTTTTTAGCTAAAAAGAGGTCAGTCAATAAGTTGTTTGTCGGCTGGTCACGTATAATGAACGCTTCATACCGCGCGAAATAAGCACAATAAATGAGAACTCTTCCAGTCTTAATCCTACCTTTGTTATTGGCTCTGAATACCCTTTCATCCTCTGCGCAAGCGAGTGAAAGCTGGTGGTTGCGTACGGTATTCAACAGCAGTTCAGCTCAACCTAGTTCTCAAAATTATGTTAACGATAATGACCTAATGGATTGTGGCGAGATCGAAGGTGCTCTTCTGTGCAGTGATTTGACGCGGTATTACGATCTGGATGTTTATGTTGAATTGGAGTTGGGCGACTCAAGCGTCGAGGTGGTTCGCTTAAACCTGCCATATTCGAACCTAAGTTACACAAAGCTTCAGGCATACCTTCGCCAAGATGGCTTTGCTCTCAGTTCTATTCGTATTGGGGAAGATGAGTTTGATGTGGTCGCTCAACTCGAACAAGCGAAGCGTGAGGGAGTTGGTTACGACATGGTAGATAAACAACTCGTCAAATTCATCAATACTCCACATCATTCCTCTGAGCAAATGAGTTTATGGAATGTGCCTAGTTCTTCCTCATCTTCTTCAGTTCCTTGGATTCAATTACATAGTGATGGTGACAACTTAACGGTTGAACTAAATCGTCTTTAATTGCTCAAATTTATAGATAGTTTCGTAATTCATTAGGGTAAACAAGCCTTTTGGGAGAACGGCTGACTGGCAGACAGCAAGCTATTATTGATTTAAGTGTTCGTTTTTCTGTGGCTCTCACATTTTTAGTAAGCGTTTACCTTTGCCATTTGTTATACGTTGAGCCCTCGGTAAAACGAGCTTACGATACGTTCAGTATTGATAAAGGAGACAACCCATGGTTGCAAGAGTAACGACAGCGCCACAAGGCCCAGAACTTTCTGAGTTGGTGCAAGGATACTGGCGTACAGCAGAGTGGAGCATGACCCCGCAACAACGCCTGACTTTCCTGAAGCAGCACATTGATCTTGGTATCACAACTGTTGATCACGCGGATATTTACGGTAACTACCAATGTGAAAAGTTGTTTGGTGAAGCATTGGCGCTTGAGCCAAGCCTTCGTGATGATATCCAAATCGTCACCAAGTGCGACATCAACTTGTGTGGTGACCACACTCCTGATCGCAAGATCAATCACTATGACACCAGCGCGCACCATATTTACCAATCAGTAAATAATTCTCTAGAGCGCTTGGGTGTAACCGAACTGGATGTATTACTGATTCACCGCCCAGATGTACTGATGAATGCAGATGAAGTAGCAGAAGCGTTCGCTGAACTACATAAGGTCGGTAAAGTTAAGCACTTCGGTGTCTCTAACTTTTCACCACGTCAGTTCGACTTACTGCAATCTCGACTAGGTAAGCCACTGGTGACTAACCAAGTTGAAATCAATCCATTGAACTTCGAAGTAGCCCACGATGGTACGCTAGATCAACTGCAGATGAACCGTATTCGTCCAATGGCATGGTCTTGTCTCGATGGTGGTAGCATCTTCAGTGGCGATTCAGCACAAGCAATTCGCGTTCGTGATGAGCTAGAAGCGATTCGCCAAGAAGTGGGTGCGGACAGCATTGACCAAGTGATTTACGCTTGGGTTCGCCGTTTACCGTCTAACCCGATCGCGATTATTGGCTCAGGAAAGATTGAACGTGTGAAGACTGCCGTTGATGCACTGAAAATCGAACTGACTCGTGAGCAGTGGTATCGCGTATGGGTTGCATCTAAAGGCCACGGTGTGCCATAGAGACCTTTGGGGTCTGGCATTTATCCTCAGACTTAGATGTTTCAACGTAAAAAACCAGCACCCCAGCTGGTTTTTTTATATTCGCCTAACATGTTGCTCCAAAACTGTGATTAAGGTGGAATAATTTTCAAAAACACTCATAATGCACTTTGTTTTTCACCAGTTGGATATTTCCATTGAGCACTTCAAAATTCTCTTCAATCGCCCTTAAGCCAGAGCTTCTAAATACGTTAGATTCTCTTGGTTATACTGAAATGACGCCTATTCAAGCGTTAAGTCTTCCTATTATTCTGGATGGCAAGGATGTTATCGGTCAGGGTAAAACGGGTTCAGGTAAAACAGCTGCCTTTGGTTTAGGCGTGCTGCAAAACCTACGCGTTAAGCGTTTTCGTGTTCAATCTTTAGTGTTATGTCCGACTCGTGAGCTTGCAGACCAAGTAGCAAAAGAGATCCGTACTCTTGCTCGTGGCATTCACAATATTAAAGTGCTGACACTATGTGGCGGTATGCCAATGGGCCCACAAATTGGTTCATTAGAGCATGGCGCACACATTCTTGTGGGCACTCCTGGTCGTATCCTGGACCACCTAGAGAGAGAGCGTATTGACCTGTCTGAGTTGAACACACTTGTGTTAGATGAAGCCGATCGCATGCTGGAAATGGGTTTCCAAGATGCACTAGATGCTGTTATTGAAGCAGCACCAAAAGATCGTCAAACGTTATTGTTCAGTGCAACTTTCCCTAAACAGATTAAATCTGTTGCAGACCGCATCATGAATAACCCTGAAATGGTGAAGGTTGAATCAACGCACGATCACTCAAGCATCCAACAACACTTTTATAAGGTTGAAGGTACTGAAGCTCGTGATGACGCACTAGAGCTAATGCTTCTTCATCATCAACCAGAGTCAGCGGTTGTGTTCTGTAATACTAAGAAAGAAGTACAGAACGTAAATGATGAGCTAAGCCACCGTGGTTTCAGTGTTATCGAGCTTCATGGCGACATGGAACAGCGTGAACGTGACCAAGCTTTGGTTCAGTTCTCAAACAAAACCATCTCTATCTTGGTTGCAACAGATGTTGCCGCTCGTGGTCTTGATGTTGATAACCTAGATGCTGTGTTCAACTTTGAGTTGTCTCGCGATCCTGAAGTACACGTGCACCGCATCGGTCGTACTGGTCGTGCAGGAAGCAAAGGTGTCGCAATTAGCTTCTTTAGCGAAAAAGAGATGCACCGTGTTGCTCAAATTGATGAGTACATGGATATGCCAATCGAACCGTCACAGTTGCCAGCTAAGCCAATCGCTAAGCCATATTACTCTAATATGGTAACTATCCAGATTGATGGTGGTAAGAAAGCGAAACTTCGCGCAGGTGATATCCTTGGTGCGTTGACAGGCCAAGGCGGTATTGATGGTAAATCAGTAGGTAAGATCAACTTGTTCGCGATGCGCGCTTACGTTGCTGTAGAAAGATCAATGGCTAAGAAAGCATTAGGTAAAATCGAATCAGGTAAAATGAAGGGTCGTCAATTCCGCGCCCGAATTCTGAAGTAGTTCGAGATTGTAGCCCTTTATTGTAAGTGTCTTGTTAACGACATCGCAGTAAAGGGTTCTCCACAATTTTTAACCTAGGCTTTCTTGCCAAGGTTCGCCTACCAGGGATATCCAGAAAATAATTATTCGTCAGGTCTGAGCGAATAAATATCGTTGATATGTTTCCCTTCACTAAGATACCAAGTCATCGCTTCCTGTCGATTACTCGCGTTTATCGTAATTGTGGTTAGTTTTCCATCGTCAAAATAGCAAAGCTCGTACTCTAACTCGCTTGTATAATGAGGAGTAGCGGCCATAGCTTACCTCCCAAATATTAATCATTTGAAAATAAATAAACCATTCGTTTATAGGGTTCGTTTACATCAAATGAGCAATAAAAATCAAGTTACATCACTGCCATTAATTATTTTTAGTTTAATCATTTGCCGAAATAGCTAGATTAGCAAGTCTGAGTCTCAATTTATCTCAAAGTTTTTACGACCATTGCTTATTAAGGCTACTTTTATAATAGTTAGAATTAGCGTTATAAGAATTAGAGCTGGCCTTAAAAGGGTGAGTTAATGGATTTGTGGCTTTGCTGAATATCGTGGGAGGGTTAAATGAGAAAGTGTCGATGGTTAGTCTTATTAGTCTGTTTTGTTTTCGCTGGGTGCGGGACTAAATTTGCCTACAACAATATAAGCTGGTTTGCGGTTAGCTATATTGAAGACTTTGTTTCTCTATCCAACAGTCAAGAATCAGAGCTCGAAGATCGCCTCGACTTATTACAGCAATGGCACAAAGAAACTCAATTGCCGCTGTATATTTCGCAATTAGAAGCGATTCAAAACCTAGATCGTTCTGGTATGAACTCTACTTTTATCGTTGACCAAAGTGAACAAACTAAAAATCATATTCGCTCAATCGTTAATAAGTTTGCTTCCGATATTTACGCGTTAAGTATGCAGCTTACCCCTGAGCAAGATAACGAATTCTTAAAGAACTTTAGAGAGAAACAACAAGACTATTACCAAGAAAGATTGTCATTGAATGACGAAGACTCTAGAGAGCGATACCGAAATCGATTAGAAGACAGGCTAGAACGATGGTTAGGGTCGGTATCGAAAGAACAAAAAAAGATTATTATGGCTTGGTCACAAGAGTGGATAAATACCAACGACAACTGGCGGCAATATCAAAATAATACCTATCAAGATGTATCGATACTTGTTGAAAAGAAGACCGATCTGCATATTGCTCAGCTGATTATTATGAAGCTTCTGCTTAACCATGAAGCGTATTATCCTGATGATCTTGAGGCTACACTTGCCAAGAACACGGAGACATCCGCTAAGTTTTTGGTCGATATCGCGGCAGTGAGTAGTGATAAGCAATGGTCTTATTTCATGAATGAGTTAGAGAGCCTCAAGTCAACGTTGATTACATTGCAAGAGTAGTGCGCCTCTAAGCAAAATCTGTATATTGTAAGGCTGATCTCACGAAACGAATCAGCCTTTATTTCATTCTAGGGTTTGTGTTTGAGCGTTTAATTTCGATTACTCATTAGCAGCTTTGGAATAGATCCTTTAGCGGTCTTAGATATTTTCTGCATCAATTGAAAGCTTGGCTGTTGAATGCCGTGGTCACTTTGCAGTTCATCAATCATCAATAACCACAACCGTGCTGTCATTTCTGAATCGGCTAACGCTCTGTGGAAAGTACCATCGTTGTCGATATTTTTGAAACGTACAAGGTCACCCAGTTTATGAGTGGGTGCGTCTTGAATCAGGCGGCGAGCAATCAACATTGAGCAAGCAAATTGGCCGTTATAATCTCGACCTATAAAGTCTAATTCGGCATCAAGAAAACGCTTATCAAATGACGCATTGTGGGCCACAAGTTGGCTGTCTTGGATAAAGTCGGCAAAATCATCCATGACTTCTGTGCAGCTTGCTGCGGTGCTTAGCATGCGGTTGCTGATTCCGGTATAGCTTTCAATGAATCCACTCACGCGAAATCCCGGGTTCATGAGCTGCTGGAAGGTGCCGACGACTTCGCCGTTAACCAATTTAACCGCACCGATTTCAATCGCTCGGTCACCCATGTTTGGTGATAAGCCTGTGGTTTCGAAATCGAGAACGATAACGGAGTCTGCGGAGTTTGGAGCCATCGTGTTTCCTAATACTATTTATTTAGTTGTATCGCTTTATATGGAGCGCTTGGTGTTGCTATGGGGCAAATCTATTGCGTGGTGTTGTTCTATTGCGTGTTGCTGCTAATAGTGAGCTCAGTGTAACCCGTCGAATCATCATGCTCTCTGTTGAAGGTCAAAGTGTTGTAGCGGTGAACAATCAATTCAGCGGTGGTCGCGATAATCGTCCCTTCAAGCAAGTGCCCGCCAATTACATTGCCATTTTCATCAGCAACGGATATATGAACATGTTGGTGGTTCGGGGTTAGCGTTGCCATCACAGATACGATTTCGAACGGAGCTTTTATGAGCTTAGTGTTGTTCGCGTTAGCTAAACGAATATTGAGCTGTGAAACACACCCGACACAAGACGCAATAGAGCCTGCCGAGATATTGTGCGTTGTCACTAGTTTTTGGATCTCAAGCTTTAGATCTTGGCCTCTAGTTAATCTCGTTACGATAGGGGTGATCATCTAGTTACCTGCCTTGTATTCGTGTTTCAAAGAACAAAACGAAGCCGTATTGGGCTTCGTTTCATTTATATTTTGATTAACGCGACTCTCGCATTGTCTAAATTTGAAATTACTCAGGTTGCTGCAGGTCTCTTTTCTTTTTAGGCACGAAGTTCAATACAGAGATTGGCACTTCTTTACGTGGTTCGAAACCTTCAACTACACGTCGTTCAATCAAGTGACCAAGACGTTTTTCAATAATACATAGGTTCTTGAAGTTGTCTTTCGATAGGAAAGAGATCGCTTCACCAGACGCGTCCGCACGGCCTGTACGACCAATACGGTGAACATAGTCGTCCGCAGGGAATGGGATGTCGTAGTTAACTACGCGGCTTAGGTTATCGATATCGATACCACGCGCAGCAACACCAGTCGCAACCAAGTATTTTAGGTTACCTTTCTTGAAATCAGCTAAGATTTTTTCACGAATCGCTTGGCTACGTCCACTGTGGAAAGCCTCTGCTTGGATACCACGTTTTTCCAGTTGAGCAACTAACTTCGCCGCGCCGTGCTTGGTTTCAATAAAGATAAGCGCTTGGTCCCAATCACCATCAGTAATCATATGGCTCAATAGTGCCGACTTACGATCTTTATCTACTGTCACCAACCACTGTTCGATGTTCGCTTTAGAAGCGTCAGTTTTGGCAATAGAAATCTCTTCTGCTTCATTGATTGCGCTTTTCGCTAGGGCACGGACAGGCGTTGATAGCGTCGCTGAGAACAACAGGTTTTGGATGTTTTGTGGTAAACGCGCGATGATCTTGTTGATGTCTTCAATAAAACCCATGTCTAGCATGCGGTCAGCTTCATCAAGAACCAGAACTTCAACTTCATCAAAGTGAACGGCACGTTGTCCGTACATGTCGATCAAACGGCCTGGTGTTGCCACAAGAATATCTACGCCTTCAATAAGACGATCTTTCTGGTGTTGGTAAGACACGCCACCGTACATCGCTAATGATGTAAGGTTTAGGAACTTCGCGTACTTAGTAATGTTCTGTTCAACTTGAACCGCAAGCTCACGCGTAGGTGTAAGAATAACGGCGCGAATGCGTTTTTTACGCTGTGTTTCACCTTCACTTAGCATTTCTAAGATAGGGAGAACAAAGCTCGCAGTTTTACCTGTACCTGTTTGTGCAGCAGCAATAAGGTTCTTACCAGAAAGTACAATCGGAATTGCTTTTTCTTGAATAGAGGTTGGCTTTTCATAGCCTTGTTTTGCAACGGCTTTAACAATAGGTGAGCTTAATCCAAGCTTGGAAAATGGCATAAGTTTCTCGGTATGATTTGGCTAAATAGCGATGGAAAGGTTTAACAATCTTATACAAGGATAAGATTAATGGCGGCATTCTACCATGTTGCTTGTGTACCGCTAGTAACATAGACACTTTAGTTGGATAATACTGACTCAATAAGACGACGATAAGACAGGGATGTATGGAAATTACGCCGAATGAACGCGATGCAGTATATAAAACGATTTTTTCTCGCCGAGATATTCGTGGTCAGTTTCTTCCTGATGAGATCCCTGAAGACGTTTTGATGCGAGTGTTAACCGCTGCGCACCATGCTCCCAGTGTCGGTTTTATGCAACCTTGGGACTTTGTCGTCGTTCGTGATATCGAAACCAAGCAACAGATCAAAGCAGGCTTCAATCAGGCTCATGCCGAATCCACAGAAATGTTCACCGATAAAAAACAGGCGATGTATAAGCGCTTAAAGCTGGAAGGTATCGTCGAATCACCGATCGGCATCTGCGTGACTTGCGACCGCAATCGAACCGGGAAGGTTGTTCTAGGTAGAACCATCAAACAAGAGATGGATTTGTATAGCACCGTGTGTGCGGTTCAAAACCTGTGGCTCGCGGCAAGAGCTGAAAACCTAGGGCTAGGTTGGGTGAGCATCCTGCATGACTCAACACTGCGAGACGCATTAGATATCCCGGAAGACATCGATATTGTGGCGTACTTATGTATCGGCTACGTTGACCACTTCAAAGATAAACCCGAGCTTGAAACCATGGGTTGGTTACCAAGAAGAGACGTCAATTCTGCGATTCATGAAGGGAAGTGGAACTCTAGTAAATCGGAGTGACATAAAGGCTCTTGTATCTATGTAATGTATTGATATTAAGTGTCAAAACTCGTTATAGATATTTCAGTATAAGGTTGAATTTAAAAATCCATACTGATATTAATGACACTTGATTCACCGCTCTAGCCTGGAATCCAATGAACGACGCTAACTTACGTAGACTTCAACAGCTTACTGCAAAGTACGAATTAGGCGAAGAGTACCATCTCACGATCGATGATCTAGAGCATTCGCTTTCGACTTCGCGCAGAAACACCTCGATAGTTCTGAAATGCTTATCTGAGTACCACTGGATTTGTTGGATTCCGTCCAAAGGGCGAGGGAGGCTTAGCCAATTTAAAATTT
Source organism: Vibrio sp. L3-7 (assembly GCF_963898195.1). Classification (NCBI taxonomy): domain Bacteria; kingdom Pseudomonadati; phylum Pseudomonadota; class Gammaproteobacteria; order Vibrionales; family Vibrionaceae; genus Vibrio; species Vibrio sp. L3-7. The sequence continues at coordinate 112,149 of NZ_CAWQUW010000023.1, read as the reverse complement.
TGGTTAGCTTTTCTGAAGCATTAGAGCAAGTTTTAGCACTTCAGTTAGAGCAAGGCCGCTTTAACGTTATTCCTCGCCTTCTAGAAAGCTATGGTGCAGCAGCGATAAAGGCACTGACATTAGCGACTGAAAAACATAGTTTGTTCAATGAACAGCATGATCATTTGCTGATTACTCAATACCCATGGGTTGATAATCTTGAGCCTGCTAAAACATACAGAATCGCTGAACATCAAATATTAAGAAGTATCTACAATACTTTATTAGTTCAAGATCATGAGGGGAATCCCCAAGCCAGCCTCGCACACCATTGGAAGATAGAAGGTCGCTTTCTGCACTTTTGGTTAAGGCCTAATGTGTTATTCCATGACGGCGATACTTTAAGTGCGAAAGATGTTGCTCAATGCTTGTTACGGTTAAAAAGTATCAATGGCCCTGTACAGTCTTTATTTGAGCAGGTCAGTGATGTTCAAGTGGTTGGTGATAAACAACTGACTATCGAGCTGACACATGCAAATCCTATGTTTATATATGCGTTGTGTAGTGCACATGCGTCTATTTACCGTTGTAAGCGAACGTATTTCTCTAGTGGGCGCAGTGCCTATTTGGGAACGGGTCCTTTCTCATTAGACGATTGGAGCGAAGAAAGTCTCGTTCTAAAACGTCATCGTGGCTATTTTGCTCAAAATGCTTTGTTGGAACAGATAACGCTTACCGACATCGAAGGCCTAAACGATCACACCTTGAGTTTTAATAGATCTGGTGTCGCAGAAGAAACCACTATCAATGCACTTTCGTACCTTGCGGTTAATCGTAGGGAAGGCTCAGGAATTACCCCTGATGACTTAGACAGGTTGGTATTGTTTATCAAATCCAGCAGTAAAGAGTTTGACGCCGATATGATGACGGACGACTTGTCTTTCTCGCCTAGCGAATTAACGAGCAGTATCCTCACTCCTGCTTTGACGGGAACTGTTGTATTAACACGACCTAAAATGACGATTCCTTTGCTTCAAGATATGGCGGATTGGCTGCAGCAAACTATTGCAAAGACTGGCGTTACTATAGAAGTCGTCGAGCTTCCTAATATTAGTGACCCTAGCTCAATGAGTGAATCGGCAGACCTGTTATTTATCGAAGAAATTATTGAACAGCCAAAAGATTATGGTCTTTACGATTGGTTACTTGCTGCATCTGGACTCAGATTTATTTTCAATAGCCCTGAGATGAAGGAGCATTGCGAGATAGTTCGATCAGCCGTCAGTGGCGATAATCCAATTGACAGGTTGAAACAAATTGAACATTCGCTTTATCAACAGAAGCTACTTTGTCCGTTATTTCGCGGTAAAGAGAAGGTGTCTAACAGTGTTGAGGTTCATGGCGTAGAGATAAACAAAACTGGCTATAGCGATTTTTATAAGCTTTGGATATCTTCGAGCGAGAAGTAATTAATCTATTTTTGAGTGTATTCCCTTCTTTTATAGCGTCTTGGTTAAAATGAAAACATGCATGAATTGCCTATCACCCTTTCATGTTTCTTTTGAATACTAATCGTTACCATGACTCACCATGACTCACCATGACTATAAAAGTCATTCTCGGTCATCCCCCCAATGACAGTTCTACACATTAATCAATTTCATTAGGATCTCATCGAATGAAACTTAAGCTTATTTCTATCGCACTTATCGCTGGTGGCCTTACGGCTTGTGGCGGAGGAGGCGGTGGTAGCAGTACCAGTGCTCCCGCTCCTCAAACAAAAACCTTACAAGGTGTGGCTATCGATGGTTATATTTCAGGGGCGACCGCGTTTTTGGATATCAATTATAACGGTGTGTTAGATGAAGGTGAGCCAAGCAGCATCACAGACGATGAAGGCAGCTATCAGTTATCTTTAACGGGTTCTAATTCTGACTGCATGGACTACGCTCCAATCGTAGTGAACGTACCGGTCGGCGCAATTGATGCGGATAGCCCAAACTCGCCGATTACTGAACCTTATCAGTTAGTATTTCCGCCAGTCATGACGGTGAGTTCTGATTTAGAAATCAAGTCAACGACACCATTAACCACAGTGTTATGGAACGAAATTCAAGCTGATTTGCACAAAGGTGGCTTAAACAGTTGTTCAGCTTTGAAGCAAGCCGTAAACACCCAAAATAGCATTATCCAAAATGTGAAAGAGCATGATTTCCGAATTGCCAATCGATACAACATCGCAGTTGAGGACTTGTACGGTGATTTCGTTAAAGACCAAAATACTGAGCTCTATGACTTAGCGCAAAAAATGATGCCGGCTATCAAAAAGTCGTATCAAGAGACAAAAGAGATTCAAAAAGAGAATCCAAAAGCCCAACAAGCTTATGTTGATTATTACTGGGAGCATTGGGATTACGCTAAGAAGAACGAAATAAATAAGTGGTATAAAGTTAAAACAGTGATGACCGCTGACAAGCTGATTGTTATTGAACATGAAGTGTCAGCTGATCTGCAGACAGAACTGGTTTTAAATAAACATATTGAGCGCAATGGCCAGAAGAAAATTGGCTTAGAGTATGACAAGGAAGCTTGGTTCTCATTGAGTAGCGATGGAACGGAATATTCATGTTCGGTGCAAGAGACCATCAAGCAGCAAGTTCTGCCTAACTCATTGACTACCTTTGGCGTGATGAACCGTGGCTGGTCTAAACAACCTGATTGGGAAAGTTGCTCTGGTCAAGACGTTGGGGCGGGCTTTATGCAAACCTTGACGGCAGATATTGTCGGTGATTACAAAGATCAGTCTACTCAGGTACAAGCGAAATTTAATTTTGAGAATAACGCGCCACACCCGGAGTGGGTTGATCTAGGCGATACATTGGATAATGTGTCGCGCAGTGACTTTGATGCGCTCAATTACCTATCGGTAGATTTTGATGACAACAGTTCATATGGCGCTGATAACTGGAACAGACATAAGTATGCGTACATTGAAAATACGCCGTTTGATTACACTCAGACGATAACGTCTAAATATTCTCAAGGTAACTGGACTAAAGGTTATTATTACCAGAATGGAACAAGTCGATTTGAGTGTTCAGATGATGGTGTGACTTGGTCAAAAGACACTTGTAAGTAAAGCCAGAGTCGATACCGATTAAATCTAGATAATCCGTACGCAATAAAAAATCCAGTGTCTACAAGGCACTGGATTTTTAGTTTTGGCTGACCGCTATTTAGTTTTACTTTATCAAAAGCGCTTAAGCGATCTCAATTTTCTCAGCTTGGTTCTGTTCTGCCATTGATATCGCTAGTGCTTCTGCAGCCTTAATACCATCGATACCAGCAGACAGGATACCACCAGCGTAGCCTGCACCTTCACCTGCAGGGAAGAAGCCCTTTAAGTTGATGCTTTGGTAGTCTTTGCCACGCTTGATGCAGACAGGAGACGACGTACGAGTCTCAACACCGGTTAGTAGGCCGTCTGGTGTAGAGAAGCCTTTGATCTTCTTCTCGAACGCAGGGATTGCTTCGCGAATCGCTTCGATAGCAAAATCAGGTAGCGTTTTTGAAATATCCGTTAGGTGGATACCTGGTGTGAATGATGGTTTTACTTCACCGATTTCGCTTGGATCACGGCCTTTTAGGAAGTCACCGATTTTCTGTGCTGGGGCGTCGTAGTTTTCACCACCAAGTACATAAGCCCCTTTTTCTAGCTCACGTTGTAAACGGATACCAGCCAATGCATCACCTGGGTAATCACGTTCAGGGTCGATACCCACCACGATGGCGCTGTTTGCGTTACGCTCAGCTCGAGAGTATTGGCTCATGCCATTCGTTACCACGTGACCTTCTTCAGACGTTGCAGCAACTACAGTGCCACCCGGACACATACAGAAGCTGTATACAGTTCGGCCATTCTTGCAATGGTGAACCAATTTGTAGTCCGCAGCACCTAAGATAGGGTTACCCGCATTCTTGCCGAAGCGAGCTTCGTCAATCATTGCTTGTTTGTGTTCAATACGGAAACCAACAGAGAAAGGCTTCGCTTCCATGTAAACGCCACGTTCGTGCAGCATTTCAAACGTATCACGAGCACTGTGGCCAACAGCCAGTACTACGTGACGAGTTTTAATCTCTTCACCGTTAGAAAGCGTCAAGCCAGTGATTTGACCATCTTCCATATGAACGTCGTCTACGCGCGTACTGAAACGAATTTCGCCGCCTAGTTCAATGATAGAAGCACGCATCTTTTCGATCATAGTAACCAGTTTAAAGGTACCGATGTGCGGCTTACTTACGTATAGAATCTCTTCTGGTGCGCCAGCTGCAACGAATTCTTCGATTACTTTACGGCCGTAGTGCTTTGGATCCTTTACTTGGCTGTAAAGCTTACCGTCAGAGAAGGTACCAGCGCCGCCTTCACCAAACTGTACGTTTGATTCAGTGTTCAGTGTACGCTTACGCCAGAAACCGAAGGTATCTTTAGTACGCTCACGAACTTCTTTACCGCGCTCAACGATGATCGGGTTGAAGCCCATTTGAGCAAGCACTAGGCCAGCGAACAAGCCACAAGGGCCAAAGCCGATAACGACAGGGCGCTCAGTTTGGTTCTCAACCGCTTTCGCCACAAATTTGTACTCCATGTCAGGAGTCACTTTTACGTGTGGGTCGCTGATGAATTGCTCTAGCAGCTCAGCTTCGTTTTCAACGAGAACGTCAAGCGTGTAGATAAGTAAGATTTTTGATTTCTTACGAGCATCGTAGCCACGTTTAAAGATATTAAAAGAAAGTACCTGATCAGCGTTAATGCCAAGCTTTGCTTCAATAGCGTCTTGAATGGCTGACTCTTCATGGTCTAGTGGGAGTTTAATTTCGGTTAAACGTATCATTTTGATGTCTCGTTTTTATAGGTGTCTTAGCTCGATCGTATTCTTAATACAGAGTTTGATGAAAACGCTGATGTTGAAAGAAGCGATAAGCTCACAATGGCGCGCATTTTACGAGAAATTGATTTATCTGTCATACTAATTTGGAAACATGGAGCAAATAGACTCGATATTAGAGCCTTATGATGTTGAATTTTGCTTTGGGATGAGTATTATCCCCCATTCTTCAATTTTGACTAACTTATAGAGCAGAGCATCATGGCATTTGTCGTAGGCGATAATTGTATCCAATGTAAATACACAGACTGTGTGGCGGTATGCCCCGCAGATGCGTTCCATGAAGGCCCGAATTTCATGGTAATCAACCCAATCGAATGCATTGATTGTGGGTTGTGTGTACCTGAATGTGACGCTCAAGCGATCTTCCAAGAAGATGATCTTCCAGAAGACCAAAAGATTTTTATTGCAGTGAATGCCGAGCTTGCAGAAATCTGGCCGGTACAAACAGAAGTAAAAGCACCAATGGATGACGCTGAAAAGTGGAATGGTGTGTCTGATAAGTTGGCAATGCTAGAAAAGTAACGATTAAAACGAACTCAAATAAAAAGGCGTATTGATTTAATCAATACGCCTTTTTATTTGTCTGAACACTGTCGACTGGCTCGTTAGCTTATGAAATCTAGCTATGCTGACGACGCATGTTGTCGAGAATGATGCCTGTCGCCATTGCCACGTTCAAAGACTCTGCGCCACCGAATGCTGGAATCGTAATCTTATCAGTTACGTATTTAGCCGCATGTTCACGAATGCCGTGAGACTCACTGCCCATCAATAAAATACCGTTGGCAGTAAACTCCGTCTTATGAACGCTTTCACCTTCTAAAAACGCGCCGTAAACAGGCAGGTTAGCTTGCTCTAAGTATTCAGGTAAGTCTGTTTGGCTTACGTGTACTCGGCCAAAGCTACCCATGGTTGCACTGATCGTTTTAGGGTTGTATGGGTCTGCACAATCGCTGCTCGCAACGATATGCTTAATGCCATACCAGTCTGCTACACGAATAATCGTACCTAGGTTGCCCGGGTCTGAAACGCCATCTAGTGCAATCATCAGCCCAGTTGCTTCTGGCAGTTCAAATGTTGGGATCTCAACGACAGCAATCGCCGCATTGTTACTCACCAAAGTACTCGCTTTGGTTAGGTCATCCAGCGAGGCTTCAACACAATCAAACTCAAACAGTGAAGCGTGATTTTCAGATAAGAAATCAGCGGTAGCAAAGACGTTCTTCACGACTAAGTCACTATTGAACAGCTCAAGAACGTTCTTTTCACCTTGAACTAGAAACAAGCCGTGGGCTTTACGTTGTTTCTTTTGGCCCAAAGCACGAAGGAGTTTTAATTGGTTTTTTGAAATCATGTTTTTATCCTAGATATAAGCCCGCGCATTATAGAGCAAAGGTTGGAGAACCAAAAGCGTGAGAGCTCAATGCGATCCACATAAAAAGCAAAAGCGACCCACTTAACAAAGAAAAGCGCACTAAATAGTGCGCTCTTGCGTGAATTACTGCCTAAGACTAGGCTAGCCCTATTATTTAATACGGAGCAGGGTAGCGCTTAAAGACGGTGTTGATATCGGTGAGAATCTCTTGTGATAGCGGCTTACTGAAAGCGACCACGTTCTCTTTCAGTTGTTCCATGGTCGTCGCTCCAATAATTGTAGAAGTCACGCCATCGACTTGATTACACCATGCCAAAGCCAATTGGCTCGGAGTAAATCCGTGAGCATTCGCTACTTCAACATATCCTTTTACGGCTTCATTGGCAGATTCTGTGTCGCGGAAAATACCTTTACGTTGCATGTAAGTCCAACGGCTGCCTTCTGGTCTTGCACCATCAATGTATTTGCCACTTAACATACCAGCAGCCAAAGGCGACCATGGTAGGTAAGCAACATCTTCATGCACGCAGTTCTCAATCAAATACGGCCAATCTTTTGTGTGCAGTAGGCTGAATTCATTCTGGATAGAGACCATTCGTGGTAAATCGTGCTTCTCGCTTAGCTTAAGGTAAGTGTTAATGCCCCATGTTGTGTCATCTGATAGTCCTACATGGCGAATCTTACCCGCTTTAATACAGCTCGCAAGTGCTTGGAGGATCTCCAACATTTCCGCTTCATGCTGCTTTCGGTCAATGTCACTGAATCGAATATGATTGGGGAAATGTTTACCAAAGTGAGGTGTTGTACGATTTGGCCAATGAAGCTGGTAAAGATCAATATAGTCAGTCTGTAGACGTTTTAGTGATGCATCAACAGCTGCTATCACTGCTTCACCGGTTATAGAGCCACCATCTCGAACCCAAGGTAGCCCCGGGCCTGCAATTTTACTTGCGATGATTAATTCTTGGCGGCGTTGAGGGTTGCGTGATAACCAGTTGCCGATAATTGCTTCTGTTTTGCCGTAGGTATCAGGAGAAGGTGGCACAGCATACATCTCTGCGGTATCAACAAAATTAATACCTTGGCTCAGGGCGTATTCGATTTGTTGGTCGGCTTGTTGTTGAGTATTTTGCAGCCCCCAAGTCATGCTACCAAGACAGATTCGGGAAACGGGAATTTGACTACTTCCTAGTTTTGAATATTCCATTGAATTCGGGATTCCTGTGGTTGAGTTCTCTGGTACTCGCATTATAGTTTTTGAAAAGGGGCGAGTGAGGAATGAAAACGAATATGAATTATTAGCACAAAATGGCACGACAAGGTATGGCTGGGGGAAGTTTAATGAGTCATTTCTCAGCGCAGAGAGTGAGTTAGCTGCATAGTCGTGGAGCTATAGATATAAAGCGGCGGAGTTACAATACGTGAATGGGTTCGACGCCTGAATAGGGCGTTATAAAAATAGAGAATAAAGAGTCAAAGACAAAAGAGCTCTACATCAACGAGAAGTAGAGCTCTTTTATTAGGGGTTCTATAAATACTGTCTGAGTATTGATTAAGTTACGAGGTCGCGTTGGTGTCAAACCCACCTTGAGATTGCGCCTGTTTTAGAGCTTCCTGCCTTTGAACTTCTTTCTCAGTCAATACTGGTTGAAGCGTTTCCTCAAAGGCTTGAGGAGATAAAATGAAATATTTATTAATCGTCATAACTGTGTCTCCGTGTAACGTATGACAGATTCTGCATCAAGGATAAATAGTGATCATCATCCACTTTGTACTTTTTTTAGGCTGAGAGCGAAGGGCGTAGAATGTGTACAAAGTCATCGTTTATCATCCGTATGCAATATTGAACTGACGAAACCCTCTGATTTCAAGTATAGGAAGCTCGTCTAATTTCGCACAATAATGATGTAGAGCAATTACATAGATGGTCAGGGGCGTAAGATGAAAAACCTCGTTACTGACTCTGTGTTCGTATTTGTTTAACGATGCATCGCTTATCGACATAATAATTAGGTCAGTAAATCAATTACTTAATCCATGGTGAGATGAATTATGGAAAAGCTTGTAGAACGCTTCCTGAATTACGTTACTTTTGATACTAAATCCGATCCTTCTAATCAGCAGTGCCCAAGTTCACCGGGTCAAATAACATTTGCTGAAGCCTTAAAATCAGAATTGATCGCATTAGAGTTAACTGATGTCTCTTTAGACGAAAATGGCTATTTGATGGCGAAACTGCCGTCGAATGTCGATTACGATGTGCCAGCGATTGGCTTTGTCGCACATATGGATACCGCTCCTGACGCATCAGGCGCGAACGTGAAACCTCAAGTGATTAAAGATTACCAAGGTGGCACTATTGAATTAGGCGCAAGCGGCGAATGCTTAAATCCAAGCCAATACCCAGATCTTGATAGCCTGAATGGTCATGACATCATCACTACCGATGGCACGACTCTTCTTGGGGCAGATAATAAGGCGGGTATCGCTGAAATCATCAGTGCGATTGCTTACCTTAAAGCGAATCCAGACATCAAACACGGCGATATTTGTATTGGCTTCACGCCAGACGAAGAGATCGGCCGTGGTGCGAATCTGTTTGATGTTGAGATGTTTGGTGCCGAATGGGCGTATACCATTGACGGTGGCCCAGTAGGGGAGTTGGAATTTGAGAACTTTAATGCCACGAGCGCCGATGTTATCTGTCATGGCGTGAACGTTCATCCGGGTACCGCAAAAGGTAAAATGGTCAACTCGATGAACATCGCTGCGCAATTCCAATTGATGATGCCAGCACAAGAAACACCAGAATGTACCGAAGGTTATGAAGGTTTCTATCATTTGAAATCAGCAGAAATGGGTGTAGCTCGCTCTGAACTGGGTTACATCATCCGTGATTTTGAGCGTGAGGGCGTAGAAGCACGCAAGACTTTCATGCAGCAAAAAGTGGATGAGTTGAACGAACGTCTAGAAAAAGGACGTGTTGAATTGGTGCTAACAGACAGCTATTTCAATATGAAAGAGATGGTGGAACCACATCAACATATTATTGAACTAGCGAAGCAAGCAATGATTGAATGCGATGTTGAGCCAATGATCAAGCCTATCCGTGGTGGTACTGATGGAGCGCGTTTGTCATTCATGGGACTGCCATGTCCGAATATCTTCACTGGTGGCTATAACTTCCACGGTATTCATGAGTTCATTACGATTCAAGGGATGGAACAAGCAGTAAAAGTGATTGTTGCGCTTTCCCAACGTACGGCAACGCACTACCAAGAATAGCCATTTTAAAACGCGATATCTCTTTGTATTTTTGAGAGTATTCAATAATACTCTCCTTAAGCATAAGGGAGTACGCGATGAAAAAGTTAGTTTTACTTTGCACCCACTTAGCCGTGGGTGCTTTTGGTTTTGGGCTTGGTGTTTATGCTCTGCCTATCTTGATAGAGCCAGATTCACCTTCAATAAATTCTGTTGAAGTGATCAGCCAGCAGGCGATTTATACCGGTGAGTTTAGCAAAGACCGACAAGACAGTGACTTTTTGCATTGGGGAGAAGGGAAAGTATCAGTCACTGAAAGTACGATCGCTTTTGAAGGTGAACTGGCACCGGGACCGGATTATAAAGTTTACCTATCACCTAAGTTCATTGAAACCGAACAGGCCTTCAATGATAGTAAAAGCGATTTACTGAGAGTCGGAGATGTAAAAACATTCGACCGATTTATGGTTGAGCTGCCTGAAGGTACTGATCTTAATCGATTTAATACGGTTGTGATTTGGTGTGAAACTTTTGGCCAATTTATTACTTCTGCCAAAATAAAATGATAGCCTTAGCTAAGCTGATTTAGGCACGCAAAAAAGCGCTCTATTTTTGAGCGCTTTTTTATAATGCTTTCTCAGCCAGTTCTTCAAATGCTAATTGTTGTAAAGCTCGTTGCTGTAAAGTTCGTCGTTATAAAGATTAATTGTTGTAATACAAAGGAATACGTAATGGAAAAGTTGTGGCAAGTGATCGATTTCTTACTCGCTAATAAGTTTATTTTTAGTGTGCTGATCATCTGCATTATATTAATAATCCGACGAATCACTTTGTCTCGAATCCGTGGTGATGTCGCTTTTCTCAGTGAAGATCAACGTAACTGGATGTCACGCACCAAGAACGGTACTTTTGCCATTATTATGGTCACTTTATTTGTGCTGTGGAAATCTGAAATCAGCGAGTTTGCACTGTCTGTGACGGCAATTGCAGTTGCTATAGTCGTTGCATCGAAAGAGATCATTTTGTGTTTTACCGGTTCTATTCAACGTGCGAGTTCACGTTCATTTAGAATTGGCGACTGGATTGAAGTGGGTAAAATTAGTGGTGAGGTGATTGAGCACAACTTGATGGCGACTGTGATTCAGGAAATCGATCTCTATCACGGGCAATATCACTTTACTGGTAAGACTGCGACATTACCAAACAGTATGTTCTTCACTTATCCAGTGAAAAATCTTAACTTCATGAAGCGCTATGTTTATCACAACTTCTTTGTGACGGTAAAAGATTTCGTCAACCTATATCCAATGGTGCCGGGTCTTATCGAAAAAATTGAAGAGCATTGTGAAGAATTTATTGATGTTGCGCGCCGTTATAATGGGGTGATTGAAAAGCACGCTGGTGTTGACCTTCCAGGTTCTGAGCCTCACATCCATATCACAAGCAGTTCAACGGGTGAGCAAGAAGTACATTTTATGATTTTCTGCCCAACAGAAAAAGCGATTCACTTGGAACAAGACATTCGTAAGGATTTTATGGAAGCCTACGCCATAGAATTCCCGACCAACGCTTAATACCTTTAGGCGTTATGCGTGTTTTGCTTACTAGATACTAGATACTAGATACTAGATATAGAGAATAAAAAGAAAGCCGAGAGCGATAATATCACTCTCGGCTTTTTTGTATTTGAAATCGAGCTATATCCTAGAAGTTCATTTTCTTAGGTTAACCTACTGAAATTAGTCTAGATCGGCGAGTGGTAGCCAATCAACGGTTACTCCAGCCTGTTCAAACATATCTTGGCTTATCTTGATCTTATCTCCCCAACGAGAAAGGAAGTCTTCACTTTGCTCTGGGCAGTGTACAGCGGAGATACCAGTTTGAATGATCTTTGCTGCGCAATTTGGACAAGGGAAGTGAGTTACCCAAACTTCACAGCCATCTAAATCACGCTTGGCGAATAGAATTGCGTTCTCTTCAGCATGCAGTGTTTTGAGGTATTTCATTTCACGATCATCAGTATCAGCGCTATCAGATACACCATGAGGGTAGCCATTAAAACCTACTGATACGATTCGGTTGTGCTTAGTGATTACGGCGCCGACTTGAGTTGAAGGATCTTTACTCCAAGAACCGACCAATTCCGCCATTTGATAGAAACGTTTAGCCCATTTTGAAATCATGAGAATTCCTTAACAATTAAATGTGAATGCTTATCTGTCCGACAATACATGATGTTAGACAATATCCATAGAGAACAAAAGCTGAGGGGTTGATTTACCTAGGAATTGTAACGCGTTTGTAATCACTTTATAAGCACTTAGTTTCAATTAACATATTGATACACTTTGGCTAGTTATAATTGATATTCCTCGGACAATGGTGACGGATGTGTTACGTAACTTTTATGCTGTTCAATTTCTCATAAGTGACGGTATAACCATGCGTAAAAAGTTAATCCTTACGGCTCTTGCAAGCTCTCTTTTTCTTGCTGGATGCGGGCAAGATGCCCAAAATGCCAAACAAGCGCCTTTACCTCTCGTAGCTGTACAGGATGTTAGTGTTATTTCTCACCAGCAAAGTAAGTCATACATCGGTCGTATTGAAGCCGTTGAAGACACTGCGATCACTGCGCAGGTTTCAGGTTATTTACAAAGCCGTCATTTCAAAGAAGGTCAAATGGTCGAAAAGGGTCAATTGCTTTACTCAATTGAGCCATCCTCATTTGAAGCTGAAGTTGCGAGTGCGAAAGCATCTGTTGCTCAAGCGAATGCCAATCTTAAAAAAGCCGAGCTTGATTTCAACCGTGGTAAGAACCTACTTCCAAAAGGCAGTATTTCTCAATCGGAATTTGACGCATTGACAGCTTCATTACTCGGTTCTCAAGCACAACTTGAAGCAAGCCATGCTCAGTTAAACGCCGCGAATGTTCAGCTTTCTCATACTAAAATCGTTGCGCCTTTCTCTGGAAGAATCAGTGACACTAAAGTAAGTAAAGGTGATCTAGTTTCACCGTCTTCAGGTGTACTGACTACATTGGTTAGCTTAGACCCAATCCATGCCTCGTTCAGTATTAGTGAGCGCGAACGCATTGAGTTAGGTATGGACCGTATTGAAGGTGATGGCAGCAGTGATTCTGCTCGTGTTGAAGTAGAGATCGTGTTGGAAAATGGTGAAGCATTCGAACACCTAGGCCAACTCGACTTTTTAGGCAACCGCATTAACTTAAATACTGGCACGATCGCGATGCGCGCCATTGCTGATAACCCAATGCAACAATTGTTACCAGGCCAACATGTTCGTATCGATCTTCGAGATAAACAATCTATTGATGTCGTGACGATTCCCCGTCGTGCGGTTCAAACCGATTTAGAGGGTGACTTTGTTATGGTGCTAGTAGAAGGCGATGCAACACCAATAGCTGAGCGCAGAAATATCGAGATGGGTCGACAGGTTGAAGGCGGCGTGATCGTTCACTCTGGATTAGCGAAGGGCGACGCGGTCATCACTCAAGGCTTACAGCGTGTACGTAATGGTATGTCTGTTCGCATTCAACCTTCTGCTGCTGAACAAGCCGAGTAAGGGGCGTAATTATGTTAAGTCGTTTCTTTATTCAAAGGCCTAAGTTTGCCCTTGTAATATCCATAATATTAACGCTGGCAGGTGCGATCTCTCTCGCTATCTTACCAGTGGCTGAATATCCAAAAATTAGCCCTCCTTCTGTTAGCGTGTCGGCATACTACACAGGTGCAAGTGCTGAAGTTGTAGAACAAGCGATAGCTGACCCCATAGAGACATCGGTTAACGGTGTAGAAGATATGATCTACATGTCTTCTAAAAGTGCTAACGATGGTTCATACAATCTTAACGTAACTTTTGACGTTGGTACTGATGCTGATATGGCTCAAGTCAACGTTCAGAACCGAGTTGCTCAAATCGAATCGAAGCTACCACAAGAAGTAAGAATGGTGGGTGTGACGGTGAAGAAACGCTCGCCTGACCTTTTGATGGTATTGAACTTCTACTCGCCAAACGGTGAGTATGATGACCAGTTCTTGATCAACTACGTAAACTTAAACATTAAAGACCAATTGGCACGTGTGTCAGGCATTAGTGAAGTTAACGTTTTAGGCGGCGGCGAGTACTCGATGCGTGTTTGGTTAGATCCTGAAAAAATGGCTAACCTGAACTTAACGACATCAGATGTGTATGGCGCATTGGCTGAACAGAACGTTCAAGTGGCTGCTGGTCGTATTGGTGCTGCACCTTACAGTAACCCGCAAGAAGTACAGTTCAACTTGGTAACAAAAGGCCGACTAGAAACGGCTGATGAGTTTGAAAATGTTGTACTTCGAGCAAATCAAGACGGTTCAACGGTTTATCTAAAAGATATTGCACGTGTTGAACTGGGTAAAAAGTTCTACGATGGCAATGGTAAATACCGAGGACAAGACGCTTCAATCGTAACGCTGTCACTTCAGTCAGACGCAAACGCGTTGGAAAGTGGTAAAGCGGTCATGGCTATGCTCGACAATCTAAGCACTAACTTCCCTGAAGGTGTGGCTTACGAGGCGAGTTATGACACCACGGTATTCGTTGCTGAATCGATTAAAGGCGTAGTCAAAACACTCATCGAAGCTATCTTGCTGGTTATCGCGGTTACGTACTTGTTCTTGGGCAGTGCGCGTGCAACCTTGATTCCTGTGGTTGCGATTCCGGTATCTTTGATTGGTACCTTTGCGATCATGCAGATGACGGGTTTCACCATCAACACGGTGACGCTGTTTGGTTTGATATTGGCGATTGGTATCGTAGTAGATGATGCGATCTTGGTTATCGAGAACGTTGATACCACCATGGCCAAAGATCCAACGATCTCCCCACGTAAAGCAACATTAATCGCAATGAAAGAAGTAACTGGCCCGATCGTTACTTCAACTTTAGTTCTGTTAGCCGTTTTCATACCTGTAGCCATGTTACCCGGTATTACCGGCATCATGTACCGTCAGTTCGCTCTGACCATCTGTATTGCGGTTGTTATCTCTTCGATTAACGCATTAACGCTTTCTCCTGCGTTGTGTTCATTGGTTCTTAAACAGGGCGGTGGTAATACGTCGCGTTGGTATCAAGCGTTTAACCGCGGTCTAGAAAAAGTTACTAACAAATATGGTCAAATCGCTGGCTTCCTTGTGAAGAAAGGCGTTTTGCTATTTACCTTCTTTGTAGTAGCACTGGCTGCCGTTACTTACTTTGCGAAGACGACGTCTACAGCGTTCGTACCTCAAGAAGATAAAGGTATTTTGCTGGTCAACGTACAACTACCGGATGCGGCATCGCTATCTCGTACAGAAGACGTGACAGGGCAACTGTTAGAGATGGTAGAGCAGGAGCCGGGTGTTGATGGAGTGACATTGGTTAATGGCTACGCGTTCATGACTGGCGCTTCCGCGTCAAATGGTGCGTCGCTATTTATCAAGCTCCACGATTGGGATATGCGTAACGCGTTAGATGGTGAACATTCTGCCTCTGCGATTTCTCGTCGTATCAATGGCCGAGCGGCAACTGAACTGCCTCAAGCGATTGTGTTTGCGATGGGCCCACCTGCAGTACCTGGCATGGGTGCAGCATCAGGCTTTGAATTTGTTCTAGAAGATACGCTAGGTCGTAGCCGTACTGATCTTGCAATCGTAATGAATGATGTGATTGCTGAGGCGACTAAACAGCCTGAGATTTCACATACATTCAGTACATTCCGTGCGAACGTGCCTCACTACTATGTCGATATTGACCGTGAGAAGGCGCAACAATTAGGTATCCCACTATCGGAAATCTTCCAGACTTTACAAGGTAATCTGGGTTCGCTTTACGTGAACGATTTCACCATGTTTGGTAAGAACTTCCGTGTAACTATGCAAGCTGATAGTGAACACCGTAGCAGCATGGATGACTTACAACGATTCCACGTACGCTCTTCTAACGGTGAAATGATTCCGCTAAGTACTTTGGTGACTTACGATCAAATCTTTGAACCTGATGTAGCATGGCGTTACAACATGTACCGCAGTGCGGTGATTCAAGGGCAACCTGCACCGGGCTATTCAAGTGGTGATGCGATTGCAGCAATGGAGCGTGTAGCCGCTGACGTCTTACCTCAGGGTTATCAGTACGAATGGACAGGCATGGCTTACCAAGAAGTACTGGCAGGCAACCAAGCTATCTTTGCGTTCGCACTGGCACTGATCTTCATCTACTTGTTTATGGTGGCTCAGTACGAGAGTTGGACAATACCTATAGCAATTATCTTAGTAGTACCGGTCGCAACCTTAGGTTCCTTCTTAGCTCTGAACTTAACTGGTACACCGCTGAACCTTTATGCACAAATTGGTTTGGTGCTCTTGATAGCCTTGGCCGCGAAGAACGCAATTTTGATTGTGGAGTTCGCGAAAGTTGAGCGTGAAGAGAAAAATACATCAATCGAAGATGCAGCTGTGAAGGGAGGTACGTTGCGTTTCCGTGCTGTGAACATGACGTCTTGGTCATTCATACTCGGTATCTTCCCGCTAATCTTCGCTGCGGGTGCAGGTCACGTGAGTCAGAACTCGTTGGGTATTTCCCTAATCGGCGGTCTGTTATGTGTGTTATTGGCTGGTACGTTCCTAATTCCAGGCTTCTATGCATTCATACAACGTAAGCGAGAGAAGGCACACGGTGGTAATACCAAGTTAGTTCCGCTTGATGATGAATAGAGAATTTAATTCCCTGTAAACTTATTTTTCGTAAACTAGCCCCTCATAAAAACGAAGGCTTAGCATTGTGCTAAGCCTTTTTTTATTCACAAGTGGAATAAAAACGCTTTTTATATACTCAGATCTTTATTATGTGATGGAGCTAACACTCTAATTTGGGTTTTGTAATAAAATGATGTTTTATTATTAAGCTACTGTTTATTAATGAAATATCATGGTTCAGCGAACGAGTGTATGCTCGAAAACATTTGCACAATAGTGTGAAGTGTTTCAAAATTACGAAGTTATATTGAAATTTTATGTGCATTGAGGTTCTTATGAAAGTCATTGATTTATTTAAACACCGAGGCGATAGCGTGTCTTCGCAACACTCAGAGTTTATGCAATGGATGTCTCCAGCTCTTAGAGATTACTGGGGCGACTTTCTTGATCGTACGCAAAATAGCCATTTTTTCGCATGGGTTCGTGATCACCACAAACCAGCGGTAAATGAAGATGCACCTGAAATGCCAATAGAGCAGCCGACCGTGTTAAAGCAAGAAGCTCAACTTGTGTTTGATGAGCTCAATCAGCAGATCGGTGAGGTTATTCATACTGGTGACTGGATCAATGTAAGTCAAGAACGTATTAATCAGTTCGGCCTTGTTACTGAAGATATGCAGTGGATTCATACTGAGCCTTCTAAGGCAGAAACAGACTCTCCGTTCAAAACAACCATCGCACATGGTTTTTTAACTTTGTCTTTGCTTCCACGACTGACTGACAGTGTTGATCCTGATAAATCTCAATTCCCAACAGCTAAGATGGTTGTAAACATTGGTCTTAACCAAGTTCGTTTTCCATACCCTGTAAAGTCGGGCAGTAACGTCCGCGCTAAGAGCACGTTGACAAAAGTAACGCCAATTAAAAAAGGTTTAGAGATTGAACGCGAAATCCGCGTAGAAATCGAAGGGGTTCGTCGCCCTGGTGCTGTGATTGTTTCGGTAATCCAACTGCATTTCTAATCCTTTGTTGTAAGTGAAATGACTCTTAAACGAAGATTATAGATTCCAAAAAAAAGAGAGAGCTTAGTGCTCTCTCTTTTTGTTTGTGCGATATCTCGCATTTACTCTATCTAAGAGCCGTTACTTAATACGTGTATAACCGTACTCTTCGATAAGATCTTGCCCTTGCTTTGACTTTACGAACTTAATGAAATCTTTGCTCTCGTCAGAAACAGAGTCTGTTTTGTGTAGCAATAAGAATGGGCGAGCCAATTCATAGCTGTGGTTAGCAATGTTCTTTGATGTTGGTTCTACGCCTTCAAAGGTGATTGCCTTAATTGAACGGTCGATCGAACCAACTGAAATAAACCCAATGGCGTGTGGGTTATGGTTAACAATCGTTTTTACCATGCTGTTGCTGTTTACAACCAAGTTATTTGGATTGATATCAGACACCAGACGGTCGTTAATGATTTGAGTTAAACCAAGTAAGCTTTCGAAGCTGTAGCGTGAACCTGAAGAAGCTTCACGAGTTACCACTGCGATAGGTTGATCTGCACCACCCACTTCTTTCCAGTTCGTGATCTTACCTTTGTAGATATCGAACAGTTGTTCGCGGGTTACGTTAGTAACACCGTTTGAACGGTTTGTTACAACGGCTAGGCCGTCAAAGGCAATTGGAAATACCTTCAATTCTTCGTTTTGCTCACGATTTGTTAAGTAGCGTGAGCTCATACCGATATCAGATACACCTTTATTAACCATAGTAATACCGGCCGTAGAGCCAATACCCTGAACAGCAATATAGTTATCAGGGTGAGTCTTGTTGTACTCCTCTGCTAATACATCCATAACTCGCGATACAGAAGTGGAGCCCGAAATATTGGTTTCTTGAGCAAAAGCAGCTTGAGAAGACAGGGCTAAGGATAAAAGAGAGGCAAGCGCGACTCGTAACATAAACAACTCCTAGTTAATAACATTTGTCGCATATCATAGGTCGCTTATATGACACTTTTGTGAAATTCCATTCGTGTGCAAGATGCCAGCTAGGTTGGCTTATAAAAGTGAGTTCGGCATAGCTTAGTTTGGCTCAAATGAGTTGTCGCAGTCTGAACTAATGGACGGGATCAAGAGAAGGTTCGTTTATGAGAGCAGGGTGGGTATTTTGTTCGCGCTTGTTCGCTAAAATGTTTGTTGAGTCCTAAGCTAAGTAGAGAAACTCACTACTTAGAAAGTTTCTATGAAGTCGCAAGGGGTGTTATGTCCGTCATTCATATAGAACTGAACCGTCTTTTAATTGGGGCTGAAAGGCTCTGTACTTCTCGCAATCGCAGTTTACCGGTAGAGTTAGGTAAATCCCTCTATGAAGCGTGTGAGGGTGGTGTGGTGTTTTCTCAGGCACATTATCTGCTCGACTCATCTCACAGTGATTATACAAACGATATAGCCTGCGTGATCTTTGATGAGTTGCTATCTTGTTGGTCGGTTATGGTGCCGCTTGAAGGTGATTCGGAAAGTGACTCAGTGAATTGGGGACCTTATCCTTACCTCGCTAAATCGAAGGATCTTGATGCCATTCTTTCTGAAATAGAAAAAGATCCTAAATCGTATTTCTGGTCGTGACCATTTTACTTAGGCGTTCACTGGTGGTTTGATACCAAAAATGAACGACCTTCGTAAATTCCAATCAACACATTTCAGATTTTTACTTTTATTTTTACCTGAACCTGCACTTACAAAGACTGTGCAACTAAAGAGCGGAAGTCTTTGGGTGTCTTGCCATGATAGGTTTTAAAGGCAGTACTGAAGTGGGCAGCACTTTTAAAACCGGATTCGTAAGCGATCTGAGTAATCGATTTGTTCGATGTTCTGAGCTGAGTAGCAGCATGGGCAATGCGCTTTATCTTTAATAGATTTGAAAATGACAGGTCTTCAGCCGACAAGCGACGTTTAAGCGTAGCAGGAGACATCCCCATATAACTGGCTAGCGTATCTAATGAAATATTATTTTCAATGTTCTGCTCAATGTAATGTATGACCTTCTGTGTCACATTTAAACTTGAAGCACGGACAATAATCGTCAGCAAAGCCGGGTATTGCTCTACCATCAACGACAACAAAGCTAAGCCTAACTGGGTGAGTGCGTAGTCATTCTGAGTTTGTGAATTAGCCAGTGTTAGGATGAGCTCCTTCATCTGATGTATCTCAGTGTCGGTTTTGTCGAACTTGATGTATTTATTTGGAATTCGAGTAGGCTCTAAATCACCAAATTGATTGATGAATTTCTGAAAAATAGCCAAATCAAAATCTAAACACGTTGAGCTAAATTCGCCATTTTCAGTATTAACAGTGACATCTTTAATCTGCCCTGAATTGTAAAGCGTGAAATCTCCCGCTTGTAATGAGGCTTCAGTGCCATTGGGTAACGTGAAAGAAATACTGCCTTTAGATACGATGAAGATACCGTTTTTCGAGGCGGGGTAACGTTCTCGTTTCCTAGGAATAAAATTTCTGAATTGAGTAACTGTAATCGATGACATAGTGCGCTTCTTTGACGTTGTAAATTGATTGCTTATTGAATGTTTTTTTAAGTATTGTTTAAGCATGAGACATTTACAAAAAAGGCGCTAATAATTAGCGCCTTTAGAAGTGAACCTTTGAAGCTTTTAACCTTGAAAGATCTAACCTTGCAAGCCTAACCTTTAAAGTTCTTAAGCTTCGGTTTCATTTGTCGTTTCAGGCTCGCTAGGCAAGTCCGCAAAAACTTGAGTAGGTTTGGCTACTAAGTTACGGTTTTCCTGATTAACTTCTGAGAGAACTACTTCTAAAACGTCTCCCAGTTTGTATACCATTTCTTTATCGATAGATACAGTACCCATATCACTGTTGCACTCTATTCTCTCCTTATTATTAATAATGAGAGAGCCAGGGATAAATGCAGCTGCACCATTATCCAGTAGGCGAACACGCATGCCTGCACGGTTAATGTCGAAGATCTCTGCTTGGAAGCGAGTTTCGTCTGCCGGAGCGTTCGCTAGCGTGCGGGCATATAACCAATCGCCAACATTACGCTCAGCCATACCGTGATGACGGCGGTGCAGAGCAAGTTCATCACCAATCGTTTCATCTGGCGTTTGAATTGGCGCTTTACCTAAGATGTGCGCTTTAAGCATACGGTGGTTAATCATATCGCCGTATTTACGAATTGGAGAAGTCCAAGTTGCGTAAATGTCTAAACCCATAGCGTAGTGTGGTGCAGGCTCATTGCTGATCTCGCTGTACGCTTGAAATTTACGAATGCGGTTGTCGTAGTAGCTGTTGTCTAAAGAGCCCAACCAACGGCGCAGAGTAGCAAAACCCTCTAGAGATACGATCTGCTCTTCTGTAAACGGTGTTTCTGCTTCTGGATTAACCAGTTCTAGAACGTCTGATAGTTTTTCAGCTTTGAATCCAGAGTGGCAGTTAAACACACCTTGATTGAAATTTTCTTTCAATACACGACCAGCACAGATGTTCGCGCTGATCATTGATTCTTCAACTAACTTGTTCGCGCTGCGACGAGTATCTGCGTGGATAGCGACAACGTCGTTGTCTTCGCTTAGTTCAAAGCGGTAGTCAGGGCGATCTGGGAACACAACTGCGTTTGCAGAGCGCCATGCTGAACGTGCTTGTGCAAATTGGTGCAAATCAGAAACAATAGCAGCGATTTCTTCTGATGGCTGCCACTTCTCTGACGTCCCTGTTTCTAGCCAGTCTGATACGTTGTCGTAAGCAAGACGAGCGTGAGATTTGATGTTCGCAGCAAAGAAGTTAATGTCATCACCGATAACACCTTCTTTAGATACCGTCACTGTACAGCAAAGTGCAGGGCGAACTTCGTTCTCAATTAGTGAACATAAGTTGTCGGCAAGATCGCGAGGTAACATAGGAATGTTACGGCCAGGAAGGTAAATAGTGAAACCACGTTCGCGAGCTACTTTATCCATAGAGTCATCTGGAGAGATGTAAGCCGTAGGATCCGCAATAGCGATAGTCAGTTCGAAATCACCGTTCTCTTTCTTCTTCGCGTAAAGCGCATCGTCCATATCTTTTGTGCTTTCACCATCGATGGTTACAAAAGGTACGTGCGTCATATCTACGCGTTCAAGATCGGCATCGTCGTTGATCTGCCAGTTGTCGATGCCTTGAGGCTCACTGTTAGGTAGGTCGTTTTGTGCCAGTGTTACCCACCAAGGTGCGATCTTGTCATCAGCGTCGGTGATTTTTTCAGAGATTTGAGCCAAGAAACCGTTATCACCTTTTAATGGGTGCTGAACGATATGAGCGACAACCCAGTCGCCTTCTTTTAGCGTTTCAGGGTTTAAGCCTTTCTTAGCTTTTGCTTTTAGTTGCAGCTTTTTCAGTTGCGGGTGATCTGGAACAACGTTCAATCGACCTTTGAAAAGCTTAACTCGTGCGATGAAGCGAGTAAGACCTTGTTCAACCAATTCCTCTGGTTCGGCTACTTCGCGTTCTTTCTCTGTACGAATGATTGCAATGACTTTGTCACCGTGTACACATTTCTTCATGTACGGAGGCGGGATGAAGAAGCTTGTTTTGCTATCGACTTCGAGAAAACCAAACCCTTTTTCAGTGGCTTTGATCGTACCTTCCTTTTTAGGGAGGGTTTCTTGGATTTGCTGCTTTAGCTGAGCGAGTAGGGGATTATCTTGAAACATCTTACTTTTATCTAACGAGGACAATTGAGCATACTATAATCATTGCGAGGTCTGATTACTACTGAAAGCCGAAGTGGGCTTAAATTAATTGCCCACTTATTTAACTGTATCAATTTGATGGAATCGGCAAGCTGTGACGAGATATTCATCAAGTTTTGACGATATGATAACCAGTATTGATATAAAACCGAAAAATATGTGATGTATTTCAATTTTTTCTGGCTTTTTTTATGCATTTAGGGAATAATCCGCCTCCCTTAGACGTCCCTAATGGCTTGAAGTGTTTTATTACTGCTTCGTAACTCTGAATGGAATCAGTATCTGATTGGATCAGTATTGGAATTGATAGAGCTCCCGGGACCTTTTGTTTACTTATATATAGTGGGATCCCAATGTCCGAATCTGTAATTCAATTTAATGAATTAGCCCTTAACGATAACATTCTTTCAGCTCTTGATGGAATGGGTTTCGTTTCTCCGACTCCAATCCAAGCAGCAGCTATTCCTCTTCTTCTTGAAGGCCGTGACGCACTAGGTAAAGCACAGACTGGTACTGGTAAAACAGCAGCATTCTCTCTGCCTTTACTTAACAAAATCAACCTGAACCAACACAAACCACAAGCAATCATCATGGCTCCTACTCGTGAGCTAGCGATTCAAGTTGCTGCAGAAATCAAAAACTTAGGTCGTGACATCAACGGTCTTAAAGTTCTTGAAATCTACGGTGGTGCTTCAATTGTTGACCAAATGCGTGCTCTAAGCCGCGGTGCTCACATTGTTGTTGGTACTCCAGGTCGTGTTAAAGACTTACTAACTCGTGACCGTCTACACCTAGATGAAGCACACACATTTGTTCTTGATGAAGCAGATGAAATGCTAAAAATGGGTTTCGTAGATGACGTTACTTGGATCCTTGAGCAAGCTCCAGAATCTGCACAACGTGTACTTTTCTCTGCAACTATGCCTCCAATGGTTAAGACTATTGTTGACCGTTACCTACGTAACCCTGCACGAGTTGACGTTGCTGGTACTAACCACACGGTTGATAAAGTAGCGCAGAATTACTGGGTTGTTAAAGGCGTAGAAAAAGACGAAGCAATGTCTCGTCTTCTAGAAACTGAAGAAACTGACGCGTCAATCGTATTCGTACGTACTCGTCAAGACACTGAGCGTCTAGCTGATTGGCTATCTGCACGTGGCTTCAAAGCTGCTGCACTGCACGGTGATATTCCTCAGTCTCTACGTGAGCGCACTGTTGATCACATCAAACAAGGTGTTATCGATATCCTAGTTGCAACTGACGTTGTAGCTCGTGGTCTTGATGTTCCACGTATCACTCACGTATTTAACTACGACATCCCATTCGATGTTGAATCTTACATCCACCGTATTGGTCGTACAGGCCGTGCTGGACGTAAAGGTAAAGCGATCCTACTAGTTCGCACTAATCAAATTCGCATGCTTCGCACTATCGAGCGCGTAACTAAGTCTCAAATGGAAGAAATCCAACTTCCACAACGTGACGAAGTTGCTGCTGCACGTGTTGCTAAGCTTGGCGCTGAACTTGAAACAGAGAAAGAAAGCAAAGCTCTAGAAAACTTTGCAGGTCTTATCTCTACTCTTCAAGAGTCTCTAGAAGTAGACGCTGCTACACTAGCTGCAATGCTTCTTAAGCGTCAGCAAGGTAAGAGCCCACTATTCTACGTTGGCGAAGACCCAATGATCGCTGCTATCGAGCGCGATAAGAACCGTCGTAAAGATCGTCGCGAAGATCGTGACAATGGCCGTGACGGTGGTGGTCGTAACTTCAATACGCAAGATTGGGATACTTACCAACTACAAGTTGGCCGTGAGCAAGGTGTTCAGGTTAAAGATATCGTTGGCGCACTAGCAAACGAACTTGGCCTAACTAAAGGTTCTATCGGTGCTATCAAGCTAGACCAAGGTTCTACTTACGTTCAGCTTCCAAAAGCAATGAACTCTGAAACTACTGGTAAGCTAAGCAAACTTCGCATTCGTCAAAAAGAAGCTGGCGCTGTAGTTGTTGATTTCAACGACTTCCGTGAGCCTCGTCGTGGCGGCGGCGGTCGTGATGGCAACCGTGGCGGCGGTCGTGATGGCGGTCGTGGCGGTCGTGATGGCGGCGGCTACCGTGGTAACCGTGAAGGCGGTAATCGCGAAGGTGGTAACCGTGAAGGTGGCAATGGCGGTCGTGGTGGCTACCGTGGCAACCGTGATGGTAGCCCAGCTGGCGGTCGTGATGGTAACTCTGCTGGTGGTCGTGATGGCGAGCGTCGTTTTGACCGTAACCGTGGTGGTGATCACCGTGGTAACTTCCGTGGCGAACGTGGCCATGGTAACGGCAATGGCGCTAGCGCTGGCGCTGGCAACGGTGGTAACCGTGGTCGTCGTCCAGAACGCAGCGAAGGTTAATCAACCTTTAGCCTAGATATTCTAATCTAGACACAGAATTTAAAAGCCGAGCTTAATGCTCGGCTTTTTTGTGCCTGCTCGCTAACTTTTACCCGCATTGGTGTATCAAAGGGATCGATTCGAATCCGTATCGCTAATGGTCTTTTCGGCGAGATTAGTAAATACATCGTTAGCAGAGACATACACCGTTAACGTAACTGTATTGGCCTACGAGGCCATACTGAAATAACGTGCCACAACGACTGGTTACAATGAATAGAAACCCTCTAAGCTACAGTGTAGGACGCCTATTCGTAGAAAAGAGTTCTATCTGCACTTAAGTCGAATGCCTTATCACGTCGTTTATGAATATCTTCGTACTTTCTGCCTTTTTGATGTAAACGCTGGGAAAGGGAGAATAAATTGTCGGCATTTTTTATTGGGTGAGGGCAGAGTGCTATCGCTTTCTCTTCTGATTTCTTGCATTTTCTTGAGTCACTCTAATTAACTGAATCAAGCTAAAAATAATTTGAGCAGTCGTTTGCTTCGTCAGTTCATCAACTTTATTATTCAACTATTTTTTAATTTCGCTCTCGAAATAAATAAATAGATGACTAAGATCAACTTAATTGTGTTCATTTAGTGGTTTTTACAAAACAAAAGTTGAAAGATTCAAAAATTATTGAATAATGGGCTTAACTAAAATTGAAGTAAACACTTCATCCAATTCGTACTGAAACAGGATCCATATCCAATGTCTAATTCGTTTGTTCTGGTTATTAACTCGGGTAGTTCTTCCCTTAAATTTGCTGTCATCGATTCTGTTTCTGGTGACGCAGTATTAAGTGGCTTAGGGGAGTGTTTTGGTCTTGAGGATGCTCGCATGAGCTGGAAGTATCAAGGTCAGAAAACAGAAATTGCTATTCAAGGTGAGGGTAACCACCACAAAATTGCCATTGGCAAATTGGTAGGCCTGATGGAAGACTTAGGCTTCACTGCTGATATCGTGGCTATCGGTCACCGTATCGTTCACGGTGGTGAGAAGTTTACTCAAACCGTTCGTATTACTGAAGAAGTGACGAGTGAGATTGAAAGCCTATCTGACCTAGCTCCACTTCATAACCCTGCTGGTGCTATCGGTATCCGTGCTGCGATTGAAGCTTTCCCTTCTCTACCTCAGTTCGCTGTGTTTGATACTGCTTTCCACCAAACAATGCCACAACGAGCATTCACGGGTGCAATCGCAAAAGAGCTATACACAGACTTCGGTGTACGTCGTTATGGTTTCCACGGTACTAGCCACTACTTCGTTAGCCGTGAAGCTGCGAAGATGCTGAACAAGCCAGTTGAAGAATCTAGCTTCATCTCTGTGCACCTAGGCAACGGCGCTTCTGTATGTGCTATCAAAGATGGCAACAGTGTTGATACGTCAATGGGCTTCACACCGCTTTCTGGCCTAATGATGGGCACACGTTGTGGTGACTTAGATCCAGGCATCATTGAGTACCTACTTAAGAAAGGTTGGTCACAAGAGCAAGTATTCAACTCTTTAAACAAGGAGTCTGGCTTCCTCGGCGTGTCTGGTCTTACGAGCGATGCTCGTGGCATTTTAGAAGCAATGGAAGAGGGCCATGAAGGCGCTAAGCTTGCTTTTGAGGTGTTTACTTACCGAGTAGCTAAATACGTTGCTTCTTACCTAGCAACGCTAGACTCTCTAGACGGCATCATCTTTACTGGCGGTATCGGTGAGAACTCTCTACCAATTCGTCGTGAGATCCTAAGCAACCTTAAGATTCTTGGTTTTGTTGAAGATGTAGCGGGCAACGAAGCAGCTCGCTTTGGCGCTGAAGGCATCATCGCTAAATCAGAAATGCTTGATGCAGTAGCAATGGTTATTCCAACGAACGAAGAATTCGTAATTGCTCAACAGTCGGTAGAGCTCCTGTAATCTAAGCAACCGCTTGTGTAGAATATAGACGACAAAAAAGCGAGCCAAGTGGCTCGCTTTTTTGTGTTTGTATGTCCCGTCCTGAAATGTGTTTACACATTGAGGACGAGACAGTATTAACTCAATGGAGGCTAGGTTTAATTACAAAGGTACGAAGTCAGAAGGGTTATTTAACCTTATATCTCAGTAGCACTTCATTATCGAGAACGACATTTGTCGACCAGATAAAGCTTGCGCCTGCGCCACTGAATTTTTCGATAAAGTTCATGTACGCTTTTTTATTGTTTACGCCAATATCGTCTTCTGAGTATACCGATGCTTGAGGCCAAGATGTTGCATCGAACTCTTGGTTCATCCAGTTCGTTGGTGTTTCCCAATGAGCAGCGTAGGCATCTTGACCGTGGTCAGTTCCTTCCGTGGTGCAGTTTTCAGAAAGGCGTTTCCCGTCCACTTCACTTAAGCAAGTCAGGTCATAAATCGGTGACGTATAAAAGGTTTGTGCTTGCCAGTCTGGTCCTGTCACGGTTCCGTCACTAAAGCTCGCAATAAAGCCACCATCACCAGCGTGGTAAGCCTTTCCGCGGTTATCTTCGCTGCCAAGACCTAGGTTTTCTTCCCAATCAATCACTTTCACCGCAATCGTGTAAGGCTTCTTAACCTTAAATTTGACGATGTTTGAGTTAAACGGTGTGAAAGGAACTGTGTCGACCGCGATTAACTTGCCGTTGATATAAAGTTCGAAATAGTTATCGGCAAAAATATAGCCTGTTATTTCCTCACCGTCTGGATCCACAACCGCTACAGGCACAGAGTTTTGATCGACTTCGGCTAGGCTGCTTGGTGTGGTGTTTGAGCACTCTTCATAAAGATCAAAGGCTTTTGGCCCTGTCGCAAAGTTGTTCTTGGCTGGAACCGTCCAAACTTTTTCTTCCGAGTCCGTAATTTCCCCGACGCCCGCCACTCGGCTACGTCCGTTTGCACACTCAAAGAGATTCGATTCAACGGTGGTCGCTACACCTTGAGTAATACTCGCTGAGCCTTGGTAATCAATGATGTTGCTGACCGAGGGCGTATCTGATGATGGTGAGCAACCTGTAGCGAGCAAAGCAACCGATGAAAGGGTAAGGGCTTGATATTTTGTGATGATCATTGATTGGATATCCGAAGCGGGGTGATTTCAATAAGCGTGGCTCAAAATAAGCCAAGTGCAAGTAAGTTAATTGAAAACAAAGCTATTTCAAACAAATCCGAGCTAAGTTGCTAACTAGCTAAATAGCCAAGTTCCGATAGCTGGAGCGACGAAGCTAAGCAGGAACTAAAGTATTTGTGAGGTGCCACGCCTGTTATGTGATGAGGCATATATTACCTGTACGAATGTAAACAAACGTAAAGTTGGGTAAGCATGGGTAAAATAGCGCTTTGATCGGATGATCATATAAGCTTGCGAGGAGCTTGTAAAAATACTCAACACGAAGCGGTTTCAGGTTGTGATTGAGATAGTATTTTGCTACAAAACGCGCATAATCTCGCTATACAACATTTAAAGAAGAATTTACCTATGACTACTTTTCAATACTACTTTCACCAACTGCCTTGTTTCGACTGTAAAAAAACGACTGTAAGTACTGATCTTGGTTGGTTAACGCCTGCAATGAAAGATGATGCTATAGCACAAGTGACGGCGACTCTGGCACAAGGTGAGATTCCATCTGATCTCTCTGCAAACGTGGTTTGTACTAAAGATGAAGCTCGTGAGTACTTGTTACTGAATTTCTTCGGTTACTCAGAAGAAGAGCTAGCGAGTGAAATCGAAGCGGATGATGAGAAAGAAGTCGCGGATGAAATCGCAGAGCTATTAGAAGAAGGTAAAGATACAATCACCTTCGAACATGAAATTGCTCTTCAGTGCTGTGCAGACTGCGACGTTGAAGAAGAGTCAAATTAAGCACTCACATTTAAAGTAAACATGCCCATTTG
Organism: Vibrio sp. L3-7; assembly: GCF_963898195.1. NCBI lineage: Bacteria > Pseudomonadati > Pseudomonadota > Gammaproteobacteria > Vibrionales > Vibrionaceae > Vibrio > Vibrio sp. L3-7. The sequence goes on along the minus strand of NZ_CAWQUW010000023.1, from coordinate 83,799 downwards.
CATTGCGTGATGTTCGGTTTATTTGAGGCGTTAACGGAAGATAGTTCGTTAGCGCCTTTTTTCTATCTCGGCCTCTAATCTCTATTCGGCATGAGAGCCTATGATATTTTGGTTTCTAAGATGCCTTGATCACTCAATTGAGAGAGGATGTTTGCGGTTTTACCTCGAAACAAATCTCTTAACAAGCGAACGGTCGGAGTGATTGATTGTCGGCTTGGACACACTAACCATAGCTCTGTTGATGTTGGTTTATATTCGGGCATAACATTGACAACATCACCCGAAAGTAAATGGTTCGACATATCGAGACAAGATTTTATCGCGACCCCTTTCCCTGCAATACACCAACGTCTCACCAAATCGGCGTCGTTAGATGCGCGATTGCCCTTTAGTTTCACTTTGTGATCTTGAGTACCATCGTTAAATATCCACTCGTCTTGCAATATGTCATGAAGTTGGTAGAGCAAACCATTGTGCTGAGTTAAGTCACTAGGTTCATTGGGTGTGCCCCTGCCTGCCAAGTATTCAGGAGTGGCGCACAATACCCTAGGAACATCGCATATCTTAAAACCGTACATGTTGGCGTCATTTGGCGAACCATAGCGCAGTGCCATATCAACAGAATCACGGTAAAAATCGATATTGCTATCGCTGATGCTAGTACGTAGTGCGGCGTTAGGGTATTCCAGTAAAAATTCATCAAGCCAAGGTGTGATTAAGTTTCGCCCTAGATCCGATGAAAGCGCAATACGGATCTCACCGTCAACGATGCCCAACTCTTCTCGCATGTTGAGCTTCGCTTGTTCTAACATTTTTAAGGCTTGTTCACATTCAGGTAAATAGCGTTCGCCTGCTGAAGAGAGCCTTAAGTGGCGAGTGGTTCTTACAAATAGTTCAGCGCCTAACGCGGCTTCAACACGTTTTACGGCAGCGCTCGCGGTGGCAGTACGCATATCAAGGTTGGTGGCTGCTGCAGTGATACTGCGAAACTCCGCCACTTTCAAAATGACCTGTAAGTCTTCAAGAAGCATGTTATCTACCTGTATTGAATTATGTTCTAAACATGGGGTTGGGATATTTCCCGCTCACAATCTGCAAATGGGTTATCTCTACTTGTCGCTTCTAACTTAGCTTCAAACTCTTAATTGTCAAAATTAATTTGATAATAATTCAAATGTGAAGCTGTTTTTCATTAGTAATTTTCTCACTATCATTTCCCCTATCGACAACGTAGCGCAGTACACACCGTATGGACGAAGCCTACGATCTAGGGGGATAAGATGACTAAGAAAATCACAATGGGTGTAACGGATTTGTCGTTCCACCGTACGACCGCTTCATTGGTTGCCAATGTATTGAAAACCATGGGTTTTGAGGTAGAGCGCATTTTCTCTCCACATCAGGAGAACTTTGAAAAACTTAAAACGGGTGAAATAGATATGCTCTCGTCTGCTTGGCTCCCTTCAAGCCATGGAATTTACAAAGCAGATGTTGAAGAAGTAGAACCGTTGATAGAACTTGGACTGCATTATGAACCTTACGCGTTATGGGGTGTACCTGATTATGTCCCTGAAGAAGCGGTTTCTGAAGTCGCTGACCTGTTAAAGCCTGAAGTAGCAGAGAGGATGATCTCCCAAATTCAGGGGATCAACCCGGGAGCAGGTATCACACGTTTCTCCATTCAGATGATGAAAGAGTACGGGCTTAGCGATGCGGGCTACGAATTTTTCCCTGGCAGTGAAGCCGATTGCTTTGATGCTTTTGAAAGTGCAGTGGCTAATAAAGAGTGGGTAATCGTGCCCCTGTGGAAACCGCAATTCTTACATTATCGCTATGATATTCGAGAACTTAAAGAGCCTAAAGGCTTACTCGGAATCGTTGACAGAGCGGTACTTCTTTTAAGAGGTGACAAGCAAGGTTTGTTCAACGAAGAGCAGATTCAGGAGTTGGATTCACTACGCTTCTCAAATGACATTATCGCAGAGCTCGATTACAAAGTTTGCCGCGAAGGTAAGCCACAAGATGAAGTAACGCGTGATTGGTTGATTGAGAAAGGCCTGATTTAACCTCAATGTCGTTGGCAAGACCATTAGATTGTCGTGTTGCGCAGCAGCGGTAATACGATTGTCAAAAAATATTTGATAATCATTCAAAAGCTAGACTGTTTATCTAGAGTGAGAGTTCTCTAGAATTAATTCATCAAATTTACGGAGAAAGCACCATGTCATTACCATCAAAAATGAAAGCTATCGGATTTACTCAGTCATTCGCTATTACTGAGCAAGAGAGTTTGTTTGAATTTGAAACAAGCCTACCAGAACTAAAAAATAATGACTTGTTGGTAAAAGTGAGCGCGACTTCTATCAACCCTGCAGACGCAAAAATTCGTATTCGCAATGCCAAGGATAAAACACTCGAACAACCTAAAGTGCTTGGCTATGACGCAGTAGGGGAAGTGGTTGCAAAAGGCCTAGACGTTGAAGGTTTTGAGGTTGGCGACCGTGTGTACTATGCGGGTGATGTAACGCGTATGGGTGCCAACGCAGAATACCAAGCTGTGGACTACCGTATTACCGCTAAAGCGCCTAAGAGCCTTTCTGATGAAGCGGCTGCAGTTATGCCACTAGCAACACTTACGGCGTGGGAAGCATTGTTCGATCGTCTGCGTGTTCGTCCTGAAGAGAAAAAGTCTATCCTGATCATTGGTGGAGCGGGCGGTGTAGGTTCGATCACTATTCAACTGGCTAAGCAACTCACTAACTTAAATGTTATCGCAACAGCTTCAAGACCTGAAACGGAACAGTGGGTAAGAGACATGGGGGCTGACCATGTGGTTAATCACCGTAATTTGGTTGAGTCTGTGCGAGAGCAGGGCATTCAACATGTCGACTACATCTTTAATGTTGCAGATACCAAAGGTCATTGGGATGCAATGGTAGAGCTAATTGCGCCACAAGGCCTGATCAGTTCGATTGTAGAGTTCGATGGCGGGATTGACTTATCAGCGCTGCAAGGCAAATCAGCAGGCTTTATTTGGGAATTGATGTTTACACGTTCACTGTTCAACACCGACGATATCCAGAAGCAACAAGATATCTTATTCCAAGCAGCGAATCTGATTGATGCGGGCCGTATTAAATCGACGCTGACCACGACCCTAGGTGGCTTTAGTGTGGACACAATTAAAGATGCACACCAACGTATTGAAAGCAGTGCGTCGATTGGTAAAACAGCCATCAAATACTAATCGCTGATGTTTTAATCCGCCATTGTTTTGAATCGTTGACGGTTTAAATAGAAGAAGCCCTTGATATCTTGTTGTTAGTCAAAAAGGTATCAGGGGCTTTTGTTTGTGTGCGGTTTAGTTAGCTTCTGGTGATGGGATAGGTTGCAATGTTTTGAAGTGAAGCTGTATTAGGTCTAGCTCAAAAGGCGAGGGCTGTTTGTCTGCAATCAAAAAGCCAATTTGCTTCATGTCTTGTGCCTTAAGTTCCGGCGCATAGCTCAGTAACCGACCTCGGAACACCGCTTGAAAATCATTGAAGTGGAAGGTCTTGTTAAGCTGCTGTCCCTTAATGGTATCGAAATCGTGTTTGTATTGAACTCGATTACCCTCCTTCGATGTTGTGAACCTCAGTTGGTAGGTGTGACCATCACCAACGAATATCAGCTCTGCACTATCTATTCCATGGTCAGGTGATTCAATGGAGCGCTTTACAGAACTGAAACCACCATTGTTTTCTAACGAGAGCTCTCCCCTAAATCGACTCATGTTATTGAGATAAATGAGCTCGCCTGTTGAGATGCCGCCCATTACATCGTCGTTGGTCACTGTCCAGTTTTGATGCTCACTAGCTTGTGTAAAGTCGATCATGTTTGTCCCTGTTGCATCTGCCTTAAGACTTAACGAATGTAGACTAAGTAGAAGGAGTAAAGGTGAGGTTAACCTAGGGGGTAACCGCGTTTTACAATTGGTTCCGTTCATGAACTTCTCCACTCTTTCCCTGTAGACTATGCGTTCTTTACTCGATAGCGATGGGTAACTTATGAAGACGGTTCAGTTTCAAGCATAGCTAAACAACGCTTGATGAAGTCTTCATAGTTCGATGCTTTGTCGTATTCGATCTTCAATGAGCCGTGGAACATCAGTGTCACCGTAACGTCTCTGTAGCTTAGCCAACAGGTATAGCCGTCATAGTCGTGCCACGCAAACATCTCGCCAAATTGATATTTGCTATCTAATTGCTTTCCAGAGGAGCGAATGCAATCAAACACTCTAAGAAATTCAATAATGGTGATTCTGTTGTCCATGTACCACTCCCGTTGCGCAGTCGATGAAAAATTCTAAGTGCTTGTATTTCAATTAACTACGGTTTTACTTTCTATTCCGATCACAGGGGAGAGTAAGCGAGTCTATTTACAAAGAGCCTCTCACTTACAAATTTTTTTTGAGCAAATAGGGTTTAGTGCCAATCCAGAGAGTCTTATTCTTCTGTTCTGAAGATGAAGTTTGAATCGAGTTACTTATTTGCCATTCTCATGTATTATGCCTGCCCATAATTGTATGACAAATGTGTAATTCTGTTTCCGTATGAATAAAGTCACCAACCACGCCATTTTGCTTTTGGTATTTGCAAACCTATTGGCGTCTTTTTCTGATGTCTCATTAAAAATACTCAATGGTGAAGTTCCCACGTTTCAGTACGTGTTTATTCGTCAGTTATTGAGCGTGATGCTGTTGCTTCCTTTTTGGCTAAAGCTCCCTAAAGAAACTCGCATGCAAGGCGGTTGCCGCATCAATTTTTTACGGGCTCAATTTATATTAGTGGGTAGTGGTTGTGCGATGATTGCCATTACACACCTTACCTTGGCGACAGCGAACGCGATGTTCTATGTTGGGCCAATCCTGATGCTTCCTCTGTCTATTGTGTTGTTGAAAGAAAGGCCGACATCATCAAAAGTGATCGCGACATTGATAGGTTTCGTGGGTGTGCTAATTGTGTTGCGTCCTGAGCAATTTCACTGGGCGGCGATTGCAGGGCTAGGCAGTGCGCTTGCAATGGGTGTTGGTAATATTTTGATTAAGCGTTTGAACGCCGAACAACACATTATCTCGACCTTATTTTGGACTAGTGTTATGACTCTGCCACTTGCACTGGCGTTTGCATTGCCAGCATGGGCTGCGATTGAATGGCGTCATTTGGGGTGGATCATGGCAATCAATCTATTTGTTCTTGGCTATCATGCATTGGTGGTGGTCGCGTATAAAAAGGCTCCAGCAAACCAAATTGCGCTCGCAGAATACTCGGGGTTAGTGTTTGTAACCTTGTTTGGCGTGATGTGGTTTGACGAGATCCCCGATATTCTGACACTGGTTGGTATCAGCCTCATTGTTATTCCAATGATGCCGATTAAATGGAAGAAGTTCTTTAGTCTAGGGAACAGAACCCCCCTCGATGTAGAAGTGGATCAGCCCAAGTCATAATATCTGCGGCTTAACCGCCGCGTATTGCAAAGACGAAACGTGCTAGATGAAAGAAAAGCGAACCTAAGTGGTTCGCTTTTTGTTTTTGAATCATTACAGAATTAAGAAACGAGCTTAACAAGCCGCATGATCAGGAAGTCAGTTTGGGGTAGGTCGTCTAAACTTAACGTCTATTGTTTAAAACTTATGTGATTAAAGTTCTCATGCTTAAAGTTTGTATAGCATCAAAAAATAGAACAATTTGGACTCTAAAAACGTTCTTGAAAATAAACGTAAATTAACCCTTTACCTCAACTTAACTTGAGGTATTAGGATATACAACGTTGCTTACGAGAATACTTTAAGGAGAGAAGAATGATCCAACTTGAACATGTGAATTTAGTCGTCAAAGACATCCCAGAAATGCTGACTTTCTACAAAGCGGCGTTCCCTCACTGGTATGTCCGTGATGAAGGGAAAGGTGAATGGTCAGGCAAGCCACGTAACTGGCTGCACTTTGGCGATGAGTATCAATATATCGCAATGAGTGATCATGGAGAGGGTGAAAATAGAGACTTAGCCGGACACTCAGTTGGTCTCGCTCACTTCGCTTATGTGACCAATAATATTGAGAGTGTGATTGAACGTCTTATTGATGCGGGCTTCCCAATAGCCAAACCCGGAGCGGAAGAACCTTACCGTAAAAACGTCTACTTTGTGGATCCGGCAGGTTTTGAAATCGAGTTCGTAGAATACCTGAGTGATGATCCTAAACTGCGCAATGCCACGTAATAAAACTCATTAATCGAGTTGGTTTGCTAGAGCGAGTTTGTTCAAATAAAACGTCCAATAAAGGGTGCTAGGAAAGATTTACAGAAAAGGGCATTGCGGAATACTCCGCAATGCCCTTTTTAATCTTATTTGTTTGGCTGTTTGGCTTAAGCGTCTAAGTCTAACTATAGACAGCTAACTACTTAGCTTTAAATGGCACCAATAACTGTTTACCAAACACATTGATTAGTGCGCCTGTCACGATCAGCCCACCACCTAGATATGTCCAAACCGATGGAATCTCGTTAAAGACCCACACTCCTAATAGTGCTGAGAATACGATCTGAACGTATGAGTAAGCCGAAGCTTTACCTGCTGCTTGGGTTTGCATCGCCTTGGTTAAACCGTATTGACCTATTTGTGTGAAAATCCCGACCAGCACCAACATCAATGTTAAGAACAGGCTCGGCCACACAAAATCGTTCCAGATAAGAACGGTTGATATTGGCAGAGCAACCAGTGGGAAGTAGAAAATGATCACCGAGCTGTCTTCAGTTTGGCTAAGTTTTCTCACTATCACATAGGCAATCGAGCTGCCAAACGCGCCACATAATGCCAGCATAATACTGAATAATGGTAACTCGCTGCTCGCTCCACTGTTCATGCTCGGTTGTACCATTACCAATAATCCTGCCAGACAAAATGCAATGCAGATCATGGTCGATTTTTGGATGCGTTCTTTGAGGAATAATACGCCCAGCAGTGCGGTAAATACGGGGTGCACGTATTGTAGAATGGTGGCTTCTGCTAATGGCAAGGTGGTAACAGCATAGTAAACACACATTAGCGCCGCAGTACCGACAGTACCACGCACGAACAAGAGGGGTTTGTTGTTGCCCCAAATAGAAATACGTTTGCGCTTCACATCGACATAGCTGATGATCAACGACACCAACGCCCTAGCTGCGACGATTTCGAATACTGGTATGCCGTAGTTGCTAATGTACTTCACACAAGCTGACATCAGTGCGAATCCAAAAGCGGAGAGAATCATGAATCGAACCCCAACAGGGATCTGAGAAAAAGAGAAAGAAGGCATAAAAATATCAATCGGTTGAGGGAGAAGGAATCATAACTTAGTTTAGAAGCGCCGACCAAAGTCTTTGTCTTGTTATAGTCAACTTGACTCAATTAATTCTCATTTCAGTTATGCGTGCCTTTATCCCACATAATATCGGTTATGACTCAGTTTTATAAAATCGACACCAACAGAAGGTGACGCTAATTCAACTCTGATTTATCGATCATTTTAATTATCACTTTCACTCATATCATTCTTGTGAATTTATAATGAGAGATATGTTCTATGAAACCAATAAATACCCTACTCATATCCGCACTTGCCGCTTGTTCTTTCAGTTCAGTTACCTACGCTGATACCATTTTGCACGCTTTCAACTGGAAGTATTCGGACGTAACGGCCAACGCCAATCAGATTGCTCAAGCGGGTTACAAGAAAGTACTCGTCGCGCCTGCAATGAAATCCAGCGGTACCCAATGGTGGGCTCGCTATCAACCTCAAGATTTGCGAACCATTGATTCTCCTTTGGGGAACAAACAAGATCTAGCCACAATGATCGCCGCATTAAAAAGCGTCGGTGTTGATGTGTATGCCGATGTGGTGCTCAATCATATGGCCAATGAAAGCTGGAAGCGAAGTGACTTGGATTACCCAGGCACAGAATTGCTAAACGATTATGCGAGCCGTTCAAGCTACTATGCTGACCAGACTCTGTTTGGCAACCTAGCGCAAGGTTTTGTCTCGGCTAACGATTTCCACCCCGCAGGCTGTATTTCGGATTGGAACGATCCTGGTCACGTTCAGTATTGGCGTTTATGTGGTGCAGATGGTGATGTTGGTCTTCCAGATTTGGATCCAAACAATTGGGTGGTTTCACAGCAACGTCTATATTTAAAAGCCCTAAAAGATATGGGAGTCAAAGGCTTCCGTATTGATGCCGTAAAACACATGAGTCAGTACCAAATCGATCAAGTATTTACGTCTGAGATTACCTCGAACATGCATGTGTTTGGTGAGGTGATTACCAGTGGTGGAGCAGGGAACAGTGGCTATGAGTCGTTTTTAGCGCCATACCTAAACAATACCAATCACTCTGCGTACGATTTCCCGTTGTTTGCTTCTATTCGCTCGGCCTTCTCTATGAACGGAGGTTTGAACCAACTACACAATCCTAAAGCGTACGGCCAAGCACTGGATGACAATCGCTCGATCACCTTCGCGATCACGCATGATATTCCAACCAATGACGGCTTCCGTTACCAAATCATGGATCCACAAGATGAGCAACTCGCTTACGCTTATATCCTTGGCAAAGATGGTGGTACACCGTTGATCTACAGCGATGATCTTCCGGACTCTGAAGACAAAGATAATGGTCGTTGGGGCAATGTATGGAATAGTTCAACGATGAAGAGCATGTTGAGCTTCCATAACGCGATGCAAGGTAAATCGATGACGATGATTTCGAGCGACCAATGTACTTTGCTATTCAAGCGTGGCAAAGAAGGGGTTGTGGGTATCAACAAGTGCGGTGAAACCCGCGGGGTTACTGTTGATACCTACCAACATGAGTTCAACTGGAATGTTCAATACAAAGACGTATTAAGCAGCGCTACAGAAACCATTTCTTCTCGCTACCATACCTTCAATTTACCACCACGCAGCGCACGTATGTTTAAGTTGTAGTTGTAGTTGTAGTTGTAGTTGTAGTGTTCAGTTTTCTAGGGAGACCGAATAAAAGCTAAACACGACCGCTCAGAAAGCATAAGCCGCAGCAAAGACTGCGGCTTATTTGTGTTTTGGTTTGAGGTTTTTACTTACTATTTCTTTAGCTAATCCAGGTCTTTAATCACGCCAGACCAATGGTATTGCAGCGCAAGTTGCTTTAGTAATTCGATCTCTTTTGCTGTTTCTCCTCTAAGCCAATCAATAAGATCGTCTATAACGGGAGCAAGAGTACGCTGGTGAGTGTAATACGTCCAAGCACTGTGCTGGAGCTTGGCGTGCTCTGGACAATACAAAAAGCCGCGTTGCAGTTCTTGTAAAACCAAAAGCAAATCCGTAACCGTCACACCTTCGCCCGATAAACACGCACTGAGTGCCATATCTAACGATAAGAAACTGGTATTCCTGACGGACTTCTTTGGAGGGGACTCTACATCTGCAAGCCAAGCCTTCCAGTCATGGTGGTCGAGTGTTGGGTGAATGCGAGGCATTGTTAAAATGGAAGTTAAATCGGTGTCTTCAGTAATTATGTTCGTGGAACACACTGGAGCCATAAACTCTTCACGTAAGAAGGTAATATCTGGTGCATTGTCATAACGTTTTTCGAAACGAGTGTGAAAGATCAGTAGGTCATACTCACTGCTATTGATCGCTTCATCTTCTTCTATCACAGGAACAATCACTATCTCATAATCCGAGTAGCGTTCATTCAGCTCTCGCACTTTAGATATCAGTACACGGGTGGCAAAGCTCAAGGTTGCTTTAATAACGATTCGCTTTTGCGTGGGATCTTTCCAAGACGCCATCACCGCTTCGATGTTGCCATAGCTCTCACGCAATACTTTATATAAATCATGCCCTTGAGGTGTGAGTTCAATTGCTCTGTGTTTGCGAACAACCAGTGATGCGCTGAGCTCATCTTCAAGCTGTTTTATCTGACGGCTGATCGCACTCTGTGTTACGTGAAGCTCGTCGGCGGCTAACGTAAAGCTCATTAGCCTTGCTACAGCTTCGAAGGCTTTTAAGCCATTATGTGAGGATGGCAAGCTCGGATATGGGGTCATAATTCGTTCGCATGAGTTTATGGAATGCTAGAGTCGCAAATTTATCAATTGAACACCAGCCTCATCGATCGTATTTTGGCCGAAATAACTTGAGGCGCTCATGAAAAAAATACTCGCACTAGCATTCCCTTTGATCATTTCACAGCTGATATCTATGGCACTCGTCCTGACTGATGTTTGGATGATGTCGCGTATCAGTGTGTCGGCGCTTGCGGCTGGTGGATTAGGTGCTTCTATTTACTTTTTCATTTTTATTATTGCCAGCAGTACCGTTGGCTGTGTCGCGAACTTAATTGCTATTGCTTATGGTCAGCGAGTTGCACGCCCAGAGTTTGGTAATACTCAAATTAGGTTGGCTGTTAAAGGCGCAATTATGTTGGCATTCGTACTTAGTGTCAGCTTGATGGCAAGCTTCTGGTTTGCGCCACTGGTATTAGATGCGGCCAAACAGCCACAAGAAGTGATCACTTTAGCCATGGAATACGTGCATGCTCTGAAATGGGTGATGCTGCCTTCGCTTATATTGTTGGTGCTTCGTGGCTTAACCAGTGCGTTTGGTAACGTGCGATCCATTCTAGTGATGTCTATCATCACCGTGATTCTGAATGTGCCAGTGAGCTACCTCCTAACCTTCCAATTAGATATGGGATTAGCGGGGCTTGGCTTAGGTACGGCTATCGCGGCATTTATCGTGATGGTTGGATACACGGTTTGGGTGTTCAAGCGTGATGAGTTCAAACAATTCGCTCCTTGGTTAAATACCGAAGAGTACTCAATTAAGTTGATGAGCCCTTTGCTAATGATGGGTTTACCTATCGGGTTAGCCGCGTTGCTTGAGCATGGGCTTATTTACGGCGGCACTTTAATGGCGGGGACGATCAGTATTGCCTCGTTGGCACTGCATCAAATCTTGCTTCAATGCCTAAGTTTTACTTGGAACTTTAATTTCGGTTTTTCACAAGCTGCCGCTATTTTGGTTGGTCGTGATTTCGGTGCGGGTAACTATGAAGGAATCAAGCGAACGTCGATTCAAAGCTTTATCTTGGTTTCAGTTTTGAGTGTGGTGTTATCTGCCGTGTTCATCATCTGGCCAGAAATGATCGCTTCTATCTTCAAACTGGATGATGGAACAGGCGCGATGACTTCATTACTGGCTTCTGTTATTTGGGTGGTCGCTCTTTGCTTTATTGTTGATGCTTGGCAATTGTTGGCGATTAATCTGCTGAGAGGCATGAAGATTGTCTCGATGCCAACCGTAATGACTGCAATCGGTTATTGGGTATTTGGCCTGCCTGCAGCTTGGTATTTGATGCCACAATTCCAACTGGCGGGGATTTGGGGCGGGATCGGTGTGGGCTTAGGTGTGACCGGTATTTTGCTGCTTATCCAACTGATGCGCGTGATTCAAAAGAACAATCAGTCTCCAGATTTGTCGAATCAAGCTTACACGTGATTTGCTAATGGTGCACTGAACACAAAAAAGCCGCAGTCATGATAATGACAGCGGCTTTTTGTTGTCTATTCAGATTCTCCCTTTTGGGGGTAGGGGGAAGAATCAATATCAGAATTGGGGGCAGCTATTTTCTACCAGACGACTTATTGCCAGACTACTCTCTACCAAACTATTTTCCACCAAACTATTTTCCACCAGACTACTTTCCACCAGAGAGCGCAGACTTCATCATGGTTTTGAACTGCTCTTTCTGCTCTTCAGTTAACACATTATAAATGTTGTTTTTAAGACGCATCTCTTGCATCACCATCGACTTCTCGGTTGCTTGAACGGTGTCGATGATCTTTTCCATCTCGGCTTCATTGAAATCAGGTTGAGTCACAAGGCTGATCTGTTTCTTCTTGAGCTCGATCGCGCTATCCATGTCAATCTGTGTTCTATCAGATTGGTAGCCTTCAACAAGGGAGATGACTTCCGCGTGTTGCTCTTCGCTTAGGTTTAAAGAAGCAATAACCATTTGCAGCGGGCTCACTGCTGGCTGTGGCGGTTGTTGTGGTGATGAAGCACTCACAAACGGAGCGGTAACGAGTAGAGCTGAAGCAGTTAATACACAAAGCGACTTTTTCAGTGATTTCATTGAATTTCTCCTGTTAGTGGAAACATGAGTATAGATGGCGAAGCTGAACGCGACATGAACACGCTGTTCAGTTAAGTGTGCTCAGCGATTTACGTTCACTTAAATTCGTTCAGATAAGTACCTTCAAGTAAGTAGATAGTGGGTTAGACCTTGGTCTTACAGAAACTGAGCGTAAAGGTGACTAGAATGATTTGAGTTGCTCACCGTTTTATCAAGGAATACACAAATGGAAGTTGGATTGTTCTGGGCTGAAAAAGGAATGTTAGTGCTTGGCGCACTGTTTGTTTTGACGAGCATGATGCAGTACGGAAGACGCAGTAGTGATTGGAAGGGCGTGATTACGATGTTTTATAAGCGTATCCCAATGAGTATCGCGGAATACAAATGGTATCGTTTGGGTATCGCTTTATTGGTGTTTGCTGTGGTTATACGTTTCGCATTACTGATCCTATGGCCTTCATACCAGTTCTAGTTCTTCACACTACGTCTCTTATCATGGCTACATAGAGCCGATAAATGAATGAGCAAACCAAGCCTTAATAAACTCACTTATTAAGGCTGCCATTTCATAAACTAGCGCTGTTGTTCCATAAAAAAGTGCTATTACTCTATAATGATGAACGGTTATTACCTTTGTAGCATATTGTTTTTCATGAAGAATAATGCCAGATAATCGTTCACCTGCTTGTTCCATCATTCTTACTAATAATCTACACATAAATTCATTCACCCCGTACCTGATACTATAATGTTCTGTTACACTCGTTCGAATTAGCTTTAATTTGTCAGTGGTGCATTTATGTCGTTCCCAGTTCTTATATGTGATGATTCTGCGTTAGCAAGGAAGCAGATGGCTCGATCACTGCCTAGTTCTCTAAATGCAGATATAACTTTTGCTGTTCATGGGCTTAATGCACTTGAAGAGCTCGCTCAAAACCAGTTCAAACTGATGTTCCTCGACCTCACCATGCCGGAATTGGACGGCTATGGCACATTGGAAGAGATGCAACGTTTGGGTGATACCACGCCTGTTGTCGTTGTTTCGGGTGACATACAACCAAAAGCACAACAGAAGGTACTGGATCTCGGCGCCAAAGCGTTTTTACAAAAGCCAATCGATAAAGAAGCGCTAAAAGCTATTTTACGTGAGCATGTTGAGCCGCCAAAACAGCCTCAGATCATTACTCCAACCGCTTTAGAACTGCCAATACTTCGTAGACGCGATATCTATATGGAAGTCGCGAACGTAGCGATAGGTCGTGCAGCTGATGCACTGGCTCGTCACTTTAATGTATTTGTCCACCTACCACTGCCGAACGTCAACATCTTCGAAGTGAGTGAATTGCACATGGCACTTCGTGACCTAGCCGACAACGACCAAGTGTCGGGTGTTTGCCAAGGCTTTAGCGGAGAAGGCATTGCAGGCGAAGCATTAGTCTTGTTGAGTGATTCTAGTGTGAGCGATCTTAAGAAGCTCATGAAGGTACCAACTGAAAGCGAGCAGCTAGAAGAGTTAGAGCTACTGATGGATGTGTCGAACATCTTAGTTGGTTCATTCTTGAATGGGTTAGGGGAGCAATCAGAAGTACGTTTCTTCCAGAGTTCTCCTGTACTGCTAGGTCAACATATCTCGATTGATTCGGTGATTGAGAATACCAGTGGCTCGTTCAAAAAGACCATGACGTTCGAAGTCAGCTATAACATAGACGGCACTTCTATCCGTTGTGACCTTCTGTTTATGTTCGTTGATGAGTCTCTGCCTCTTCTAGACAACAAATTGGCCTACCTAATGGAGGAGTTTTAATATGCTGAATCTTCCTGCTGAATTTGAACAGTTCCACTGGATGGTGGACATGGTTCAAAACGTCGATATGGGGCTGGTGGTCATTAACCGTGACTTTCAGGTACAAGTTTGGAATGGCTTCATGACGCACCATAGCGGTAAGCAATCGCATGATGCGATCGGTAAGTCGATCTTTGAATTATTCCCTGAAATTCCTGAAGAGTGGTTTAGACTGAAAACCAAGCCAGTCTATGACCTAGGTTGCCGCAGCTTCATTACATGGCAACAAAGGCCTTATCTGTTTAAGTGCCGCAATGTTCGCCCTGTAACTCAACAAGCCGATTTCATGTATCAGAACGTGACGCTAAACCCGATGCGCTCACCAACAGGGCAAGTCAACTCATTGTTCTTGTCTATTCAAGATGCGACTGCAGAAGCGTTAGTCTCTCAAAAGAACTAACACTGCTCTATTTACTAAACAGCACTTTTCTATGTGTGTATTAGCATCGGTCTAATCAGCGAATAAAAATGGCTAAGGTTAATTACCTGAGCCATTTTTTTGCTTTTTATTCTTCAAATCTTATCTTTTCCCCCAGTTTTTCACGTCAACCAATCCTCTTTTTTTGAGCGCTTTGCAGAGTATTCTAGGTTACATGAACGAAAGGGCGACGACGAAACGTGCTTTTGGAGCCGTAATGCTATGGGTGAGTAGAAATTGGATTTATAAAGTCCAAGCTTGAAAGCTTCATTTAATGGAGTGCGAGGGCTCGACTCTCAAACCCAAGTGAATATTGGTCTCTAGATTGAGTCCTTTTCACTCTACTTTTCCAAGTGACCGCAAAACAGAAACGTCACGAGATTAGCCAATTTGGTCAAAAACAGATAAAAATTGGAAAATAATCGAATTTATTTAAGAAAAAAGGCACTTTTTTGTTGGAGAAAAGTGTGGTTTTTATGTGATTTCGAGGCACTTTCTTCACATATTTGCATTATGAGGGCGATATTGCGTGAAATATGAAGGAAAACGATTGCGCAATAAACCAACAGCGTTTGCGCGAATGGTTCGCTAAGTTATTAATTAATAAGAATTTAGTTGGAAAGTGTAACTGAGGAAGTTTTAGCGGATATGGAATCTTTGAGAGGATAGCATAAAAAAAAGTGAAATATCAGACTTGCTGTTAGTAAATCACGACCTATAATGCTGAAAACCGGAGCGTCTGCCAACGCTCCGGTTTTTTTGTGTCCGAAGAAAAGTAAACCCGTCTGCCAACGGTTTTACTACGCATTTCGCGAGAGACACATAATTTTATGAATCAAGGAAAACACCATGCGTATCGAACAAGAACTTAAGTTAGGTTTCAAAGATGTACTCTTCCGTCCGAAGCGTTCTACCCTTAAAAGCCGTTCTCAAGTTGAATTAACCCGCGATTTTACATTCAAGCATAGCGGTCGTCAATGGTCTGGTACTCCAGTAATTGCAGCGAACATGGATTCGGTAGCAAGCTTTGAAATGGCAGCTGCTCTAGCAGAGCACGGTGTTATGACTGCAGTACACAAGCACTACACAGTAGAGCAGTGGGCTGAGTTCGCTAAAACAGCAGACAAGAAAACACTGAACAACGTATTTGTATCAACGGGTACATCTGAAGCTGAGTTCGAGAAAGTTAAGAAGATCATGGCTCTTAGCGAAGAGTTTGTATTTATCTGTATTGACATCGCTAACGGTTACTCAGAGCACCTTGTTGAGTTCGTACAGAAAGTACGTGCTGAATTCCCGACTAAAGTTATCTCTGCGGGTAACGTTGTAACGGGTGACATGGTTGAAGAGCTAATTCTAGCTGGCGCAGACATTGTTAAGGTTGGTATCGGCCCTGGTTCTGTTTGTACTACACGTGTTAAAACAGGCGTAGGTTACCCTCAACTTTCTGCAATCATCGAGTGTGGCGACGCAGCGCACGGCCTTGGCGGCATGATCATCGGTGACGGTGGTTGTTCATGTGCGGGTGACGTATCTAAAGCGTTCGGCGGTGGTGCTGATTTCGTAATGCTAGGCGGCATGCTAGCAGGTCACTCTGAGTCAGGCGGCGAAGTTGTAGAGCAAGACGGTAAGCAATACATGAAGTTCTACGGCATGTCTTCACAGTCGGCTATGGACAAGCACTCAGGTGGTGTTGCTAAGTACCGTGCAGCAGAAGGTAAAACTGTTTTACTTCCATACCGTGGTTCAGTTCATTACACGATTTCTGACATCCTTGGTGGTGTACGTTCAACTTGTACATACGTAGGCGCAGCAAAGCTTAAAGAGCTAACTAAGCGCACGACTTTCATCCGTGTACAAGAGCAAGAGAACAACGTATTCGGTAAAGAGTAACGTTTAAAACACTTGTTTAAAATTTTAAGAATTGAGCCACTTTAGAGTGGCTCTTTTTTTGTCTGAAATTCGGCAAGTGGCAGCAAAGTGGCAGTAGTATTCAAAGATTATGTAAGGCTTTTCAGTTATCAACCGAGGTGGTCCAGTTTCAATTCTAAAGTGGTGACCAATTTGGCTTGATCACTACCGCTACACTTTTGAGAGAGATAGACATAAGTGCGGGAGTTTTTGATGATGAGAGCTCTAGAGTTAGCGGGAGTAAAATCGGCAAGCTGATAAGGTTGTTGGATTGTTTCTAATAAAAATGAGGAGCGCTCTTAATGGAAACAGTGATCCTCATTGATTGAAATTTTAGTAAGCGAAACCTCTACGTTCCATTTGGAAGTTTTCTCGATGCTTGTAAGAGTCAAAGTTTCGGTGCTATGGACAATCCATAAAGGAAGATTCAGCCGAAGGGTTGCCAGTGAAAGCGTTTGAGAGCTTTTCCATATTTGCAATAGACAATAAAGTGTAGACCGGTCGGTTTGTATTGTGTATTGTGTATTGTGTATTGTTCATACAACACTTCGAAATAAACAATGAGATTCAGGTAAAGAAACTCTTCAATGACGTAGCCATTATTCCTGTTAAAGGCGTCGTTGAACCTGGGAGTGTGACGGCCAAAGGTTGGAGTGATTTTCTTACTACGATATTTGATGGATGGTTAACACATGATTTTGGCAGTGTGTTTATTCCCTATTTTGACAACTTCTTGGGAGTGTGGATGGATTTATTTAGACATATCGATCCTATAATTATTGATATCTCAAAAAGAAATGACAAACCATTAAGAGGAGATAAAGCATGACCTTAGCATTAGAAAGTTATCTAGCCATTGGTTTGTCTATGGCGTTACTAAGCCTTTGGAAAACGTATTCTGGGCCTGCTATTGCTGCGTTCCTGTCTTATTCTTATCCTGAAATGTTGATGTTTAACTTAGTGCCAGCCTTGATTGCTGCTTATGCGGGTTGGAAAATAGCGCCAGCTTACTCAAGCTTCTTCCGAAAGCGCCAGCAAGTCGTCTTTAAGCCTAAACTTAGAAAATTCATGAAAAGATGGAATCAGTATGGGCAACTTTCAATGGCGATATTAGCGCCGGTTTTGGTTGGCATTCCAAGTTATACGTTTATATCGAAACGACTAAATCAAAGTGGGTTCAAAACATTCGGTATGTTAGCGCTATCGATATTGGGTTGGAGTAGCTTAGCTTACGGTTGTTTTGCTCTTCTCGATGTTGACCAGTACATAGCAATTGAAAATATTATTCCCGCTTCTATTATCGACCAAATTCAACAGTAGCTAGAATAAAAATACTAAATTAATAAACGAGTTCACCACACATGGTGAGCTTTTTTATTCGATACGGTTAAATATTTCAATAAATGGTTATCTCAAATAGTTCTAGACAATCACCGTTTCCTATAACCGTCGAAAAATTAAATAAGCGCTGTATTTATACTAAAGGTGTGTGTGGGCGCTGCTAAACCGACCGTCCAGTCTAATTATGACAAAGTTGACAGTCACTTGACTAGACCGATCGGTTTGTTTGGTTTATTATACATACATCGAGGCAACGTAAGTGTTGAACATAAATTATACGGTGGATTCAATATGAACAAATCAATAATTATTGCTGGAGCAAGTGGCTTGGTTGGACGAGAAACGCTAAGTACTTTGTTGGAAAGTAACCACGTAGATACGGTTTATGCGCTTTCTCGACGTGAATTGAATATCAAGCATCAGAAATTGAGCCAGTTAATAGACAACAACTTAAGCGTTTCTGTTAGTACTTTTGATTCTGTATTACCAGAAGTGGGTGTCATTGCCTTAGGTAGCACAATTAAAAAAGCCGGTACAAAAGAGAAGTTACGCGCTATTGATGTTGACCTCGTTGTTTCCACTGCTGAAAAGATGAAAGAACTGGGCGTGAAGCACCTTATTGTTGTGTCTTGCTTAGGGGCTGATACCAAAGCTCGCTCGCACTACCTTCGCTGTAAAGGCGAAATGGAGGCCAAAGTTGAGTTACTTGATTTTGAAAAAACGACGTTCTTACATCCGGGTCCTTTAGCGGGAGATAGAGCTGAAAGTAGAACCGATGAAAAAGTACTTCAAGGCGTTTTGAAAGCGCTCCAACCTTTGATGTTGGGTGGTATGAAAAAGTACATCCCAATTCAAGCGTCAAGTATCGCGGAAAGCATTTTAGCCCACTCAATCTCTTCAACGTCAGAAAAGGTCGAGAGGTTAGACTCTTTGGCCATGATGAAACTTGCTTCCTAACGGATCTATTCAAAACGTATCAAATACATTCTTCATTTAACCTTAATCAGGACGTTTTTCCGATGAGATACAAAGTCACATTTCTTCTGGTTGCTTTTCTATTTGCCAAGGAAGCATTAGCAAATGAACCTACTTTGGATCCCTCTCAAGTGCAGGCTGAATCGTGGGCATACGATGACTATAAAGTGGTTAAGACTAATACGAGAACGCTATGGTTCGTCGACTACTATGATATTGCCCACTTAAAGAATAATCAGGGTGACAGTACGCTTGTACTGACATTCACGCCTGAAAATTTGACTCAAGAAAAAGTCAGAACGGCAACCATTGAAGCTCTCGAAGATTCGAATTCAAGCATTAATGTGAACAGCCCTAGTATTCAGAGCCTTGTTGGTAGTTTGTCTTTATCGTTAACTAAGGGGGACGTTATCGCGATTGTTTACAAAAGGCAGGAGATGCAGATTCAGCATAATAATAAGGTTATTTATCAGACTCATTCATTTTCAGAAGAGAGCATAGCCTTTAGAAACATTTGGCTCGGTGAGACACCTGTTGATGATCTTCTATAAGAATTTTTTTGGTTGGAGTCAGTCTTTAGCCATCCTGATATTTACATTAATCCCGGTCACTGTTGTATTTCCGGCTAATGCGATGAGTGGAGAAAATACCATGACTAGAACTGAAAAAGCTGAATTTCGAGAGTTTTCTAAAGGGCTTAAATACGAGCTGCTATTTAGGAACTTAGGTAAGCAGGTGTTTTCTGAGTTAAAAAGTAAGCCGCCAGGCAGCATGACTTCGAACAGTCTAGAACTGCTGAATAAAATGGAAAAACATAATACTGTCGTGATGGCTCCCGTTCGAAATCAATATGATGTGGACAGTGAAATTGGTTGTAAAGATAAGTTACTCGCTAAAACGGTGACGTTAGCTTTGAAAACGATGCCTTACTTGGGAACTCGATATCTAGAAGGGAGCGCTGAACGATTTGTTCGCCAGCTGAAGGAAATCGAAGCATCGAGTCCGGAAGGTTATGAAACACAGATGACCTATATGGTTGAACATGAAGAAGCGTTACATCGCTACCTAGTTCATCTCAATAATGGTGATCAACAACGTGCTCATTCTGTGCTCGAAGATTTTGTTGTTGATTATAATATTCAATAGGCTAACTACGGTCGGCAACGCCCGAATAGCAACATCCTATCGTGACTAGAGCGACATTCTAGAAGAGATTATTAATGAAAAAACTGTCTTTGATTATTTTATTAGTTTTGCCAATGATGGGTTGTGAAACAACGGTCGATCCTATTGTTCATGAATCTAAGTTAAATGCCGTTGATGAAAGTGTTTTGATTGTTGATGCGAATGCGCAAGAACAACAGTTTGAAAAAATCTTAACCATCGATCATTCTCGATTAGCTGGACAGGCCGATGAATATTTAGCTCCAAGCCGTGTCGATCTTTATACCGACGATGTGCTCAATACTCAGTTATTAAAAGATGACCTGCAAGTTGGGCTAGACCTGCCTTTTCGTGTTTTGAATTATGTTGAGAACGATGCACAAAAAGCGGTTTATACAGACGCACAGTTTATTCAAAAGAGGCATGCCATTACGGACAGTGACGCACTTACTCGTTATGCAGAAGCAACGACAAGTTTGGTTAAAGGTTTAGACAATGTCACTCCAGTTGAAAGTGAGGGTTTAACAGAAGGGTACGGTATAGAAACACTGGTTTCAGACTATGATTTTGAAACAACCTTAGTCAATATTAAAAGAGACGTGCTGGACCAAGATGACACGGTTTGGTTTATTAACTGGGACTTCAAAGAACGGGCTGAAGCGATCGGTGAAACCTTGCCTAATGCAACCTTACTTGTATTTGGTGGTCCAGCCCCAGGAGCGAAAGCGATGACCGACTTCCCAAGCATTGGTTTAGACGCTTTTGGCCAAAAAGTATTAGTAGTAGAGCAAGATGGCAAAGTTATTGTCTCTTACAACAATATTGTCGACATGTCGGAATTGCATTACCAAGACAATGCAATTTCTCACAAGATTATTAATTTTCGGTTAGGAAAAACACTGAGTGGTGCCGTCGAAAAATAATTGGATGTAAAACCGCCTCAAAACAATTTTAATCTAGAAAGATAGAATCATAAATAAGAGACCATATTTACTTAAAGTATGGTTTGGCCTCTTATGGCTTAAATTTTATTGTTTATATGTTTTTTGTAATTAACGACCTTTAACTTACAGTTTATAACCTAGCGGCTAAATTAATGGATTAATAGCCCAACTTCAATCTTGCCATAGTAGGCGTTAATTTAAACTTTGGAATAAAATGAAAATACAATTAGTTACACTATCTTCTCTATTCGTTCTTTCTTTTCCTGGTGCAGTTTCGGCCAGTGATATGAATATAAAAGAAGGTTCAGAGAAAGACTTATCTATTGATAAAAACTACCACAGCCAAGATGTCCGAAATGTTCAAAGTAGCATTAAAGCTGGATATGAAACCATTGAAGATTTAGATCTACTCTCCGTTGAAGGTACATATGGTATTAACGATAAAGCGAGTGTAAGCCTCGGTTATAAACAGCTCGGAATTGATGGTTATGATGACACTAGTGATGCTATGACTCTTTCTGGCCAATACAATGTATCAAATAACGTTGTTATTGACGGTGAGTGGAATATCTCTGGGGACTACGACAATCTTACGGTCGGTGGTAACTACGTCGCTGATGCTGGATTTGGTGCGTGGAACGTGGGTGCTAATTATTCAAGTGGTGATGCAAGCGACGGTTTTGACCTAGAAGCGGGTGTTTTGGTGCCATTTGGTAACATGTACTATCGCGGTGACTTTACCTATTTCTTAGATTCAGGTTACGACAGTGTATTCGAAAACGCTCTGGGTTGGACCAACGGCAATATCGATGTGAATGCATCAGTAACCATGTATGAGCTCGACGATACATCGGTTGGTATTGAGTTTGGCTACTTATTCTAAGTTACAGGTATTTAAAATGAAACTCTTAACCCAAAAGAACACATTAAAACTAGCCGCATTGTTGTTGGTGGCACCACTTGTGACGGGTTGCGTTGGTAGTAACTTCACGACAAAAAAATTGATGGAATTTAACGTTAAAGTTGTTGATAACCGATACGCGCGTGGTGGTGTTAACTTCTTGTTGGCTCCTGTGTATGGTTTTACAACGCTGGCGGATTACTTTGTTGTTAACTCCATTGAATTCTGGACTGGTACAAATCCATTTGATGGCACACCGCATATTTTTGACAGCAAAGTCGAAACAATGATCGACATTAATGGCGATCTCGATCCTTCATTGCGTGATGCACCAATTGATCCACTGACTTACCATAATATTGAAGATAGTCAGATCCGAACATTAGATGAAAATACGATTGAAATGGAAGTAACGTTTGTGGACGGAACTTCATCAACAGTGACAGGGGTTAAAAACGATACCAGGATTCAGTATTTCGTAGATGGTGAATTTGTATCAGAAACTTCAGTAGAAGCACTAACAGAAGCTTTTGAAGTCAATTCATAATTATTGATAGCTTAGCGAACGTAAGCGTTCACTTTTTATTTGTATTGTATTTAAATATATATGTCGAGGGTATTTATTTGAACCAATTTAGCGTTACAGGCTTTATTGTAAAAAGTAGTCTTTTACAAAAAAACATTCAGCCGGTAGATAATATCTCCTATCCGGGTTGTAGCTTTTTAGTACAGACTGATAATTTCCTAGTGTCTTGTTGTTCATTGGATAAATATATTGAAGATGCGTTCGATATACTATTGAACGTAAATGGGAAAATTAACTTAGAAGGATTTTTGTTTGTCGATACTTATAGTGATAATGCGTCTTTATCGGTAGTGACAAAAATTACTAGCGACATCGATGAATAAGATTATGATGTCTATTTTAAATTCTAGAAAGCATCAGTCATTCGATAGCTATATGCTTAGTGCTAGCGAGTTCTATTGATAAAAAGGACGAACATTTAAGTTCGTCCTTTCGTATTTATTCATTAATTGTAAGAGTATTGGGTCCACTATGATAGATATTGCTCAACAGATTATTGCTATTGAGCAAGGCTCTTACTTACCAAAAAATCAGATTGAAAGATTAACCGACCTTAGTCTTTCGCATAATTCGAAGGAAACAGAGCTCGTTTCGCCTCTTCATCACGTTCGCTCTTAAACTCAATGCCTTTGCCGATTTCACGGGCGCGCAGTGCGGCAGGGCGGCTGTTGATTGTATCAAACCAACGCTTTAAGTTCGGGTAAGGTTCTAGGCCTTCTTCACCAAGAACAAAAGGTGCTTTATCAATCCAACCCCATGCCGCGACATCGACAATGGTGTACTCATTTCCGACGAAAAAATCACGACCTTCCATATGCTTTTCTAACACTTCATAGTGACGTTGTGCTTCACGCAGGTAACGGTTCACGGCGTAGTCTAGGCCTGCTGGGGCTGCATGACGGAAGTGTACCGATTGGCCAGAATATGGACCAAGACCACTCGCGATGAACATCATCCAAGATAGCAGTTCGGCTCTGTCTTCAGGCTGTCCACCAAGCTTGCCAGTCTTCTCTGATAGGTACAAAAGGATGGCATTAGAATCGAACACACGTTGTCCATCGTCTTCAATGGCTGGTGTTTTACCGTTCGGATTAATCAAACGATATTCCGGCGTGTGTTGCTCGCCTTTTAAGGTATCGACAGGAACAAGTTCAAAATCTAGGCCTGTCTCTTCTAGAAACAGAGCGATCTTCATTGGGTTGGGTGTTTGGTGAAAGTAGAACTTAAGCATGGGGTAACTCCTTGTATTGGACATTCATTAAAACACCACTTGAACGATCGTTCAATAATTGATTGTGAATTTTCTGTGAATTGACTGATTTGATATCACACTCTGTGCTTTTTGAACTTGGCTATGTAAACGTGAATTAGCGTCGACTGGTAGGGGAATCGCGTTTTAAGTTGCTGAAATGATGAACATAAACGCACGTTTAGATTCGAGGCTGAGCTTCGAAACTTAGGGGTTTAGATGGAATAGGCAGGTGGGATGCGAAGTTAAATATTCCAAAGTAATCAAGGGAGCTCCTTATAACTCGAAGTATCTGGATATTTGAGCCTACTCTGGCGCATAAAATCGTGATCTGCAGCCACACCTTATGCAACAAATGAATATTAACCTCGGAGATTCTGGTGTGGTTCACGGTTTTTTAATCTTAGGGACTTACATTGGTGAACAAATCTGATGTGAACACTTAACGACACAGGATCTTTCCATGAAAAAGAACATTATCGCCCTCGCTCTTGGTGGCATGCTGGCTTTTAGCGCAACTCCTTATTCTTTTGCTGCTAACGATGGTGCTGTAGAAGCTTCAGCAGATTACGCTCAGTTGGTGACTAAGCGACAAGTCGTCGATCAGTTACTGCATGATGCGCTGCAGGCATTTAAGTCTCCAGCAAGAATTTCTCACGCGGGCTTCACGGCAAAAATGCCAAGCAACATGGAAATTGTGACGAATCGATTGTTAGAAGCCTACAAGCTTGAGCCTTACCGCACTGACTTGCTTATCTCGGCAGCGAACGCTCAGATCTACAACAAGAATGCAGAGCGAGCAATTGAGTTGTTTGAGCAAGCATTGACGGTTGCGCCAGACGATGTCGACTTGCACGCGTATCTTGCGGTTTGGCAGAGATTCGAAGGCAATGACAGTGAATCCAACAAGCACATGGAGAAACTGGAAAGCCTGAATAAGGGCAAAGCAGAAGACATCAAACGTATTTTTGCTACGGTTGACCGCGTGTTGGAAACCCCGTTGAAAGAGTCGGCGGACAAAGGTTTATTGGATGAACACGGCGCGATTGTTACTTTGGGCTACGCGCTTAACCCTGATGGTTCTATGCATCAAATCTTGATTGAACGCCTTGAAACCACATTAGCAATGTCGAAAGCTAACCCAGATGCGATGATCGTGTTAACCGGCGGCGTGCCTAAGAATCACAAGACAGAAGGAAAGTTGATGGCAGATTGGCTTATCGAAAAAGGGGTAAGCAAAGATCGCATCATTGAAGAGAACTACGCGACCAGCACGGTAGGTAATGCCTTGTTCAGTAGCTATGCGCTTGCTCGCCATGATATTAAACACGCGACCATTATTAGTTCGGCGAGCCACGTTCGTCGTGGTCAAACTCTGTTTGAAATTGCGAGCTGGCAGACAGGCCCACAGGGCATTACCTTCGATACGGTTTCTTACCCAGACAAGCCGCTAGAAGATCTTAAGAAAGCGAGCAGTGGTGAGCTTCTAGGCATCTACCGTGATGCTCTCAGAACTTATGGCATGTGGAGCTACCGTTCTTACCCACTGGAATCTCGTTAAGCCCAAGCATTATTTTCGTTTGGGAAAAGCACCGTTCGTGTTAAACCAAAGCGTCACTTGCTAGTACAATCGAGCACAGCTAGATGGTATGCTGTGCTCCTACTTAATTTAGTGTTTCAAAGGCAAAAAAATGAACCCGATTTTAGCAATGTTGAAAGAGAACAATATCAGCGACGAGCAGATCAGCGAGATTTTCAAGACGTTGACAGAGAACCCTCTTGCAGCAATGGCGACAATCAGCCAACTTGGTTTACCTCAAGACAAACTTCAAATGCTGATGGGTCAGGTAATGCAAAACCCTGCGCTAATCAAAGAAGCAGTTGAAGAGCTTGGCCTAGATTTTTCTAAGGTTGAAGCGGCTAAAGAGCAACTTCAAAAATAAGTGAATTTGAATGAGCTAATATCGAATTAGCTTAATCCACATTCAATAAAAAGGTCGTTTAAGTTCAGCAACAGGCTGTCTTAACGGCCTTTTTTGATCTTGGTGGCGATTTTTTATTTTGATTTGAGTGCTTTCAATCATCCTCTCCGACCCTATACATACCGACCATTCCAACACAATTGACAGCAACCTTGCCAAATATGCGCGACTACTGACAATTTACTTACTAGACTTAATTGACCTATGTGCGACCTGATATGTGCACCTTGATGAACAGAGTTTTTGGATGAAGACAGCCCTAAATAATAGGGCTAGCCGATTTGGGCCATCAGCGCGGTTTGTCTATGAGTCACATTAAGGAAAAGAATAAGAGGGCAACAAACTAAGCCCTTTATTGAGCAGTGATTTATAGGAAATGAGTTATGAAGTATTTAAAGGAAACCGCTTTAGCGAGCCTTGTGCTGGCTGGGCTTGTTGGTTGTGGCGGTGATTCAGGCTCATCAAGCAGCACGACACCCATTACCTTGAGCGTGAGTGATGCGCCCATTGATGATGTTAAAGACGTCACCGTGACATTCAGTAAGGTCGCTTTGCTTCCTCAAGAGGGAGGTTCGCCACTGATATATGATGTGTATAAAACGGACGAAAACGGCGATTACGTTGATGAAAATGGCGATCCATTGCCAGATGGTGAGGATCCGATTCCATTAAGTGTGAATTTGTTGGATTACCAAGGTAGCGAGGCGCTTCCTTTGATTGAAAATGAGGTCATTCCGGTAGGCAGTTATAAGTTGTGTGTGTTCGCAAATGACGGCGATCATCCAACAGCTCCATCTTACGTGATAGAAAACGATGATATGACTCGTGAGTTAACAGTGAAAGGTGAAGGCGCGTGCCCGCAAGGTGTGGGTAAAGAAGACAACGCTGGCGTACTTTACTTTAATAACTCATTTAGTGTGAACCAGCAAAGTAACGATTTTGTTGTCGAGTTCGATCTTCGACGCGGCCTAAAGAACAGTTCGACTTTCCCTGATTACACTATTCAAAGAACGTCTGTAAGCCTTATCAATACGGTTGAGACAGGAAGCATTGAAGGCACTGTTGCGAAGCAAACCTTTGATGCTTGTAGGCTTACAACCGATAATACCTTTGTTCAGTCGGTGTACTTGTATGAAGGTAATGTTGAACAAGCTGACATGGCTCCGATTGGCGGCAGTGATGAAGTGAAACCGATCACTTCAGCGTCAGTGGCAATGAATGAAGCACAGACCAACTATGAGTTCTCTCTGGGCTTCATTGACCCAGGTACTTACTCATTGGGTTATACCTGTACTGCGCAGTACGACAGTGATGAAGACAATGCTGATCCGGTTGCTGATGGTTTTGAAATCTATGATGTTCAAAATAGTGTTCAGGTAGTGGTTGGTCAGGATAACCAAGTATCGTTTTAAATCTTTGACGTGATTTAGCATTCGAATAAATACGGCCTCTTATTTGGAGGCCGTTTTTGATCATGTCACTTAGCTAGCATGAATTTGATGTGCATTGAGTGTGACTCTAGGGAAGTGATAATGTAACGTTGTATCTCTTACTTGAACCTAGCGAAATGTACTCCGGCGTTGCTCATGAAATCTAGCTTAAGCATTCGATCTTACACCAAGCAATTTAATACTCATGCCCATGATGACCATCATCAATTGGTATTGCCGATCCAAGGCAGTATCAATATCGAGATGGTGGGGTATGTCGGCAAAGTGGCCGTGGGCGAATGTGTCGTAATTCCGGTAACCACAGCGCATGCGTTTAAGGCGGATGAAGCCGCGCGGTTTATTGTCGCAGATATGGCAGAGTTGCCGCAGCACTTGTTAGAACATGAGCTCTCGGTTTTCACGATAACGCCACCTTTGATGAGCTTCTTGCTGTTTGTTGAGAAGCAGTTGGAATATCAGGTCGATAGTGGCATTGAGTCATCAATCTTGGATGTGTTTTCATTGCTGTTAGAGCAACAACAAGTGAGCAAGAGCATCGACCCACGTATTCGTGCGGTGCAAAGGCTCATTGCGGATAATTATGCTCAGCCACTCTCTATCTCACAGCTGGCAGAAACGGCCTGTTTGAGCCCCACTCAGTTTAAGAAACGATTTAAAGAGTGCCTGGGGATCAGTGCGCTTAAATACATCACTCGATATCGCATGGAGAAAGCCCAAGCCTTGTTAACCCACACCGATTTACCGGTTCAGTTGATTGCTGAAAATGTGGGATATAGTGATGTTTCTGCTTTCAGTCGTCGCTTCTCTCAGCACTTTGGCATGTCCCCAAGGGCGTTTCTAGGCTCAATGAAAGAGAGTCTTTAGAAACAACAATAGCGTCCTTTCGGCAAACTAATTTTTATCAATCTTCACTATTATCTATTTCAGAACTGAAAATTGGGTAATAGAAATGAATCTTGCCATCAATCGCGTTAATGAATTCCAAACGGGCACTTTAGCCATTTTGTTTGCTTCTATTTTATGGGGCACGACAGGCACCGCGGCAAGCTTTGCGCCTGATCTAAGCCCATTAGCGATTGGTGCTTTCTCTATGGGCGTCGGTGGCCTAATGCAAGCGGGCTTGGCGTATCGAAAAATCCTCCTCGCCTTCGATAAACTTTTGCAGAACAAGAAGCTGTTGGCAGTGAGCGCTTTGGCTTTGGCGATCTATCCTTTAGCTTTCTATTCTTCAATGAAATTATCAGGCGTGGCGATTGGTACCGTGGTTTCGATTGCAACCGCACCTTTCTTTTCTGCATTGTTAGAGTGTCTGATTAGCAAAAACAATAATATCAACAAACGTTGGCTCACTAGCTTTTCGATTGGTGTGGTAGGTATTGGGTTGTTGGTGTTTTCAGAATCTTCATCGACGAATGAATCCGGTGATGATCTCAAGCTGTTAGGTATTGCTTTAGGTCTGGTCGCTGGGTTGTGTTACGCCATTTATTCTTGGGCGACAAAAGCACTGATAGACAAGGACATTGAGTCACAAGCGGCGATGGGCAGTATTTTTGGCCTCGGTGCGATGTTGTTGCTGCCAACGCTCTGGTTTACTGGTGATAACCTGTTTTCCTCGCAGATTAACGTATTAGTCATCAGTTATCTGACGTTAATTCCACAATGCTTGGGCTATATCGCGTTCAGTTTTGGTTTACGCCACGTGACCGCGAGTAGCGCCAATCTGCTGACTCTGTTTGAACCAGTAGTCGCAGCGGTGCTTGCGGTCTGCGTTGTCGGTGAGCTGATTCCTTTTATAGGTTGGTTAGGTATGTTTCTGATTGTGCTGTGCTTGTTGATACAGTCGAAGCCATCTAAAGGAACGTTATAAGTATTTGTTTTGTTGAGCCTAATTGAAATTTATTCATGCGTAATTCTTATAATTGAATAAAATCAGTATCTCAGTTGTGAGAGTGCTGTTACTATCGCTATCAATAGTCGGGGGGCATATACCTTATTTGGTGTTTGCTGAGATCGTTAGTCGAGACCCGTTGAACCTGATTCAGTTAACACTGGCGTAGGGAACTATAAGCACTCGATCTACGTCTGCACCCATGAAAACTTTCATGAGCCTAATGCGACTTCTCCTTCGATCGGTGTTCGTTCTCCTGCGTCTTGTAAGATAGTAGGAGCGACAATGACACACAGTTCTATTTCAAAAGATTTAACGCCAAAAGCCTCAGTTTCACAGCACTCTGCTGATGATTCGATTCGAACGAACACTCCGATTGTATTGACGATCGCTGGCTCAGACAGTGGCGGCGGTGCCGGTATTCAAGCTGATATTAAAGCTATGTCTGCTACAGGTAGTTTCGCTTGTTCGGTAATTACCGCTATCACTTCCCAGAACACTCAAGGCGTTTCCGCCATTTTTCCTATTCCACTCGACCATGTCGCTAGCCAGTTAGATGCGGTTTTTACGGATCTGAATATCGTGGCCGTAAAAGTCGGCATGTTGGCCGATTCTCAGATCATCAAAGTCGTCGCTAACAAAATTAAGCAGTACCAACCTAAACACTTAGTGATTGACCCTGTGATGGTCGCGACAAGTGGTGATCTGCTGTTAGAAAACTCGGCAATTACGACGCTAAAACAAGAGCTGATTCCGCTGGCAGACATCATTACTCCTAACTTGCCAGAAGGCGCTGCACTTACAGGCAAAGCTGTCCCTGAAAGCGAAGCCGAAATGCAGGGCATGATTGAAGATTTACGCGCACTAGGTGCTAAAGCTGTTCTCTTGAAAGGTGGCCACTTGGAGAAGGACGAAAACAGTAACGATCTTCTGATTCTCCCGACGACGTCTGCATTGATTAGCGCGAAGCGTTTCCCGACTAAAAACACCCACGGCACTGGCTGTACGCTTTCATCTGCCATTGCTTCTTTCTTGGCTCAGGGCAACACGCTGGCAGAAGCTGTTGACCTAGGCAAACAATACATTTCTCGGGCGATTGCTCATGCTGATGAGTTGCAAGTTGGCCAAGGTCATGGCCCGGTAAATCACTTCTTCGCTGGACACGGTAATGTCCGTTAATACGGTTGGCGTTCAACTCAGCAACGCGACGTTACGTTACCGAGACAGCGAGCATGCAACCTTATCGGGATTGTCGCTTAGCTTAAACGCAGGTAAGTGGACGGTATTGCTAGGTCGAAGTGGCTGCGGAAAAACTACGGTATTGCGTTATCTGGCAGGCTTACTGGACGATAAGGTTGTGTGGCAGGGCACATTGGCAACGTCTGATGAATTGCCTTTAACAGATCGCATCGCTTACATGGCGCAGCAAGATTTGTTACTGCCATGGCTATCGGTCATCGACAATGTTTGCCTGAGTCATCGTTTTCAAAATCCCGCAGACAAGCATCAAAGCCGAGCATCCCATAAACAAGCTCAAACCAACCAAGCACTAGAGTTGTTAGCTGCGGTTGGTTTGGCTGATCACGCGTCTACTATGCCGGATCAATTGTCTGGTGGTATGCGCCAGCGTGTTGCTTTGGCACGCACCTTAATGCAAGACAAGCCAGTGGTGCTGATGGATGAACCGTTCTCTGCGCTGGATGCGGTAACAAGACACAAACTACAAAGTTTAGCGTGTGAGCTGTTAAGAGATAAAACCGTTGTGTTGATCACCCATGATCCACAAGAAGCGGTGCGCTTGGCGGATAATTTGTATGTGTTGCAAGGCACACCTGCGAATGCTCAGCCTTTATCTGTGCCAAACACGGCCACACCAAGAGTGTTAGATGGTGAATGCGCTGAGTTACAACAAGCGATCTTAGATCAGTTGGAGCGTGATTATGAATGATCTAACGCGAAGCGAAGCTGTGGCTCGTTCAACTAACACACAGATCACAACTAAGCGCTCTCGTCAGATGAATCCCGTTATGCGTTTGCTGATCAGCAGTGCTGTGATTCTCGGTTTATGGCAAATGGTGGTGGTTATCTTCGAGATGCCGAGCTTCATTCTGCCAGCGCCTGCTGAAGTCTTTATTAAGCTAATCGAACGTTACGATGTGTTACTCAAACATACATGGGTGACTGCGCAAGAGATCTTACTTGGCTTGCTACTTGGTTTGTCGATGGGGCTATTTTTCGCCCTGCAGATGTTGATGTTCGAACCGCTGAAACGCTGGTTGTTGCCTATCTTAATCGCTAGCCAAGCGATTCCTGTGTTTGCGATTGCGCCAGTATTGATGCTGTGGCTTGGTTATGGCATCGCGTCAAAAGTGGTGATGGCGGCGATCATTATCTTCTTCCCCGTGACCACTTGTTGTTACGACGGCCTACGTAATACACCGACAGGTTATCTCGATCTTGCCAAAACGATAGGCGCATCGAAATGGCAATTGCTGCGTTATATCCAACTGCCTGCTGCGCTGCCAACATTAGCGTCTGGCATTCGTGTGGCTGTGGTGATTGCCCCAATTGGCGCGGTCGTCGGGGAGTGGGTGGGTTCGAGTGAAGGGCTGGGTTATCTAATGCTACAGGCCAACGCGCGAATGATCATTGATGAGATGTTTGCTGCCTTGTTCATCTTGGCGGTGCTGTCTATCTCGCTCTACTTCATCACAGACAAGTTACTCAAAAAAGCTATCCCTTGGGAAAACCAATGATGGCTTCGCTCAACATAAGAATAATATTCAAAAGGAAAGGTTAACTATGAAAAATACCAAATTGATAGGTGCAGTGGCACTGCTTGCTTCGCTAGTTTCAGGTCATGTTCTAGCGGACTCTGAACAAAAAAAACTGACGCTGATGTTGGATTGGTTTGTGAACCCGAATCATGGCCCGATTGTGATCGCTCAAGAGCGTGGCTACTTTGCTGACCAAGGCTTAGACATTGAAATTCAAGAACCAGCCGATCCAAGCACGCCAGCAAAATTGGTTGCAGCAGGTAAGGTTGATTTAGCGGTAACTTACCAACCAAGTTTAACCATGGATGTGGCAGCGGGTCTTCCTTTAGTTCGTGCATCAACCCTTATCGCGACGCCACTAAACACATTAATGGTACTGGATAACGGCAAGAACGATTCATTAGCGGATCTGAAAGGCAAGAAGATCGGTATTGCGATTGCGGGTAACGAAGAAGCGACCATCGGCACCATGCTAGCTCAAGAAAATGTTGCGTTTACAGACGTGCAAACCATCAATGTCGGTTGGGCACTGTCGTCTTCATTGGCATCAGGCAAGGTAGATGCAATCTGGGGTGGCCTACGTAACTTCGAAACTAACCAGCTAGCCCTTGAAGGCTTTAAAGCCAAAGCATTCTTCCCAGAAGAGCACGGTGTGCCAGCTTACGATGAGCTTATCTTTGTTGCGAACGCAAAGCAGCACGATGATGAAGCGATCAAAGCGTTCAACAAAGCATTGGAGCAAGCAACAACTTACATCGTGAACCACCCACAAGAGTCATGGAGCGAGTTTGTTGCGTATTCACCAGATACGTTGAACAACGAGCTTAATCAACGCGCATGGAACGACACACTGACTCGTTTTGCACTTCGCCCTTCAGCGGTTGATCTAAAACGTTACGACGATTACGCACAGTTCATGTTCGACAAAGGCATTATCAAATCACTACCAAAAGCCGCTGACTACGTACCGACTTTTGACTAAGGAATCTCATGAAATACCAAGACTTAATCCAAGCCTGTCAACAAGATTGGCAAGACTACACCGAGCATGATTTTGTTAAAACGCTGGCAAACGGCACGCTCGCTCAGCCGTGTTTCCTTCATTATCTGAAGCAAGATTTTTTGTTCTTGAAGCAGTATGCCCGCGCTTATGCATTAGCGATTTACAAGGCAAAAACACTGGCTGACATGCGTCGTGCACTGCCAAGTGTTCATGCCCTGCTAGATTCTGAAATCTCTCACCACGTGACTTACTGTGGTCAGTGGGGTTTAACCGAATCTGACCTAGAAAATGAGCCGGAAGATTTCGGTACAGTTGCTTACACGCGCTACGTTCTGGATGCAGGCATGACGGGTGATCTTGTCGACTTATATGCGGCACTGGCTCCGTGTTCCATTGGTTACGCTGTGATCGGTAAAGCGTTATTAGAAAGCAGCGATACTGTTTTAGAAGGCAACCCATACGCGAGCTGGCTTCAGCTTTACGGCGGAGAAGAGTTCCAATCTGGCGTGGCAACGGGCGCAGAATACTTCAATCAGCTGCTTGCTGAAATTGATATCAACAGCGAGCGCGGTCAAAACATCGTTCATATTTTTAAAACGGCAACGCGTATGGAAGTGGCTTTTTGGCAGCAAGGGCTGAACGCTCTTAATGATTCAACAGCGGCTTAAAAGCGACTTTCACGAATAAGGATTTCCCCATGCTAACTGAACAAATCATCCAATCGTTGCGCGCAGTACGAGAGCAAAAGCCACTGGTGGTGAACATCACCAACTACGTCGTGATGAACAATACGGCCAATGCGTTATTAGCGATTGGCGCTTCGCCTATCATGGCGCACTCGCAGCAAGAACTGGCTGAGATGATGTCTTTCTCTGGCGCGCTTGTGATTAACATTGGCACGTTAGACAGTGTTTGGACGCCAAGAATGCGCTTTGCTGTTGAGCAAGCGAACGCGAACAACAAGGTTGTGGTTCTTGACCCTGTGGGTTGTGGCGCAAGTACACTGCGTACCGAGACTTCTCGAGAAATTGCACGCTTAGCGGATAAGCTAATCATTCGTGGCAACGCGTCTGAGATCATTGCGCTAGCGGGTGAGCAAGCACAGAGCAAAGGCGTTGATGCGCTGGATAGCAGTGATGCTGCGGTAGGTGCTGCGCAATGCTTAGTGGCTGAATACGGTGCGAATGTGGTTATTTCTGGTGAGACAGATTACGTTGTCACTAAAGACAGTGTTGTGACGTTAAACAACGGACATCCAATGATGCCGTATGTGACGGGCATGGGTTGTACTCTTACTGCATTAACGGGAGCTTTCGCTGCAGTCGGTGATGACAGTGGCTTGGCTGCCGCAGCGGTGTTGGGTGTGGTTGGTGAAATCGCAGCTGAGAGCTCACGCGGCCCGGGTAGCTTGCAGATGAACTTACTCGATGAGCTGTATCAACTAGATGAAGAAACACTGATTCAACGTTTAAAGATTCAGTAGCCTCAATCTGGCTATAAGTATTTAGCTCACTAAAAAGCCCCCAACACGAATGTGCTGGGGGCTTTCTTATTATATAAACCGTGTTCGCCATATTTTCAATAAACGAGGCTCGAAATAACAGAGACTTAAAGTCAGCTAGGTTCTAAATCGATTTACTTGGCTCTCTAGATGATGAGCAACCTCGGTTAAGTCACTCGCGGCACCAGAAATGCTGCTGACTGACTCTTGGTTACTTTGTGCGATGGTGTTTGCACCTTGTGCATTCTCACCCAATGATTTGGTCAGACAATCTTGCTCGTCGACAGATACTGCGATCTGGCTGTTGGCCTGATTCAAATCTTGGATGTGTTGGTTAATCACATGCAGGTTCTGAGAGGCTTGTTGTGCCTGAGTCGAAGCATCTGAAACCGTGCTGTGGCTCTCTTTGATCGACTCTAACGCATCTTTAGCGCCACGCTGTAACGAGGTGATGAGTTCGTCAATCTGGCTCGCAGAATCTTGAGTACGCTTAGCTAGCGTTCTCACTTCATCGGCTACCACGGCAAACCCACGGCCTTGCTCACCCGCACGTGCGGCTTCAATGGCAGCGTTCAATGCCAGTAGGTTGGTTTGTTCAGAAACGCCTTTAATTACTTCAAGAATGGCACCAATGTTCATCGACTCTTTGTGTAGGTCAGTCACTTTTTGGCTGCTGACCTGCATGCTTTCATCGGCGCTGCCAATCTCGTGCAGTGTTTTGTCGACTTCTTTGAGCCCCATCGCCACATTCTCGGTTGCTTGGTTGGCAACTTGAGAGGCGTGGTTAGCACTTGCAGCAATTTCTGATGTGCTTGAAGCCAATTGATCAACGGCAGAAGAGATATTGATCATTTCACTGTTCAATTGTGTTGCGTTGGTCGAGCTGTTATTGGTCACTTGATTCAGCGACTCCGACATCTCACCAATACGCACGCTAGAGCGGTTCACTTGACCAACAATATCGCGCAGAGATTCAATGGTGATCTCCATGTTGGTCAGCAGTTCACCGATCTCGTTCTTGCTCTCGATGTTCACTTCAACATTCAGGTTACCCTGAGAAAGCTCATTGGTGATCTGTTTAACCTGTGCGATGCCTTTGGTAATAGAACGAGTCACCAACACAGCGCTCGTCATGCCAATCACCAAAGCCACACCCGTTAGCAAGAAGATGATTTGAACTGAACGTTTTTCACTGGCTTGCAGTTCTGGCGTTAATGCTTGTTTCTGTTGCTCTAGAATACTTTGAGCATCGGCTACCGCGATAGCCAAGCTGTCACCAATCGAGGCAAGAGTCGCAGTTCTTTGCGTGTTCTCGATCATTTGTTGATGAACTTGCTCAAAGCCTTTTGCATACGCTTCGCGCTGGTTAGAGAAATCTTCAATCAGTTCACTTTGGTAAGGGGATGATTTAAGAGATTCAATGTCGCCTTCAATACCTGGTAGCGCGTATTCAAAGATATCTTTACCAGCCTCATAGGTTTTGAGGTCGTTGTTGTTTGAGTAACTCAGTACAGTGATCTTGGCTGCGAGGAAATTCTCCATCAACATGCCCGCGTATAAGCTCGCGTTTGGATCATTGTTATTGTAAGACTCATACAACAAGCTCTGAGCAGCTTTCAGTGCGTTGGTTTCTCGTTGGACCATCTCAACGTTGACCAGTTGGTCTATGAGAAGCTCACTCTGTTTCATTGAACCATAAGCCACATCAAACGCCGCCACACTGTCTTGCACTAATTGCAGGCTAGCTAGGCTATCGGTTTTGGTGGTGGATTGGATTAAGTTGTTGAGCAGTTCATCAATCGCAAGTTTGCTTGATTGATAATTCGTTTCGTACTGTTCATCCAATGACTCTAAGTAACGTTCAGAAGCTAAACGCATCTGAAGAAAGTGCACTTGAATGTTGCTTGATAATGTCGCTTTTTGGCTGAGCTCACTGTATTGGCTAAAGCCGTTCGACAAGGTTTGGATACCTTTGTAACTCACAAAGCCTGAAATGACGAAAAAGAGCAAGCAGATGGCATAACCCAGCTTGATCTTGAGCGCTATAGAAAGGTGGCGCATAACTATCCCTATATTTACCTGATTCCTTCACCTTGGAGTATTTCATAAAACAGCGTTCTGGGCATGCTTGAAGTGAATACTTTGTGTAATAAGTAACGCTTTCGTTAAAAATTTCAGGTTTTTCGGCATGCTTTCAACGAGTTGCGTATTCGATGGTGCGTGTGTAATTGAGCTAATTTAGTATTAACTTCCATGCACATGATGTGATTTGTCGGTAAAATAGTATAACGCCAATTTTAGACATCGACTCCAAAGGTACGATATGAACCCTTATAAGCTCTATTTAGTAACGGATGACCAGCAAGATTTAGAAACGCTTAAGTTTGTGGTTGAACAAGCGGTCGCTGGTGGCGTCACTATGGTTCAAGTAAGAGAGAAACATGGGGATGTAAGAGCCTTCATTGAACGAGCACAAGCCGTAAAGTCGATTTTGGTTGGCTCAGGTGTTCCGCTGATCATCAATGACCGAGTGGACGTTGCATTGGCTGTCGACGCCGATGGTTTGCACTTAGGGCAATCGGATATGCCTGCAGAGTTAGCACGTCAGTTGATTGGTCCGGATAAGATTCTTGGGCTATCGATTGAAACTGAACAGCAGCTACAAGATGCCGATAGCTTGCCGATCGATTACATTGGCCTCAGTGCGCTTTTTGCCACACCGACTAAGACAAATCTTAAGAAACATTGGGGTTATGAAGGCATTCAAATAGCTTTGGAGACAACGAAGTTGCCGATTGTGGGTATCGGTGGAATTAACGAGTCGAACATTCCGCAGTTGGTCAAGACAGGTATTCATGGGTTGGCTTTGGTGTCTGCGATATGTAACGCTGAAGATCCAAAACAAGCGACGCGGGATCTGTTGTCTCTGATGGGAGAGTGAAGGGGTTATAGACTAGAAAACAAATGAGGTTAACCATTTGTTTTCTAGTTAAAGAACAGGCTAATAGAAAGGCTAAATTGGCCTATCGCTTGAGCTTTTAAGACAATTTATTTAATACACAGTTTGGTTTACTGAGCGCATAAAGCAACAGTACCGATGATCATAATAACGATCGCGGCATACCAACCGTATTGTGCGGTCTTATCAGCAACAAACACCTTAATATAGTTGAGCTCTTCATGCGCCATTGCAATGAAGTCTGTGTAGTTAATCGATAACTCGCGGCTGGCTTCTTTCAAGTCTTGCTGAAGTTTGTTGAAAGCCTCATCGATGAAGCCTTTTGTTTCTGAAACAGACGGAGTAGCAGCCAAAGTTAGGCTATTCCAAACCGCCATACGCGATTCATATTCGCTTTCACTGACACAATTAAGTACGCGTAAATCATACTCTCGTTTGTTACGCTCTTTGCCCATTTTCTCAGGGCAAATATTTCTTAAAACGTTCACGACAAATTTTCCAAAAGGTTCATTTAGATATAAAAAAGCACTCAAAGAGGGCTCATAAACTGGGTGCGAATCAATATTCAAAAGTGATCTATTTGAAGCTTTCACAAGTGGTTGCAGGGCAGGGGCACTTATTTGGGAGATTTGAAGTTGGGTCAGTGGTGTTAAAGAGCGATTTGGTTTTGTCGATATCAGTTTGATAAGACACACCCGTTGGGATCGCAGTGTAGTTAGGTCACTTTTGGACATCAACTAAGGTGTTTTATCCACACGACAAAGATATTTATCGGCAAGATAAGGAGAAATGAGGTAGTGCTAGAGAAAACACCACCGTCATTGATTTAGGATTCAGTTGCTGAAATAGGCTGAACTCAAGAATTGGGGGAGATTAGTTGGCTTGCCACTGATTGTTCTCTAATGAGTGGCCTTTTAGTTTTTCAAGTAAACTTGTTAACACTGGGCCATTGATATGACTGCGAGACACTAAGCAACCCACTGGAGTAATCCAACCACCATGCTCGTGTGCCACTGGCAGTGCTACGAGATCGCCTTTCTGAATCCCTTCCAGCACCATCATTTCAGGCACATTTGCCCACCCTACGTTCTGTTCAACGAGATCGATGATCGTTTTGTGGTTGTTGGCATACCAAAGCATCGAGCTAATACCGTAGGTGAACCACAGTTCGCGCTGCTTTGAACTGCGATGCACACATTGGCGATAACGCTTTAGATCTGAGTCTTGTACTACCGACATTTGGCTGAGTTCGTGAGTGGCGGAGCTAACTGTAAGAAAGCGGGCTTGGCCCAGTAAGAAGAAGTCCATATCCACTTTAAGTTCACCATCCGCATAGATGATGCCAATCTGCGCTTTGCCGCGTCTTACGAGGTCTTCCACATCGAAGGTTGAGGCCGTAATAATATCGAAGTGTGTGATCGGGAATTGATCTGCTAGTGAGCTGATTATCTTAATGAAGTTCTTATCTATGATGCTTTCATCAACCGCAATGATCAGTTCGTGCTCATCTTCTTGGGTCAGCGATTCTACTTTTTGGTCGAAGTACTTTTGCTGGTCAAGGATCGACTTAGCCACAGGCAATAACGCTTTACCTGTGCTGGTTAAAACGGGGATGTTTTTCTCTCGGTTAAACAGCTCTTGGTCGATGGCAATTTCTAGGTTGGCGATCGACTGGCTGACTCCAGACTGAGCGCGTTTCAGTTTGCGAGCGGCGGCAGAGAAAGAGCCACTTTCACACACAGTGACGAAGACTTTTAATTGCTCAAAACTGTACATGTTATCTCTCGCTCAATACCAAAGGGGGTAATAACTCCTAGGCTATCACTATTCGTGATGGCTGTTAACTTTCTCTTATTATTTCAGGTGACATAATCTCGACCAATCCAACACGTAATAGATTATTTAGAGGAATGTATGAGTACGTTAGAAAGAGTGTTTCACTCTGTGTTATTTGAAGTATTGGCCGTAACACTATCAATTATAGGCTTAGCGATATTTACTGATCATGATGTGAATGCGTTATCAGGAACCATGATAGTTGTTGCGACCATCGCCATGATTTGGAACTACTGTTTCAACCGCATTTTTGATCGCTACTTCACGGGTGAAAAATCAAAGCGTTCGCTCAAGTTACGTGTTTTTCATGTCGTGCTATTTGAGGCAGGCTTGCTGGTGGCGACGATCCCAGTGATGGCTTACTTACTTGACGTGGGGATTTGGCAGGCATTTTTAATGGATATCGGCGTGACCATTTTTATTACAATTTACGCATTTGTGTTTAATCTGATTTATGATCATATACGAGCATTCTGGGTACGCAGAGCGGACTTAGCCGTTCAGTAATCGACCAAGTCAGTAAACACGAGTTTGGCTACTAACCGTTTGTTTATTCGTTATTTTGACGGAGACATCCTGTTAGTAGGTCTAGGTAACGCGGCGTTTGTTCTGCTATCTTAAAAAAGGTGATAATTTGAGTTCGTGAACGAATAGATAAGGGAAAGGATGCCAAATACCCCTCAGATAATGACAGTTGTCGATAAGAAAGAAGTCGAATTGTTCGCGGAACTGTTCAAACATATTGATGGTGAAATCTACACCTTACTACGCAGTGCCCAAATCCCTAATGATATTCTCACCAGTAATGACCATTACGATTATCTCCCTGAGACAACGGTTAAGAACGTGGTCAAGATTATGGGGGAATCTGCGTCGAGAGAAGAGTTTTCGCTGTTTATGTGGAGTTTTTGCAAGCAAACCTATGTGCCAAGGTTTGTGGCTAAGCTAAGCCAGCAGGATTCATTGAAAAACGCGCTAGACCAATTTGGTGAGCAGTTGAAGCTCGTATCCAATGGTGCGAATGTCTATACCAAGCAATCCGGAGGCAAGTGGTGGTTGGTTCGCGAGAAGCCATTTACTAACGCACCTTGGTTTAAGTTCGCTGAACTGTTCTCTGTTATTTTCATCAACGAGCTACTTTCAGTATTAACGCAAGGTCGTTGGAAGCCGTCTGAGGTTGGCATTCAGAATGGCGATCTCGAATGCTTTCAATCTCTACCACAAATGGGCAGTGCTCAGTTTTATACGCATAGGCCGGTCACTGCCTTTGAGATCCCTGAAGATATCATGCTTGCACCGATTGTTTTACCCAAAATTGCTCAAGTACCAGATCTCACTAAGCCTTTACCTAGCTCATTCCTGAGCGCTTTTAAGCTTGTTATTAAACCTTATCTCACGATGGGGAAACTCCCAATTAGCTTAGCTTCTGAGATTCTGAATATTCATGTCAGAACGATCCAGCGTCGATTGGAAAGTGAAGGGGTGGTCTACAAAACCTTGATTGAAGAGATGGTTCTTGAGCAGGTTTTAGAATTGCTTAAGCAGTCAGATCTATCGATCACGCAAGTAGGTGCGAAAATGGGCTATTCCGATTCTTCCCACTTTACCCGAGCCTTTAAACGACAGATGAACATGACGCCAAGACAGTACCGAAAAGAGTACAGCTAACGTCGGTAAGCAACAGTACCAAGCTACCAGTAAGAGCTTCGGCAATAATAGCTCCGCAGCGAAACTCTAGCCAATAAGTAAAAACTCCAGCTATTAAGCAGAAACCGGAGCCTGAACGCATAATTATTTATTGTCACCAAATGGCCATTTATCAACCTTGAACACTGGCAGTATCACTACTAAGTTATTGAATGTTGATGAGTTGTTTTTGCCTCGATTTTTTCCCGGAATTTTGATTAGATTTTTGTGATTATCACGGCTGACAAAAACACCTTTGAAACCTCATGACACTCATTAGTAGTTACGGAATCGTTATGGGAAGTGGACTCCACTCATAAACGGAATCAAGGTGTATAAATGAAAAATGCAGGCTTAAAACTCTCTGTTGTTGCTCTTTCGTGTTCATTTGCTCTTTCTGCAAATGCCGCATCAACGCTATTTACTAACGTCGATGTATTCAATGGCACTGAAAACAAATTGTACGAAGACCATCATGTATTAGTCGAAGATAATCTTATCAAACAAATCTCTGCGAGCCCGATAGAGGCTGGTGATGCTGTAGTGATTGACGGCGAAGGCAAAACGTTAATGCCGGGTCTGATCGATGGCCATGCTCACGTCATGATTAA
Organism: Vibrio sp. L3-7; assembly: GCF_963898195.1. Lineage (NCBI taxonomy): Bacteria > Pseudomonadati > Pseudomonadota > Gammaproteobacteria > Vibrionales > Vibrionaceae > Vibrio > Vibrio sp. L3-7. The sequence continues at coordinate 42,578 of NZ_CAWQUW010000023.1, read as the reverse complement.
CTATAATTTTGGTGACATCGAAACTAATAAAGACCTCACTGACATTTCAATTCATGCGACTCAAGTGGCTAAGCGCTACTTAGATGATGGTTTTACCACTGTTCGTGATATGGGCGGTCCAGCCTTTGGTCTAACTCGTGAAATTGAGGCGGGTAACGTTGTCGGCCCACGTATTTACCCTTCTGGTGCGTTTATTTCTCAAACCTCTGGTCATGGTGATTTCCGAGATCGAAGTGACCCAGGTTTTACACCGAATTCTGTAGGTGACATTTCCAACTTCGAACGAATGGGTATTGGTGCGGTTGCCGATGGCGTACCAGAAGTGTTGAAAGCGACACGATTGAACCTACGAAATGGCGCGACTCAAATCAAGATCATGGCTGGTGGCGGTGGTTCATCTCGATTTGACCCAATAGATACGACTCAATACTCGGTTGATGAGACATGTGCGATTGTTGAAGCCGCTAAAGATTGGAATACCTATGTCGCGGCACACACTTTTAACGATCGATCGGTAAATCGATTATTGGATTGTGGCGTTAAAAGCTTTGAACATGGGTTCTTTATTAATGATGAAACGATGAAGAGAATTGCCAAAGAAGGCGGATATGTTGTTCCTCAAATGTGGGGATTATCGCCAGATTTAGCGAAAAACCCGTTAATGCCAGCTGAGAAATTGCCAATGGTCGCCCAACTTCAAGAAGAATACGGTGATTACGGTAAACGATTGTTAGAAAACAATGTGAAGGTCGTTTTCGCCTCTGACTATGTAGGAGCAGATTCCGATGCAGAGCGAGCTCGTCGTTACGAAATTTACTGGCGCACACAAGCTTTCGGCAGCAACTTTGAAGTATTGAAACAAATGACTTCAACGGCTGGTGAGATGTTGGCGATGTCAGGCCCTAGAGGCACCACACAAGGGAAATTAGGCGTTATTGAAAATGGAGCGGTTGCAGATATCTTATTGATTGATGGTAACCCATTGGAAGACATGGCAGTGATAGGCGCGACTCCGGAATGGTTTGACGCTGATCCTGAATACAAGACCATCGACACTATCAAATTGGTAATGAAAGATGGCGTTGTATACCGCAACGAAATGTAATTTCCGATTCGATTTTTAATCATTTGGTAGGGGAGCTTTTCCTCTACCTACTTCCTTTTTTTTGTGTTTGGTTGGAGTAGATTTTGATGGTTGATTTAAAATCAATATGCTCATTTTTGATGTTCTGTTGTTTGTCATTTTCATCATTGGCTAGTGAAATAAAAGTGACGTACTGGGATGAGTTAGTTCCGAATATGGAGTTAATGGAGGATCCATTTCAAAAGTTAGATAGAAATCAGATGTTTGACATGGCGACTATTGCTCGCTTTAAAGAGGCTCAGTCTAAAGACGGTTTTGTGGCAAGTGACGAAGCAACGCAAGAAATCGTTGAAGTGACAGAGAGGTTGAGAAAACAAAACGTCGATGTTGAAGCGTTATTTGTAGCTCGCGAACAGATTATGAAGCAACGAGAAGCGTTGGGTTCGAAACCCAATACTGAAGTGGTAGGTAGTAAACATCGTATCCCTGGTTACATCACGCCGATTGAAATGGATGGCACTAAGGTGACCAAGTTCTTTTTAGTACCTTCTGCTGGAGCCTGTATCCACACTCCACCACCTCCAGCGAATCAACTGGTGTTGATAGACTACCCGCAAGGCATTGAATTGGTGAGTTTAATGACACCGGTTTGGGTTGAGGGGCAGTTAACAGGGCACCAATCGAAAGAAAATGTGAATTACTCTGACGGCGCAGCCAACGTGCAGTCGGTCTATGCTATGAAAGCGGACGGTATAGAACAGTATCAACCCTAGCTAGTGCGTCTAGTTGAATACAATCTATTGTTGGAAGTATCTAAATCACTCAGTGTCATCAAATGACAATTTTCAATGTGAGTAATGAATAGAATAAAACTAACTTAAAAAGCACTGGTGACATGATGAACTCAAGATTCTCTAAAATAAGTATGGCTATTGTGATGGCGGCTAGCCCAATGAGCGGCGTTGTTTACGGCGCTAACTTTGAAGGCCCAGATTCTGTTGAAAATACAATTGCAGAGCAGAAAGCACAAAAGAAATCTTGGAGGGAGTCATTAGCTGAAGATGGTTTTACATTTGGTGCAGATTACTTTGCTTTGGGGCTGACCTCTGGGGATGGGGTTGGCGGCGATAGCGTTGATGCATCGTCGGGTGTGGCACGATTATACGGTTCATGGCATCTATTGGGAAAGGGCACACAGAACTCAGGTAGCCTGGTTTGGAAGGTGGAACATAGGCATGCTTATGGTGATACTGCGCCAAAAGACTATTCATTCGGCCCTCTTGGTTATGTCGGTGCAATTGGCCCTGCATACAGTGACCAAGGGTTCCGTGTTACGGACTTAAATTGGAAGCAAAAAATCAACGATGGCAAAGGCACTATTGTTGTCGGTTGGCAGGATGTAACGAACTATGCGGATGTTTACGCTCTAGCAAGCCCGTGGTCTGGCTTTACTAACTTGGCATTCTCGACAGGCTCAGGTGCGATGGGCTTACCGGATGACGGTGTATTGGCCCTTTCTGCCGGTCATATGCTAGGCGAAAACTTTTATGTGGTCGGTGGTATCGCTGATGCAAATGGTCAGTCAGATGATATTTTTGATGGCTTTGATAGCGCTTTTGGTAGTGATGCGTCTTACTTTACAACACTTGAATTAGGTTGGACGGCTTCACAAGAACTGATTTATACCGATAACTTCCATGTGACGTTCTGGGACTTTGGTGACGATACTCGCCACAGTAATAGCCTTGCTGCGGAAGGTGGCTCGGGCGTTAACTTCTCATGGAGTCAGTTCATGAATGATCAAGTTATGCCGTTTGTACGTGGTGGTTTCTCTGAAGGGGACGTTGCCCTTTACGATAAATCGATTTCTGTTGGTATGGGTTACTTTGGATTAGGAAAACCAACCAACAATTTAGGCGTGGCACTTAATTGGGCAGAAGTGAATGGTGATTCTTTTGCAGCTGATGCGAAAGCAATAAGTGGTAATACAGAGCAATGGACGGCTGAAATTTACTACAACATGCAACTCAACGATTTCATCCAAGTGACACCTGATATTCAATACATTAAAGATCCTGCGTTCTCCAATGAAAGTAGCGCTTGGGTGTTTGGTGTTAGAGCGAGAGTCTTTATCTAACTTCTCTGTTTGTTAATCGCTGAAACGTAAAGAATAGATGTAAAAAGTGAACCTGTTTGGCTCACTTTTTTTGTCTTAGGTCTGTATCAAAAGCTGCTATGCTTTTTCAGCTTTGGGCGTGTCATCGAGTGCGAAGTAGATCTTTGAGACAATAATCTCTGCGACCAAAATAGTGAATACCACAGCGAAAAACGCCACCACACCATTCCAAGGGCCTGTGAAATCTACCTTGTCGCCAAACAAGATATTGATGGCTTCCAGCATTACAAACTTAGAACCTACTAAGATGACGTAACTGGATAAACCACGATAAATCTTAGGCGCAGTCCCCGGTTTAGATTTGAAGTAATCAGCCAGCTTATGTTCTAAACCGATAGACAATTTGAGCAATAGCTGGAGCAGAATCGCAGCTGAAAATGAGATGGTGAAAGACTCGATATTGACGAAGTCCCAGTATTCATCAAAAAAATTAAGAACGGTTAAATCGACGAGTACCGCAAGCGTGTATCCGACAAATAGTCGTTGGGGCGTATTAAATCCGTATACTTTTTCTATATTGCTCATCTACTTCTTCCTGAGTAAAGGGTTATAAAAAACTTAGGAGTTAATCCTATAATTTTCAAACGCTTATTGTTTTATATGCGAAACAAGTCTTAAAGTCAGTTTGGCGCATTATGGTAAGTAAGGGTTTTAAGAATGATCCAAGATAAGACTCCAATTTAGACAGAGGCACATATGATTATTCATTTTAGAATCCAAGACGTAGAAGAACTTTGGGGGGCCATCGATTTAGCAACGCTCTTGCAGTTGGAACTGAGAGCAGTATCAACCACACCGTTAACTCTCTGATTGAATTAGTTAAGTTACCAATTACACTTGAAGCATAAGTTTGAATGGAGTCAACTTAATGCTTTCACCCCTATCGCACTATCCCCGTTCTATTATTCTGCTCTTAATGGGCCTCAGTTCTTCCTCGGCCTATGCATCCAATGAATTGATTCAGAACCGCTTAGAGAAGATATTTTCTGTGTCAATTGCGTTGACTGACAGCGATGCTATTTCAATTGGCTTTGTGGATTTTGATCCTAATTCGTTTATCAATTTAAACGACAGTGGTTTTGGCTCAGATAAAACCATCGATACTTGAAGCCAAGTGAGTGTGGGCTCCATCCCTTACTCTTCCGTGATTAAAACGGATGACCCTGACTTCGACCTTATTTGGTCTGTGCGAGGGTCTTATGCGCTTTCTGAACAGAATATTGAGATCTCATCAGATGTGACTCCTGACCGTCGTGTTAACCCAAATGAAGACTCGGTATTGGGCCTGTATGGCTTTTTTGGAGGGCAAAACCATTTAAACCAGCATTGGTCTATCGCCTATGGATTAGGCACTCACTTGCTCTATTACCGCAATAAATACGAATACAACAACAGCTACTCTCAAGCATTTCAATCTCAGCTAGACGGTTACGCGTTGAATACATCAGCATGGGCGCTTGTTGCAGAACCTTCAGTCAAACTTCAATACTTGCAACCAAAGGAGTGGGGCAGTTGGAATGTGTCTTCAAGAGTTCGTTACTTTTATGGAACAGGCTGGGGCGAAGCGAACGATGGCGATATCGGTAACCCAGAAGGGATGCGATTCATTAATGAACTCGAGTTTAGGCAAAATGTAGCGCTCGATGCTTGGTCGCTGAATAACCCTCAAATCCACTATAACTTAACAAGAATCGATGTCGCGGGTGATTTGACGGCTCCTTTAGATACGCACTATTACTATGAATTTGGGGCAGGATTAGTATTTGATGTGCCTTATGACTCTTACTTTTTTGACAACTTCGGAATTGGAATTAACTTCAATTATGGCAGCTCGTTGAGCGGTGGTAGCCTGTTGTTCTTACTCAATAATTAGTTGTTCCCGATTAATAACTAGCTCTTTCTATTAAACAACTCGTTTCTTCTGATCAATAGTTAGCATAAGCCTATGCGCTTAATGTTCGATATGTAATTTGAATTTGTATGTGTCGTAAAATGGTAAATATCTTAGTGAAAATTTAGCCATCATAGTCATTCGCCCATCACTAGAGCAGACTATGAATAAGTTAAGTTTTGACCGAAAAATGCCGCTATACGTGGTGTCTACACTTGCCCTTAATATGGCAGTTAGCTTGTGGTTATTGAGTATGGCTTCTTCGGCAGTCATGGCTTTTTCTGTGTGCGCGTTGTTTTTGCTCAGCACCCTCATTACTGCACGCCTATATCGACATGAAATGGCTCAAAGCAAGAATAGCTTGTCTGAAGCGATCATTGATGGCGTCGCTGGTTTTATCATCCTCGATAGTCAATTAAGGGTCATACAAGTGAATCAACAGTTCTCTCGGGTTTCAGGTTATGCCTTTAATCAAGTCGAGTCTCGCCCGATTTCTGATCTCTGTTTTATGAATAACAGCAGTTTAATATCGACCATTACTCGCTCACTCAAGGAAAACCAGAGATGGAAGGGTGAGTTGAGTGGAGTCAGTCGACTTGGTGAACATTTTACTGTGAATGTGGTTGTCGAAAAGTTAGCTGAAATACTGTCGCACAATAATAAATATGTGGTGACCTTTACCGATATTAGTCGACGCAAAGTATTAGAACGTCGATTAAGAATGTTGGTGGACACAGATTCTCTCACAGGGTGCTGGAACCGCCGCCGTTTTGATAAAGATCTTAACCATTATTCAAACTTAGCGGAGCGTTATGGTTACACGCATTCCTGTTTGGCGTTGATCGATTTAGATCATTTCAAGGCCATCAATGATAATTATGGTCATGACCAAGGTGATTCAGCGCTGAAAGAGGTCGCTGAACTGTTGCGAAATAACAGTCGAGACACCGACATCGTCGCGCGAGTAGGCGGCGAGGAGTTCGCTATCTTAATGCCAGAAACTAACTTGGCAGAAGCGTTTGAGGCGATGTATCGATTGAAAGAAGTGATTGCCAAAGGGACAACATTGAACCTGACCGTAAGCAGTGGTGTGTCTGAAATACAGTCGCAAGCCGAAGCGACCTATCGCAGTGCAGATAAGGCACTTTACCGCGCTAAAGGTAACGGACGAAATAGAGTGTGTAGCTCTAGCCCAGGCTGCGCGACACCTATTGCCCTTGGCTAAGAGTTGGTCACACTTAGCTAATCGGTGAGAGTGGTATCTAAGCCGAGATTGAGCGTTGGTAAATCTTCGGAGTAAGACCAGACACACGCTTAAACGCACGAGAAAAATGCGAGATGTTGGTGTAACCGAGCTGGCTAGAGATGTAGGTCAGCGTGTGACCCTCTTCCATCAGTTCGCAAGCTACCGAAAACATCAGGTTCTCTTTGATTTTTCGATAAGTGGTGTTTTCGTTCTTGAGTTTGCGTTGGAACGTTCGCACCGAAAAGTTGAGTAGCTCAGCGGCTTCTTCAAGAGAGAGATCTTGTTCTTTCATGTACGGCTTTAGAAGCTCATAAACGCTATCGGTAAAGCTGGTATGCCACTCAATAAGTGTCGGTTTAGCACTGAGTTCTTTAGAGGTTAGGCGAATTGGGAGTTGTAATATTTCTTCAGGAATAAGTACAGCCGTCGACGATTGATCAACAAACAGTTGGCAGCTACTTGGCACCAGTGTTTTGACGACATCGATGTCATGTCCTTGCAGACGCACCTTATTAGGTAACCATGGTGATTGGGATAAAATGGTTATTAATTCAATGATATATGTAATCGCAAAAGCTTCTCCCCATTGAAACATAGGGGAATTGTCTTCCGGGGCAGTACGGCAAAACCAGCTCTGACCGTGTTCTTGAATAAACTCGACTTTGCTGCCTGGGGAGTCGTAGGCAAAGATTGAATTGATCTGTTTTAGTGCATCACCAATGGTTTCGAATTCGGTAAATTGATGCAAGACATTTGGGATGATTCGACGTCGAAATGCGAGTCCAAGAATATCGGTGAACCGAGATACGCCGAGTTGTGCCGATGTAAGATAAATCAAACGCTTAATGGATTCCGATGGCACAAAATCACTTTCTGATTCGATAAGGTCGGGTGGTAAACCGGAATCTTTCAGCAACAGATGTAAATCAAGACCATAGTCAGAAAAAACCTGAACCAGAATTTTAGCGTAGTTCGTTTGAATTACCGGGACTTGGTAGTGACTAGTGGTCATTGGAATACAATCCTGTATATATTGTTGCATTATTAGACGTGCATATCATTTGCAACGTTTTGTTTACTAAATCTAACCCTATTTACTTGAGTTTTCCATCGCTGGGTTTATTTTTAAAGTATTAATTTTGTTGATGTTAGTTATCTAGAAGGGAGTCCCATGTCAGAAACCAAAGGGAATAGTCAAGAAGCCAATGAAGAAGTTGGCCAGCAAGAAAATGGAAAAGACAAAGTAAGAAAGGTCACAAATTACCTATTGTTGTTTGTTGCATTCATGTTGATCTTCAGTGTCATTTCAGACCGAATCATCCCTATTACTGATAATGCTCGTGTAAAAGGTTATATCGTTCCAATCAAGCCAGAGGTGTCGGGTAAAGTACTCGATATACTGGTTCAACCTAACCAACTGGTTAATCAAGGCGACAAGTTAGCCATTTTAGATGAGTCTGATTACCAAATAGCAGTACAACAAGCCGAGCAAAATTTAGAGATTGCAGGCCAAAATGTCGGTGCTCAAACCGCGAGCATTGCTTCAGCTCAAGCGAAACTCACTTCAGCGATTGTTGAAAGACAAAACACCAAACTGCAAGCCAAGCGTGTCTTAGAGATGGCAGACAAAGGTGTGGTTTCTAAATCAGATGCAGATAAAGCGCGAGCAGCATTAGCGACCTCTCGAGCAGCTGTTGTGAATGCAGAGGCTGATCTTGAAGGTGCGAAGCAACAAATGGGCAAAGAAGGCCAAGAAAATAGCCAAGTGAAAGCGGCGTTGCTGGCACTTGAACAAGCTCAATTGAACCTAGAGCGCACCGTGATAACCGCGCCGACACAAGGTGGTGTTTCTAACTTTAGCCTGTCTGAAGGGTTTTATGCATCGGCAGGGCAAGCAATCATGACCTTTGTTTCAACCGAAGATATTTGGATTGAAGCTTATTATCGAGAGAACAGCCTAGGTAATGTAACGGTCGGTGATGAAGTTGAAGTGGCATTGGATTTCGCACCGGGCAAAGTGGTAAAAGGGCGCGTAAGTAGTATCGATTGGGGTGTTGATTGGGGGCAAAATGATCAAGCAGGTAAGCTTGCGCAAGCTAGCCAACAAACGGGTTGGTTGCGCCAAACACAGATGCTTCCTATCACCATTGAATTTGATAATGAAGAAGTGACAGGCATGCTCCGAGTGGGTGGCCAAGCGGATGTGATTGTTTATAGCGGCGATAACTTTGTGTTCAACGCGATAGGCAAAGTATGGATTCGTCTGATTAGCGTATTGTCTTATGTCCGATAAGCCGATTCTTGACCAACAAACACAGCAACGTATCCTGCGATTTACTGTCGGGGTCACGTTGGCTGTTTTCTTGGCGGCGTGGATAAACTGGCCACTTGCGTTTGTGGCGCCAGTGTTCACTGCTAAGTTCTTAATTGATAAACCAAACCTCCATAAGGAAACGGTCTACGAATTGCTTTTGGCCGTTGTGGTGACGATGGGGTTAGGTTTATTGCTGTCGCGAGGAATTACCCATTACCCAATCCCATTGCTGATTTTAGTGGGGTTAATGATGCTTTGGGGTTACTACTTGTTTGTCGACCCTAAATGGAACCTTTTCGCCACCATATTGTTGATTGCTGTCTTGATGTTGCCATTCATGGCGATTGATAACCCTGGCGTTTCGGTAATGCTGGCATCTGGCTTAGCAACTTCTGGGGTGGTTTCAGTGATGATATTTGCGTTAGTGCATGTATTTTTCCCTGAGCCTAAATCGGAGTTCTCAGGCTTCGCTGCTGCGCCACTCGAAAAGAAACAGCGTTGGTATGCAGCCTTTAGGGCGATGATTATCTCCTATCCAGTGGTATGTTTTTTCTTTATCTTTCAAATATCTGAAGCTTTATTGACAATGATGTTCATTGCGCTGTTATCGTTGATGATTACGTCAGAGAAGTCGATAAAGTTGAGTGCTTTTCTAGTGATAAGTAATGGTATCGGGGGATTGCTCGCGATAGCGGCTTTTTCAATCCTTTCGATTGTTCCTAATATTATCTTCTACTCTTTATTCATAGGCTTGGTCGCTATTGTGATCGCCAAGAAGATCTATACGGTTCCCGAAAAAGCGCCGATTTTCGCCACTGCATTTAGTACGTTGTTAGTACTTGTCGGTAGCACTTTGATGAGCTCAGGCGACATCGATAGCAACACTCTTATACGCATATTCCAATTAGTGTTAATTGGTATATATATGATTTTGGCTTCTTTATTCCTAGAAACTCGGAATTGGAAGTTCCTACAAAATCAGCCTTAATTATGTCTTACAAGGACGTCTCATGAAGTTAACCGATGATTTTTCAAAACAGGCAATAGACGCTGCCATCAAGATCGCAGCAATTGCCATGCTCGTGTATTGGTGTTTCTCGATTTTGCGCCCATTCATTCTATTGGTTATTTGGGGGGCGATCATTGCGACTGCGCTCTATCCAGTTGCTGTCGCCATTTCAAATAAGACGGGAATGTCGAAAGGAAAAGCCAGCGCGTTACTGAGCTTTATCGGAGTACTGTTACTGCTCATTCCTTTAGTTGCGCTCTCTTCCGGTATTTACACTAGCGCTTCGGACCTAATGACAGGGCTACAGGACGGAACCTTGTCTCTGCCGAAACCCAAAGAGTCCTTGCAAGATATCCCATTAGTTGGCGAAAGAGTCTATGCCGCCTTGGTCCATGCTTCTTCGAATATAGAGGGCGTGTTTATCACGTATGCAGACGAACTTAAGGTATTTGCTTCTAAAATGGCATCGATCTTAGGCTCATTGGGCGGTGGTTTTGTCCAATTTATTATCTCAACCATCATTGCAGGTGCGTTCATGAGTAACGCCGACAAATGTCAAACCGGTGTGACTCACTTAGTGGTTCGTTTAACGGATGGCAAAGGCGTAGAGCTCGTGCAGTTATCTAAATCGACTGTGCGCAGCGTTGTGCAAGGTGTGATTGGTGTTGCTGTTATTCAATCTATCATGTCGGCAATTGGTTTGGTTATCGCGGGTGTTCCGGCCGCGGCATTGTGGGCGCTAGCGGTGTTACTGGTCGCTATTATTCAGTTGCCGCCGATTCTTGCTTTGTTACCTGCCATTATTTACATGTTCAGTGTTGGATCGACACTGGCGGCGAGCTTGTTCTTAGTGTGGTGTATTTTGGTGAGCGGCAGTGACGCTATCTTGAAGCCAGTACTACTGAGCCGTGGTTCTCACATTCCAATGTTGGTTATTTTACTCGGCGCACTGGGCGGAATGGCAATGTCGGGAATTGTTGGTCTGTTTGTTGGTGCTGTGATACTGAGTTTAAGCTATGAGCTGATGATGGCGTGGCTTGGGCTTGAAGAGAAAAACCAACAAGAAACTGAGAAAAAACCAGCAGAGGCAGAGGAAAAATAGATGAAGCCAGTCTCTAAAGACGACAACTTCTACTTCTTATTCTATGCACTGTTGGTGTTGTTTTTTGGTTGCGCGGTGATGCAGCAGTTTTATCCGCAAGGCCAGAAAACAATACTATTTCTCATCATCATTACTCTGGCGAGTTCAATTGTTGGTATCCATAAAGAGCGAGCTTTGTATCGCTCTTGGTATGGGCTGTTATTGATTACGGCGCTAGTGTCTGGTGTGTTTTCGTTTTTGGAAGGCTATAACCTGTCGATAGTGACGCTATCAGCGTTGGCTGTGTTCTTGTTTTCACACATTTACTCGGCGTTGAAACAGGTGATGAAAGCCAAAACGGTGACGCCCAATCACATTATTGGGTCAATCTGTATTTACTTGTTGTTGGGATTTGCTTGGTCGACCATCTACTTGTTGATTTTAGAAATATTTCCGAACGCCTTTAATGGATTAGAAGAGCAAATCTGGCTAACCAATTTGTTTAATGCGATGTACTTTAGCTTTATCACGTTGACTACGGTTGGCTATGGTGACATATCACCAGCATTGCCTATTGCTCAGTTTTTTGTGTTTATGGAATCCATTATCGGCAGTTTTTACTTGGCCATAATGGTGGCAAGTTTGGTGAGTATTCGGCTTACACAGTCTCAATCCCAATAGAGCGGATACAAATAATAGATCATATACAAACAAGCCCGGCAATTGCCGGGCTTGTTCTTTTTTACGCTTTTTAAAGTCAAACCTAGCTTTGAGATTGAACTCCCTATGGGCTACGAATCTAATGCCTTAGTGTGAGCTACAAACCTTAAGCTTCAGTGCCTTGTATCTTCTCTAATTCAGCGATGGTCGTTTGTGACACAAGTTGACCATCCATGTAATAGCTAACGTTTTGACCCTCTTTGATACCTGTCAGAGTTGCCGTTTCACCAGAGGTATAGACGATGTCCATTTGAACCGTGTTTTCGTCAATCTTAATCATCTCACCCGTTTCAATGGTGCGATTGTTTGAAATTGGCCCCACAGGTGCTTCTTTCAGGCTTGGGTCTAGGTCGTCGTTCACTTCGAAGTGTGTATCTGTTTTTGTATCAAATACGTGTGGCGAGCCACTGATTGGGTTTTTACCTGTCCAAAATTCAAGTGAGTTGAATACGACATAGTCGGCTGCGGTTGTAATACCGTACACAGGCGCTAATAAGAAGTTTACACCTGCACGAGCATAGCGGTTATCGACAACTTCAACGTTAAATTTCATCACTTTCCCTGTTACGGCGTTGCTGCCGATACAACCAGTTAGCGCAGAAGCCAAAACCGTTAGTCCTACAATTTTAAGTGCAATCTTTTTCATTTTAGTACCTGTATAAGTTAGAAGTCTGTTTTGTTGGAACAGGTGTAGTATGGTTTTTATTCGATTCATGGTTTTACCATTTAACGCCACTGACGATAGAAAATTGGTTATGTACTTTGAGCATCACAAGTTAGATCTAGAAAAAACGGACATAGAAAAGCTGGCTACAAAAATCGGAGCATAAAAAAAGCGCGACCTAATAGGGCGCGCTTTTGAGTATTTGGATAAGTCGTAATGAAAACAACGACTCCAATACAGAATTACTTCATCACATATGAATAGGCCGATACGACAAGCCAGCGGACAAATCGAAATAAAAGGGTAGTGGCTTTAACGGTAAACTTGGCGATTGATACCGTTGCTTCTGCACCAACGCTAACGCACTTATGCAGATCGGATTCTTTGTATTCTGAATAGGTCATATGGTTTCTCATTTCTCGCGGTTGTCTTTCATATGTAAGTAATGACTCCTGTCTGGCGATATACCCTGTGCGACTAATGTACGAATATTCATTGATAGAAACTTACCATTTAATGCCAAGTAGTGTGAAAACTAGCCAAAAGATAACGTGTTGAGAGAAATTAAGTACGTACCTAGATGTAACCTATCAAGTTACCGAAAAAACGAGGTTATATAGTGGTATGATCGCGGGCTCAGCACCATAAGTGATAAAGAATAGGAAACAGAATGACTCACCTTACCGATCAGCAAGAAGCTGCAATGGCGACGTTTAAGGAAAACTTACACCTTCCAAATGGTGGTTTTCATAAACTGATTATCGATCTAAGTAAGGAATATCAGCTGCCTTTTCAAAAGGTGCGCGCCGTTTTAAAGAAAGCTCAAAAAGACGTGGAGCGACAGATACGAGAAGACTTTACCAGTGTTGATGACACGGTACTGAGCCAAGCCAATTGGGTAAATATCATTAAGTCGAAACTTGTTGAGCTAGCGGAAGAAAACCAAACGGTCATGGATAAGCTGCAACAAAATCTGAAGTATCAAAAAGTGTTGTCGGCAACCAATGGTTCAATCGCAAGTGAAGACGAACGTGATGAGTTGATTGAAGAATTGATTCAAGCTTATGAAAAAGAGGTATTCAAACCTTTACTGGCGATGCTGCATACAACAAAGCTGTATTGGAAATTAATGCTGGTGGATGAGACATGTAAGATGAATGAGGAGAATCGTGAGAAATTCAGTGATTACCCTCAACACATGCAAGCTGCAGAACACTTATATACTCTTGATCAGAAGTTAAGGTCGATGCCGTTAACTTATTAGTCCGTGAATGCAATGATAATGACTCATTGGTGATTCAGAGTTTGATATAAGTTGGTTTCAATAGAAGTACGATAACCTAGCTAGCGTTAGCCGCGTGTGAAATGCAAAAAGGGCTAGGTTTCTGTTCTGTTTTACTTCTACTCTATTTTGTTCTGCTAGAGCGAATTGAGGGTGACATCTTTTACATCTTTGGGACTAAACGGTGTTTCTTTTTGTAGTCTTTGGGAAATGCTATAGGAGTGTGAAATGTCCTAGGGTGTTTCCGTTGCCTGAAACAATAGTTCCGATGCTTTCTCGTTCATTAAATTCAAAATCGATGAGATAACTGTGATGTTGTAGCTTGGGCAATATGTGGCGGTGGAGTATATCGCTATTGAGCTGTCGAATCTCTGTGACCCATGAAATTTCTTCTTTGTGTAAGTCTATTTTAATCTTGAGCATTTATTACCTTTTAGTTTATTGACTGATTTGTCGCGTGATAGTTGGTACCAATGGGTTTGTCGTGTTGTTCTGCGTGACATAACTGTGCCTTGTGTTTATTACATTTATATTTAAGTGATCGATCTATTTTGACTTCGCTAGCAAAAGAGCGAATGACGATAGATCGGTAGTGAGGATCGAATTTAAAAGCTATTGAATGACTATCTAGGTGAAAGCTGACGCAGAGATGGTGTAACGAGGAAATCGAGAACTGTCTTTGAGGAACTTGGACTTACTTTAGCATTAACAGCTCTATAGATTAGAGCCAAGTGGCGCACTATACGCCTAGTTTTTTGAATTGCAACTCTATTTTTAATTAAATTTAAAAATATTTTTGATTGATTTGCCGTCGCTTGTTGAGAGTTAAATGAGCGAAGGACCGATAATTCACCATGATACCTGACCGATGTTTGGCTTTGCACCGCTTTGTGTTCTTTGTCATTAGTGGTTTTATTTGTTCAGTTAATTTAGTGATGATTAAGTCTCTGTTATATATAATCTTTACATTGTAAATTTCAATTCGTGACTCTGAGATTTAGCGTTGTGATTCTGGAGTTTAGCGTTGTAATTACAGGGTTTTCGAGCACTTTTCCCCATCAGTTTATTCTTCAGATTGATGATCATTTTCCTCTCCGCGTCTTTTTGTTATTTCTGATCCCTAGTATGTCTCCTGGCTACGCAAAATATGAATACTCACTTTTACATTTCTGAATAATAAAGTTGTTGTGTCGCCAGTTTAACGCAAATATAATTGATAATAGTTCTCACTTGCGTTACGGGTTTGTTATCAAAGCAATGACAGACTTTAAATTATCGTTATTTAGCCGTTGTGTACGCCCCATACTCGCCTATGAGTAATGTGACTTTCATTGTCATGAGTGGTGGTTAGTATCAATGGCAAAGGAAGAAACATGAAGAAAACAATCAATTCAGTTCGCCAGTTGTTAAGCGGGCTTGCCATCGTTCTTGCATCATCATTACTGATGACCGCTCAAGCGAAAACCGTGACCATTGAACACGTAAAGGGCACGGCGCAGTTTACTGAAGTACCACAGCGCGTTGTGGTACTTGGCTTTGGTAGCTTGGATGTGCTTGATCAAATTGGTGTACAGCCAGTTGGTGCGCCCCATAGCTTGCTGCCCGATTACCTAGCTTCGTACAAAGAAACGACTGCAAATACAGGATCATTGAGTGAACCTGATTTTGAAGCTATCTACATGTTGAAGCCTGACATCATTATCGCGGAAAATCGCATGCTTAAGGTTTACGACAAGCTGGCACAAATCGCTCCAACGGTCATGTTCTCTATTGAAGGTGATAAATACTGGGCTGATGCTCAGCAAAACTGGCGTGCGCTAGGTGACATCTTTGGTAAGCAAGCTGAAGTAGAAGCGATCATTAAAGAGACTCAAGCTTCTATTACTGCGGTAAACGACAAAGTAGCGTCTGACGAAACTTCAGCAATGATGCTAATGAACAACGGCAACAACATTGCGATGTTCAACAAAGGCAGCCGTTTCTCAATCATCTTTGATGACTTTGGTTTCGTGGAATCAAAGAGTGCAACAGTCGCTCCAATTAAAGGGACTCACGGCAACCTAATCTCGTTCGAATACATTGCTGACGCAAAACCTGAAGTGCTTTACGTTCTTGACCGCGAAAAAGCGATTGGCAAATCAGAAGGTCGCGCACAACAGCTGTTTGATAACCCATTAGTTGCGGCGACACCTGCAGCGCAGCAAGGCAACATCGTTTACCTTGATTCAAGTGCTTGGTATTTGGCTGGTGGTGGCGTGACAGCGATTCACAGAATGTTGGGTGATATTGAGCGTACGATTCAATAGTTACTAATCATCAGATTTTCGGGCTTATAAGAGCGTTCTTATAAGCCCTTTTTCACTTTTCATACGGACTCAAAGAGCCCTACCTTTAGTATTATTTCTATGTTGAAACCCATTGCCGCTGCTGTATTTCTTGTTGTGTTATGCGTTATGTCATTGATGATTGGAGTCGCTGAGATCAGTTTTAGCGATTTCTTCAATGGCAACCAACACGCCAACTCTATTTATGTTATTAGTCGAATCCCTCGACTGTTCGCGATTGTGCTTGCCGGTGCGGGCTTGAGTGTCGCTGGCTTGATCATGCAACAGATCGTGCAGAACAAGTTTGCCGCACCTTCGACTATGGGCACCATTGACTGCGCCATGCTTGGGTACATAGTCGGTATTCTGGTTCTGGGCAATGCAGCGCAATGGAGCTACTTAGGCTTCATTTTCGCGTTTGCGGTTCTCGGAACCATGCTATTGGTCCGTTTTCTACAACACCTGAAGTTCAAGAATGCGGTGTTGGTGCCTTTGATTGGCATCATGTATGGCAACGTTGTTTCGTCTCTAACAACCTTTATTGCTTATAAGTACGACTTAGTACAAACCATGTCGGCATGGACAATGGCGAACTTTGCGAGTGTGTTGCAAGGCAGCTATGAAATTCTTTACCTCGCAGTGCCTGCTTGTGTGTTGGCTTACTACTTCGCGAGTCAGTTCAGTGCGGCGAGTATTGGCGAGAGCTTTGCGAAAAACATCGGCTTGAATTACCAGAAGATCGTCTTCATTGGTGTTGCATTGGTCGCTATCTGTGCCTCTTCTGTAGTGATGATCGTCGGTGTTATCCCATTCCTTGGCCTTATCGTGCCGAATATCGTGTCGCTGATGATGGGCGATAACATGAAGAAGATTCTGCCTTGGACAGCCTATTGGGGCGTGATCTTGGTATTGGCTTGTGACTTGTTAGCTCGAATCGTCATCTTCCCTTATGAGATTCCAATCTCGATGGTAATCAGCATCTTTGGTGGCTTGATTTTTATCTACCTAATCATGAGAGACAAGTCGAATGCGTGATTCAGTAAAAATTGCGATTCTGGCCATCGCGTCTTTGTGTATGGCGGCAGTATTTGTGGGGCAGGGACTTACGTGGGATAACTATGAGTTCTTCTTGTCTCTGCGACTACCTAAACTACTGTCAATTGTGTTGGCGGCGGTGGCGATTTCTGCATCGTCATTGGTGTTCCAAACCATTACTAATAATCGAATTCTAACCCCATCCATCTTGGGCTTTGATAGCTTGTATATGCTGGTTCAAACGGTACTTCTGTTTGTGTTTGGCAGTACCAGTTTCTGGGTGATTGATTCAATCGCAAACTTTTCGATGTCTGTAACTGTGATGATCTTGTTCTCGTTTGCTTTGTTCCATTTCTACTTTAAGAGCAAGCGAAATAACGTTTTCACACTGCTTTTAATAGGCATCGTGTGTGGCAGCGTATTCTCGAGCTTAGCGAACTTCCTTGCGATGTTGATTGATCCCAATGAATTCGCGGTGCTGCAGAATGTGATGTTCGCAAGCTTCAATAATGTGAAAGGCGAACTGGTTTACCTCAGCCTTATTCCATTAGGTTTGAGCTTGCTTGGCCTTTGGTTGTTAGCGCCTAAGCTTGATGTACTTTGGCTTGGTGTTGATAACGCAACAAGCTTGGGTGTTAACACCAAACGACTGACTCAGATTACCTTGGTGATTGTGTCAGTGATGGTCGCGGTATCGACTGCTTTGGTTGGCCCAGTGCTGTTCTTTGGTTTAATCACCGTGAGCTTAGCTCGTCAGATATTCAAATCTTATCAACATCGTGTGCTTATCATCGCAAGCAGTTTGTTAGCGGTCGTTCTATTGCTTTCAGGCCAATGGTTTATCGAAAAAGTAATGGCGTTTGAAACCACAGTGAGTGTGATCATTAACTTGGTCGGTGGTTTGTATTTTATGTTCTTGTTGTTACGCACCAGAATTCAGTAAAGGTAGTAAGTAGTGATTAAATTAACAGGTTTAACTAAGAAGTATGGCAAGTCACTCGTGGTTGATGATGCTAGTGCTATGTTCCCTAAAGGAGAAGTGACTTCTATCATTGGCCCAAATGGTGCTGGTAAAAGTACGCTACTTTCAATGGCGAGCCGCTTAACCGAAAGTGATGCGGGCGAGGTCGTTATCGGCGATAAATTACTGGCTGAATGGGATACCAAAGAGCTAGCCAAGCACCTTGCCGTGTTAAGACAATCAAACAACATCAATATGCGATTTACGATTCGTGAGTTGGTCTGTTTTGGTCGTTTTCCGCATTCACAGGGTCGCTTGAAAGACGAAGATCATAAAGTCGTCAATACGGCGTTAGAACACTTGGGTATCACCGATATTCAAAACAAATACCTTGATGAGCTCAGTGGCGGTCAGCGTCAAATGGCGTTCATCGCAATGGTTGTGGCGCAAGATACAGATTATGTGTTCCTAGATGAACCACTGAACAATCTTGATATTAAACACTCGGTCGAAATCATGCAGACGCTTCGTCGCTTGGCGCATGAGTTTAATAAAGCGGTGGTGATCGTGATTCACGACATCAACTTTGCTTCTTGTTACTCAGATAACATTGTCGCGATGAAGAAGGGCCAAGTGGTTAAGTCGGGTAAGATCTCTGAAGTGGTTGAAAAGTCAGTGATGGAGTCTATCTACGAGATCCCATTTGAGATTCGTGAGTTCGATGGCGTTCGAATCTGTATGTATTATTCAGGTCGTTAGATTACTGGGTCTCTAGCCTGCTTAAACCCCTAGTTACCGAAATGAAAAGAGCTCCTACATTATGAGGAGCTCTTTTTGTCTCTATTTATAGCCGATTTTTAAGACTTGTTCAGTTTTAGCAAACTTGATGAGTTCATCAATGTACGTAGAGCCAACCGAATCAGATATACACATTTCTGGATAGCGATTATCAATGACCAACGCTGCTGTTAATCAGTGATCAATTCATATTCAAGCTTGGTAAGGATTGCAGGGGCGAGTGATTCTAAATCGACCGTCGTATACCCATAGAAGTTTGGCCTGATTTCACTACGTAGTTTAGTTATAGAATCTTTTGTATTCTCTTCCATCATCAATTTGTCATTAAAATCAGCGAGTAACTTGAGTTGTTGCCCAGAGAGAGCGGATAGATATTCGCTGTAACCACCGACAGAGCTGTATAACAGTTCATAGCGACCACCTTCCGCTTCTTCAATGTAATAATTACCTGAACGCGCAATATTGGATATGGCAGCATGTTCTGTTGTCGAGTTAACGAAGTTGGTTTCCAAATAAGTGGCGCTGCCTGCGTGGTAGTTCACATCAGCGACAAACCCCGGTTTAGGGAAAATGAGAAAAGCATCTATTGTGTCGTTGGATGTTATTGCAGAAAGAATAAACTTACTGTCTTTGTAGTACTTTATCTGTACCTCACCATTCGACATCTTGGTATAAACCGGAGAGCCAAATGTCTCTTCTAAAATGCCACTGGAAGCACGAATATAGACTTTAGAAAGACGCTCGTTAGATGGAGCATCTGAAAAGTTAGAAATTAAGAGGTCCCAACCTTTGCTTCCCATATCAATAGCATCGTTGAACTGACCACCTGCGATGATCAGCGCAATGATGGCAAGGATAGAGTTTGGTGTCTTCTCTCTCATTATTTCAAGAAAATCTTTTTGATCTTCATTGGGAGCTTGTTGAGTTAAAGACATGTCTTCTTCTGGTGCTGTTTTATCAACAGATGAAGGTAGAGCCTGTTCTGACATGATAAAACCTTATTCAGCAACAACTTGAGGTGCTCGTGCAACCACCCGGGTACATAAATATTCTTCGACATCTTTTTCTACAGAAACGCTTTCTGTTACCCAGGTAAACTTCATTAGCTGGTTGGTCAGTTGTTTTGTGGTCGATTTAGCGGTTACGGTTGTAGTCACAACATTGTCCTTACGATCTGCTGTTACAATCTTCTTTTTCTCCGAGGTTCGATTTGTATCGAGCTCTTTTTGCACCATGGCTTCGAGAGATGCGGCTAGCGATGCTCTCGCCTCCATTGAAGCGATGTCCATATCAAGCGTCATGTCTCCCATACTTTCAACACAAGCAACGCCTGCGATTAAGCCTTCAGGCAAATCAGATTGTGGGTTCATGCGCCAACTAGGAAATTCGGAGTTAGCAGCTGCTTGAAATGACAATGTAGTAATTGCAGCGATAATTAGAGTCTTTTTCATGTTTTATCCTTAAATCATATTCTTTTCGTAATTAACTTCTGTTTTACTTACTTTTTTCAAGTAGTTACGAGTTTCCGCAGCAGAGTGCTTTTGTTGGATAGTTTGGAATACTTGTTGTGGCTCAAGCTGGTTAATATTCTTGATTGCAACTGAGCGTTTGCCTCCGAAAATACGATAGATTGGGCCCATGCCTCCATTATAAGCCGCTGTTATGCAGTACTTTAAGCTCTCTTCATTGGTAACGCCTTTGAAGTAGCGAGAGCGCAGTAAGTGCAAATAAGCGGTACCGACCTCAATGTTTTTTTCGGGGTCGAATAAGTATTCTTTATTCAGTAGCTGTTGTTCACCAAATAGGAAGTTTGTCGCATCTAATCCTGCGGAACTTGGGACAATTTGCATCAGGCCAAAGGCAGGAATATGTGAGGTTGCTGTAGGATCGAAAGCGCTTTCTGTTTTGATGATAGACAGTATAAATTCAGGCTCAAGTTTGTATTTTTCTGCGTAAACTTCAACGGTATCAAAAAAGCGTTGTTCTTTACGATTAAGCCAACTTGGCGGAAAAGAAATAACGGCTTTGAGAACGGTATTGCCTTTACTGTCTTTGGCTTTGGTCACGGCCACATTTTCAAGAGCTTTGTCTAACTCTTGAGCCTGAACCTTTGGTGTTTCGGAAACGGGTAAGAATGTCTTGTCACTGAGTTTCTCAACATTTGTTGCTTCAATCAGTTCAGAGGTATAAGCATCGGCTTGTTGGGCTTCGCCAATGGTCAGCTGAGATGTACGCACGATCTCTTCTTTGAGTTCTTCTATTGAGGTTGTTTCACCTGCAATAGTGGTGACTTGAATCGTATTTTTCTCGAAGTTAACTTCACGCTTTATTTGTAGAGAGGGGCTGTAGCTGACCCACTTAAATTGGTCGCTAAAGGTAGGATTATCCCAAGACTCTGAAACTTTGGTTTTAAACTTATTAAACTCTTGTTGAGCTTGCGCCACATATTGATCGAATTCGCAGTTCTTTTGCACTTTGTAAATATCAAATTGGGCTTCACTGCAGAGTTTGTATTTTTCAAACTCATCTTTAGCTTCAAAAGGTTGATTGACAAAATGTTCGACGCTAGGGCAACTTTGTTCGGTAATTGAAAGTTCACACGCTTGTTGCAGCGTATCAGCAGATGCCCAGCCACTAGAGATCAGTATTGCTAAAGGGGATAGCTGACAAATTATTTTCTTCATATCTGTTCCTTGACCGAGGGATTAACCTTTCTCTATCGAGAGTCGTTCCATGACAAAATCACAGTGCTCGAAATAGTTCAGGATCAATCCAAACCCTGGGGTGTCTGTTGATAAACGCGACTCATCCAATCGCTCAAATCGAGAGGTATCAATTTTTGTAGGGCAGAGCAATGCGATATTGGTATCGTATGTCTCTTGTCCATCGTTGAGCAGTGCTTCGATTCCGTCATACTTATTTCTATCTGGAAACTCGATAGAGTCGCTATCTGTGACTTGATGGTTTTCAACTAACACGCCGGTACTGCCATCTTCATAAACTTGAAACAAAGAAAGGTAACCCGCTTGATTTGAGTTGAGTTGAATAAAGTAATGGTCGCCAGCGTTGAGTCGTCGCTTGGATGAGTGAATATCTATACTTTCATCTGAATAGTTGAAAAATAGGTGGTTATACTTTGCTTCCGGTAGTATTAACTGGCCACTACTGTTGGAGAGCATCCAGCCCCCAGCAAACCGCTCGATATCTATATGCGGTAAGCATTGATGTTGTTCCACCCAATTTTGTAGCATGGTCGTTGTTGACCAATATGGGTGTAATTCACGGTGACATTTTGATTTCTTTAACCAAGCAGAGAGCTTTTGTGCAAATGACTCTGGATCATATTGGACTTGAACATAAAATTGGTTTTGCGATTTTTCACTGTTGATAATGGTGACGTTGTTTCGGAAAACTACATTGGATATGGACTCTTTATGTGAAGCCGCAGATTTTTTTAGCTCGCCATTTTCGAAGGTTTTAGTACTGGTGGTCTTGCTGACTATTCGGTTTTCAACACCTTTAGCCAGATCATGATAGGCTGCGTCTTTAGCTTGTTGATAAGTGTTGCCTTTACCAAACCCATAACTCAAGGTTAAGTCTAATGGCACTTCCCCGTACCAAGACGGGGAGGCGAAAGCACAAGCACTCGACAGGGAGATGATTAGCGCTATTATTTTCATTAGTCTTCTTTTTTACCTGGGTTTGGCGCTTGCATTATTGTCCAACTACCATCTAGTCCGTACTTATCATAGATATTAATTGCAATACTTCTTCCTGTTTGAACTGCTGACATAACGTAGCTTCCACGATATACACCGTAATTCAGGTTTCCTTCTGAAGTTTTAATAATCTTTTCGTAGGTATTCGATTGAGTAATAGCTAGTTGATTTTTTTCTAACGGTCCACTTAGTACTTGACCTGAACGCTGATCAGAGTTTTTACAACCAATATTATTGGCTGGTTTAAAAAAGCTCCAACTGGATCTTCCATTGGATGTAACTGATGGCCCTTCAACGAACCAACTACAATTGTTAGTGTCTAGATAGTGTCCGGCAATTAGTTGGTTGGCACTTGTAAAGGCAACTGATTTTATGGAACTCATATTCTTAAATACCAGGTTGCCATTTTTGTCCGCTGCGAACTCTGCACTCATGTCAAAGAATTGAGTTGTTCCTGTATCTTTGTTGGTAACCGGAACTCGCAGCATGGTGACTTGATTACCAGCGCCTTGGAAGTGAGCTCCTTGGAATGCGATATCTAGGTTAGAGTTCTCTACATCCGCAGCGAAGGCTGTTGATGAGATAAGAAGAGCGGATGTTGCTAAAAGTGTTTTCTTAAACATGGATATAAGCCTTAATCAATGTTTCAAATAGGTTGTAAATTGAAATAGTTTTAAAAGTGGCATGCTCTTAAAGAGACATAGTCTGGTTACCAGTAATTGTTGGATGTTGACGTTTTAAATCCCCCATCTCAAAAGAGGCAGATTTCACTTTGTCGTAAACATCTTGATAAAGTGTATTCACATCCTTGTTTCCCTCGATCATTGACTTCATGAGGTAATAACTAAACAGGCGATGACCTTTTTCTTGGTACATATTGGAATACTCTTTATCGCGCCCCGCGGTGATCACGACCATGCGCTCAGGATCGATGCTGACTTTTTTCGGAGCTAGTCTAGAGGCGGCAACCCCTTTGATGACCGATACACCATCAGTCGCTCCACTGAAACAACTGTCTACCATAACGACTATCTTGCCTGCTTTGCTGCTAGACAGTGTTTTGTAGAGGTTATCGAGTTTGAAGAACTCGTCATCAGTTATGTAGTCAGGGATCTTATCTTGCGGAAGTATGTAAGGATCATTATCGGGAATCGCAGGGATACCGTGTCCACTGTAGTAGAAGTAAACAGTATCGCCTTCATCGACGTTGTCTAACATTAAACGTAACTTATCTTTAATCGCACCACTGGTTGCGTCACGGTCAATGAGTTCGTAGACGTGCCTTTCAGGAACCCCCAGAACTTTTGTCGCGACGTCAGACATCACTTCACCACTGCTGCGTGCAAAGGCAACTTGATCAGAATTTGCGTAATCTTCGATAGATAGGTTGAAGAACCAGTTGGATGAGTTACTTTCCACAGGCACAAAGCCATTGAGTAGTTGCTTCAATTCATCAGAGGTAGTGTTATCCGTTGCCGAGAGGCGTGAATCGACTTCAAAAGCATCGATCAAGTTAGGGTTTTGCATCTCTAGCCCTGGAGTAGACGCACTACTCGGACCATTGTTAAGAACCACACTCAGAGCTTCGGGATGATAATTACTCTCAGCCACATCTCCAGAGAACATAGCGTCATCGTACTTGCCTTTTATATTCACAAGCTCTAGTTGATTCTCGTCATAAGAGTAGGTGAGTGCGAGGTCAAGCTTATCAATGTTATTGAAGATATCGCGAGCCTGTTCTAGAGGCACGTTCAGGATAATATCTCGTTGGTAATTTTGATTTGACGCTTTAAACGACAGGTGCATTTGCTGCTTTTCAGCATCGTAACTTTTTGTTGTAACAACCGGTTTACCCATGACATCTCTGAAAGCCTTAGCAACGAGTTGCGTTTTCTGCACGCTCAAATCGCCTTTTCGAGAATCTGCGCCTTCTTGTAGTACTCTAATTTTGGCATTTCGAGCTTCTACTTGTTGTCGGTATTTAAGTTGTATAGCGGCTATCTGTTGTTGTCTTTCTATTCGCAATTTTTCGACACGTTGATCAAATTGAGTTTTGGTTTCAAATTGATCTTTTACGATTTCTGGCGCTTTGGGTAGATCAGGTTCTCGAATTGGTGGTGGGATGTCTGAGCTGCTCAATGTGGTGTGTTGTACCTCATACAAGGAGGCGACAGCGCCAACTAGGGATATAGGGTCTTCAGACTGTATACATCCAATAGAATTCGTCATGTATTGTTGTTCGATAGAGGGCTCTTTCCCTGAAAATAGATCAATATGATTGCTTGTTTTTTTTTGCCCGTATCGAGTGATGATTTCGCCATTCAGCGAAATGGGAGCATCAACTTGCAGCTCGCCGCCAAGCAGCCAAATATCAGGATTAGATGAACATACAGTTCCCGGTTTAGAGTGTGAAAATTCAAATTGATTGTCAGCGTTAGCAAAACTAAGAGTTGGTGCTAACGCAAATAGCATACCAGTGACAATTCTATTCCGTGTCATTAGATAAGTCTTCCGTATGGCGTTTGTGTCAGATGAGCTCGAGAACATATAACTTAGTTGAATATCACTCAACTGCAGATGAATTGAAGTGAGAGATAAGTCAAGTTTTGCTTTGTTAAATGTGAGCAAGTTTTGCTTAATTTGGAATAGGTATTTCTTAAATTTGTTCTATTTGAGAGTCTTAGGAGTTAGGTGTTCTTACTTTTAGAGCTCAACTGATTTGCTTTACTTATAAATAGTGGTGTTCTTATGTTAAAAATTGTTGCTCTTCTCTTAATTGCTCTCGGCGTTTTTATTGGAATAAAACATGGGGATGAGATTGTGAGTCAATTGGATGGT
Source organism: Vibrio sp. L3-7 (assembly GCF_963898195.1). Lineage (NCBI taxonomy): Bacteria > Pseudomonadati > Pseudomonadota > Gammaproteobacteria > Vibrionales > Vibrionaceae > Vibrio > Vibrio sp. L3-7. The sequence continues at coordinate 17,436 of NZ_CAWQUW010000023.1, read as the reverse complement.
GGTACTGAAATTGTTCTTAATACAATAGAAAATTTGAAAGGTTAGGGTGAATATGTCTATTTTCTCATTTGACGATTTTCTGGAGCGCCTAAAAGACTGTGAACGAATCATCATTCAAGCCCATGACTTTCCTGATCATGATGCGGTGGGCTCCGCTTTTGCTCTCGCTTATTTACTTAGGAAAAAGGGCTTTAAACCCCTCATTACCTATCAAGGCTTTATTGACCGAGTCTCTTTACACAATTTGATTGGGTGGCTTGATATTCCGATCGTTAAATCACACCGATTAGATCTAAAACCCAACGATAAAATCATTGTTGTGGATGGCTGTATTGGTGAAAAAAATGTTACCGACTTACCGGGTATAGAAGTAGGGGTGATCGATCATCATCAGGTTGTAGCACCCAGTTTCGTTTGGTTTTCAGATATTCGACCTAACTATGGCGCAACAGCTTCCATTATGGTGGAGTACTTTAATCATTACGATATTCCAATTCCCGAGCGCATAGCGACGGCTCTACTTGTTGGGCTGACGTTCGATACGGCAAATTTTACCCGCGCAATGAACAAAGCTGATATCAAAGCCCTACTTCAACTTCAAAGCTGTGCCGATATGAATATGGTAAATCGTATTTGTCGAAATCAAATCGAATATAAAGAATTGAAGTTATTTGATTTCATGTTTGAATCTATTAGGAAAGACGGAAATTGTGCATTTGGGAGCTTACCAGAAGGGTGCCCCAAAAATATGCTGGGAGTGCTTGGTGACTTTCTACTTACAGTTGATGAACTAGATATTGTTGTATTGAGTGCCCGTAGTCATGAGAGAACATTCGTTTCATTGCGTTCTGAATGCCCCCAGAATGATATGGCTAAGGTGATAAAGAGATCGCTGAATGATACGGGTGTTGGTTTTGGTGGAGGACACTCGCATATGGCTGGTGGTGTCGTTAATCAAGTATTTAATCACTCTAATGAACAAAGTTTTGTTTATGATCTAATTCGTCCCCAGTTGATTGTCTGTTGATTTTAAGCGAGTGTTTGTTGAAACTAATCGATGGTTTTTATCTGGTTCACATTCAAAGGGTGGATGCCGAATTTTTGACTGGTCATACTTCGATAACCGTTAGTTTGATGTCACTCGAAGATCTACTCTTCATTTTTAACAATCATTTGTCATTTTCATGTTGAGAGGTACGAAAACCCATCTACACTATGTTTATAACTGTTTGATTTTTATACGAGGTGTCAATGAGTCGTAAACCTATAGTGTTAGTCGTGGATGACACCCCAAGTAACTTAGATGTGTTAACTGCAATCCTCAAAGATACCTATCAAGTTAAGGTCGCGATTAACGGTACTATCGGTATCAAAATAGCGAAGATGGTGCCGCAGCCAGACCTTATTCTCCTTGATATCATGATGCCTGACATCGATGGCTACGAAGTGTGCCGTCAATTAAAAGCCCAGCCAAATACTGCGCATATCCCCATTATATTCGTTACCGCAAAGATTGGTCCTGAAGCCGAAGTAAAAGGCTTGTCCTTAGGTGCTGTTGATTATTTAACGAAACCCATTACCCCAGAAATCGCACTTCAGCGTGTAAAAACCCATATTGCTCTTTATGACCAACAACGCGCGTTGTTTAGTCAGGTGAAAGAGAAAACCCAAGAGATCAATCTCGGCAAACTGGAAACGCTCAACATATTGGGTAGAGCGGCTGAATTTAAAGATAACGAGACGGGCATGCACGTTATGCGCATGAGCCATTATTGCGAGATATTAGCCAAAGCTTTGGGCATGACAGATGAAGATGCCGAGACCTTGCGTGATGCAGCACCAATGCATGATATTGGCAAGATTGGCATTCCTGACAGTGTGTTACTGAAGCCAGGTAAATTGGATGCCGATGAATGGACTACCATGCAGAAACACGTCGAGTTCGGTGTTGAAATCCTTGGTAGGCAGGGCGACTCCAAACTGATGCGTATGGCCATTCAAGTCGCGCAGTATCACCATGAAAAGTGGGATGGCAGTGGTTACCCAAACCAGATAGCCGGCGAAGATATTCCATTGGTTGGACGAATTGCGGCCGTTGCTGACGTATTTGATGCCCTGACAGCAGAGCGTCCTTATAAGAAGGCTTGGAGTGTCGATGAGGCACTGAGCTTGTTTGAAGAACAGAAAGGCAAGCATTTTGATCCGACTATCGTCGATATGTTTTTTCTAAAGTTACCTGAGATTCTAGCAATTAAAGAGAAATTTAGAGATGAGTGATTGTTGGGTTGTACTGATTAGTCGTTACGTTAAATCCCTATTTTTGCTCATTGCCTTGACGAGTTTTGTGACAAGCGTGAATGCAGAAACGGCACCCGATCAAGAAGCAAACCGATGGCAAGATACCAAACTTGAAGTGACATTCATTGCGCTGTCCAGCCATTATCCTTACTCATTTATCGGTGACGATGGAAAAGTTGATGGCATCATTCGTGACTGGGCTAATGATCTTGAAGAGCGATTTAAAGTCAAAGTTAATTTCATTAGCGTGGACTCTCACTCTGAAGCAAAGCAAGCCCTGTTAGACGGAAAGGGAAACGTATTTCCTTTTCAACAGTTTGATCCAAGTGCCGGAGGACGCTTCCTTCAAACCGACCCCTATATTTCATATCAAATTGCCGTCATTCTTCCTACCGAAGATCATCTCAATAATAAAATAGAGCAAGAGGCAAAAAGGCGAATTGCCATGGTGCGAGAAAGTATCGACTTGGAGCGTTCTGGTGTGCAGCTTAGCTCTATTGAGGCGGTTGAGTTTGATACTTCCATTGATGCTATTCGAGCTTTGGAAGATGGTTCAGTCGATGGGATGCTCGCCGAGCCCGTTACGACATTAAATCTTGCTCACAAGAGTGGTGTATACAGTTTAGCGGTCAATTACGTTCTCGACCGCTGGAAATACATAGAAGCTTCAATGGTTGTTCGAACTAAGGACACCGAATTGCTTGCTTTGTTAAACCAACAAATCGCAACGTTTGATATTGGGAAGAAAAACCGGATTCTATCGCATTGGTTAAAAGACTCGCCCTACCGGACTCCAGTTAAAGGGGTGTTTGGTTTTGGTAATCCACCATACATGTACCCGGATAGCACTTCTGTCGGTATCGAACACGACATTATGCAAAGGGCTCTAAACAATATAGGCTATCGACTGGGTGACGTTGTCACGTTACCTCGTAGTGCTGCGAAACAAGCCATCGATAACAATAGTTCGATATCGTTTGTCTCAGGGATACAGGCTGACGGCTCTTCAGTGCACTTTTTGAGTGACAAAGTCATGGATGTTGAGTTCGTGCCAGTTTCGTTAAAAAGACGTAACTTGAACCTCAAATCTGCCAAGAACCTATCTTTAGGTGCTTTGTTATTCGATGAAACATCACCAATAAAAAATTCTGTCGAACTACTTAAAGATAAGGTGAGCATCGATCGAATTGAAGATATTGATAGCTTAGAGTCTGCATTTTCTCAACTACGAGCACAAAATGTTGACTTGTTAATGGTCGAAAAACGGGTATTAAGATGGTTTGTTACAAATACTCGTTTCATTGAAATGCGTGAAATCGAACTACACGAAGATTTTAAAGTCGACTATCCAATTTATGTTGATTTTAGAACGCCCAAGTTAAGAGACAGTTTTAACGAAGCGATTAAATATTTAAAGCAAACTGATGATGAGTTTGAACAGATACTTGAAACCCAAGTTAAGAATGATCTTACTTCTGTACTTAGAAAAGCCGATATTATCGCTCAAATCTCCGCTTACTTTATTGTGAATGACCGTTTCGAAGAACTCCCTGAGATCTTTGATATATTCGATGCTGAGCACACCTTTAAGGTTATTTCTGCTCAAGCGGATAATAATAAAAGACCTATTGAATCTTGGTATTTAGGCGAAGTATTAGATTCTTCACTGAGTAAAAAGAATACGTCTGAATTATCATCTGTTACCAAAGGCGCTGGTTATAAAACGCAAACAGGAAGTATAAATGCGGGCTTCATGACATTTTATTTTGATGTCAATTCGGTTGGGAGTAATTATGTGTATTTCCCTTCGATTGACCAATTTGAATCGTTTGGTGAAGGAGCTCAGCGTTATATTTCTGATGTTTACCAATCGAACAGCCTGACTGGTGAACTTCTTAATCTAAGTCAGAAAGAGCGTCAATGGATCAAAGACCATCCCGAACTAAAGATAGGTATCGACCCAAACTCATTACCTTATGAAGCCTTGTCAAACAAGGATGAATATATAGGGATGATTGATGATTACCTTAAGTTAATTGAACAAAAAACCGGATTGCGCCTTAGTCATGTCGACGTTGAAAGTTGGCAAGAAACTCGTCGCCTCGTTGATCATCGACGAGTACATTTAGTGTCAGCTGCGGTTGAGAATCGCTCACTAGGCGAAAGTGTAAAACCAGCAAAAGCGCTATTTTCTAGCCGCCTTGCGATAGCTTCAAGACGTGATGTAAATAGTATTGTGCTTAAAGAGGCTCAAGGTTGGAAGCTTGGAATATTAGCCAGTGGTGCTAATACCGAAGCCATTGTTGAAAGTTACCCAAATATTGAATGGGATCTTGTCGAATCCACCAAAGAAGGGTTAGACCGAGTTGAATCTGGTGAGCTCGATGGATTTATTGATACTGTCGATGTGTTGAATTATTTGATCAATTCATTTGGTTATCGAGGTATCGGAATTATTGGTCGATTGGATTTCTTTTTGTCGCCGACCTTACACGTCATTAAATCAGAGCCGTTATTACTGTCTATTGTTAACAAAGCAATAGGAAGTATATCTGCAGAAGACCACCAAAAAATATCCGCTAAATGGGCGGCACCTAAAGCAATTGAAAAAGTTGATTACCAACTCGTTTATACCATCTCTGTATTTTCCGTGGTGATAGTGTTGTTGATTGTATTTTGGAATAGGAAATTATCTAAGCAAATCACTATTGCTAATAACGCTACCGAAGCACTTCGTAAAGCACAAAATCAGCTTTACAACATTTTGAACACGTCCCCGATAGCAGCGAGTGTTATTGTCGACGAACAAGTTCGTTATGCGAATGATACGGCGAAACGCCTTTTTGGAGTAGAACGAAGAGATCTCTCTTCTATTGATGTTGAAGTCGTTTATAACACTTTATCCGATCGTGATGATTTGTATAAAGAACTGAGTCTTAACGGTAAGGTTGTGAATAGGGAGTTAGTGCTTCGGAAATTTGATGGCAGTCGTTTTGTCGCCCTTGTTAGTTACTACCTACTCGAGCTTGATGGGGAAGTCGCAACTCTATTTTGGGCTTTTGATATTTCAGAAATGAAACGCCTAAATGAACAACTAGAAGAAGAGAAAAAGAGAGCAGATTTGGCGAGCCAGGCCAAATCTGAATTCTTAGCTAACATGAGCCATGAAATAAGAACGCCGATGAACGCGATTATTGGCTTATCTTATCTAGCGATTGGGGAAATATCTAACCCGGTTGCTCGAAATTATATTGAGAAAGTGCATCGTTCGGGTCATTCATTATTAACTATCATCAACGATATTCTTGATTTTTCAAAGATAGAAGCAGGGCAACTTGTTATTGATAGTATTCCATTTGATCCTGTAACGACATTCAAAGATGTGATTGAGTTGATGGAGTCGAAAGCAATCGAAAAGCAGCTGAATTTATCAATGTCGATTGCACCGGAACTTGAGACGCCAATGCTTGGTGACCCATTGAGGCTATTTCAGGTAATCCTGAACCTTATTGGTAATGCCATTAAATTTACAGAGCACGGGCAAGTAACCTTAGCTGTTGAACGGGTCAAATCTGACGAGAACAGTGTGAGCATGAAGATCATTGTTTCGGATACTGGGATAGGCATATCAGAAGAGAACCGACATAAACTATTTCAAGCGTTTAGCCAGGCAGACAGTACCACCACGCGTAGGTTTGGTGGCACAGGTTTAGGGCTTAATATCAGTCAAAAGCTTGTACAAGCCATGGGCAGTGAAATTTCAGTAGTGAGCATATTGGGACAGGGCAGTGAGTTCTCTTTCCCTTTGACGTTACCTCGGTCGAACACAGAGGAACTCGCGGACTTTAAGTCGCAAGAACTTAAACTGGATTACCATATTGAGTTTAAAGGGCAAAGGGTGTTGTTGGTTGAAGACAACGAGCTAAACCAAGATTTAGCTCTGGCATACTTTAGTCGTGCTAAATTGAATGCTGATCTAGCCGAAAATGGCGCAGAAGCTGTGGCGTTAGCTCAAACTAACGATTACGAAATGATTTTTATGGACCTTCAAATGCCGATTATGGATGGCTTCGAAGCGACACGAAAAATTAGAGAGTTTGATACGAAAGTTCCTATCATTGCGATGTCGGCCAATGTATTCGCTGATGCAAAACAGAGAGCAAGAGACGCAGGGGTAACGGATTTCTTAGATAAGCCGATAATCATTGATAAAGCGACCTCTTTGCTTATCAAGTACATCGTGCCAGAGGTTATGGTCGAAGGAAAAACGGCACCTTTAACGGAGCAAGTGGTGAGTCCAGCTGAGATCGATGGCAATCTCACCCTCGACAATCTTACCCTCGACAATATTGTCGCTTCTCCTGTGTTTTCGCAACAGCGTTTTGACCAACTCACTCAATCTGACATTGAACTACAAGATAAACTGCTTAGAAAGTTCGACAGTAGTGCACCAAAGATCATGGCTGAAGCCTTTGAGAGTTTGGATCAAGATGAATGGATCGTTCTAGAGCGGAATCTACATACCTTGAAAAGCATGGCCGCATCGATTGGCGGATTACGATTAACTGATTTACTTGGTGGTTTAGAAAGGAAAGCCCACGAGCACGAGTGTCATGAGTTCGATCTTCAAGGAGGTAAGCTTGGTTTAATTGAGCTCATTAAGGCGATTGAAGACCAATTAGATAAATCACATACAACAGAAATTGTCGATTCAAGTGCTTTGACGTCAACGGTGACAGAGGAACAAAGAGTGCAGTTACTCGCGCTACTCAAAGCCTATGATAACGAAGCGGCGCAATATACATCTGAGTTACTTGTTCTGTATCCAAACTCTATCGAACTTAAAGAGGTGCAACGTGCGTTGGAGGGCTATGACTTCGAGCGTGCAACTGACGTAATTCGAAGTTGTCAATAATCACATCATCGGTATTAATTCACATCAGCACTCAAAAACTTAAACCCTTTAACTATCGTAGTTAAAGGGTTTAATGTTTTTGAAGGTGCAATGTGTTTAAAGGGGCCAATGTGTTTAAAGGGACCAATGTATTTAAAGGTGCAATGTAATTAAAAGGGCGAATGTAGTTAAAGGGTCTAAACAAGCCAATAAGAAAACCTAATTGCTGACGTTTTGTTTGATTAGGTCAATGACAGTATCGTATCGGTGCGGCAGTTTTCGGTTCCTCTTCTGAACCAAATACAGCGTCTCTTCTACTTTTACCTTCGGTGGTACAACGTGCAGCTGATCTCTGCCTGGGAAGTGCTCAACGGCTCCGGCGGGCAAGACCGTAAAGCCTAATCCTTTTGATACTGGCAGCAATATCTGGTGAAGCTGATTGATATAACCAGACTTTGGTATTTCGTTGATGTTGATGTTCGCCAAATCTTTGTCTCCGCATAAGTCGAAATACAAAGACAGATAGTGGGCAGAATCTGGATGCGCAATCAATCCAATGTCATGCAGCACTTCTGGCGTTATCTCTAAATCAGCATGACTTTGATGGACGATTAAACACAACGCTTCGTTACCGATGGCTTGGCTCTGGTAATAACTGTCGTTTGGAGAATGCCTCACTATGCCGATATCGGTTGTGCCTTCAAGTAAGTCATTCAATATTTTTTTGTTTGGGGCCGCTTCTAGGTTAATGCTTAATTCACGGTGTTGGTGCTGCAATTCAAGAAGCTTTGGATAAAGACGCAGAGATAAAGACCCAGAGCACGAAAGGTTACATTGCCCTGAATAAGGGTTATCAAAACTCAGAGATTCAAAAAGATCTTCTTGGTCTTTTTCCAGTTTAAGAGCATAGCGATACATAATGCGACCTTGCTCGGTTAGTTCGAAGCTCTTATTTTCTCTAGACAAAAGGTCACAATCGCAAGCTTGCTCAAGCTTTTTGATATGTTGACTTACTCCAGGTTGCGTCATGTACAACTTTTCTGCTGTTTGGGTGAAATGACCCACTTCAACCAAAGTCTTAAACGTATTGAGCCAAAGCGGATTAATCATACTCATTTCCAAATTCCCAAGATTATAAATAACAAAAAGTATAAATAACGAAAAATTATTATTCTATGAAGTAATGATAATTTCAACTCTAAAAGACGATTCCATTGAAATCGCGGTTACCTAATGCAAATCGAACGCGACGCGATTAATACCCCGATACGAGCGTTAGTTGATTTATCGAGTAACAAAGTGTTGCGACTTTGTTGAATATTTGGTCTATTGACCCACTATGCTCATATTTAGGAACGAAGATGAATAGAAATGTTTGGCTGCTCTCACTGTGTCAGGCCTTACTGATGACGGGTAACATATTGTTGATCTCGGTGATTGGTTTGATAGGCAAACAGATCGCGCCAAGTGCCAGTATGATTACTTTGCCAGTTGCGCTGCAGTTTTTAGGTTTGATGGCAGCCACCATTCCTGCGTCTTTAATTTCAGGTAAGCTAGGTCGAAAGAGAGGATTTAGCATTGGTAATGTGGTGGGTATTTCCGGTGCTAGCCTTGCAACTTACGCATTGTCTCAACAACATTTCTATCTGTTTTGTTTTGCCACGTTTTTACTTGGGATAGGTATCGGATTTGGTACGCTTTATCGCTTTGCTGCTATCGAAGTGTGTGACGAAAATGCTCGTCATCGAGCAATTTCTATCTCAATGGCTGGTGGCGTTTTAGCTGCAGTACTGGGCCCAAATTTGGCGATTATGTCCCAGCAGTGGTCAGAAGATGGTTTGTACATTGGAGCGTTCGCTTCGTTAATTGGCTTAAATATCCTCGCTCTGATTATCTTACAAACGATTCAGTTTCCTAAAGTTTCTTTTAATAGTCAGGCTCCAAAAGCCGATCCCTTAAGTGTGATAGTGAAAGCACCCAACTTTATTGTCGCTGTGTTTGCTGCCATGGTTGCTTACGCAGTAATGAATATCCTGATGACAGCAACACCTTTAGCGATGATCGGCTGTGGTTTTGATTTCACCAAGGCTGCCGGCGTAATTGAGTGGCATGTGTTAGGTATGTTTTTACCAGCGTTCTTTACGGGTTCCCTCATCGAGAAGTTCGGCTCAAGAATGATGATATTGGCGGGTGGTATGTTATTTGTGGTGAGCATTGCTATCAATATCCATGGCGTATCGATTTGGCACTTTAGGGCCGCTTTGGTTGTGCTTGGTGTAGGGTGGAACTTTATGTTTATTGCGGCCACGGGTTTGTTTAGTCAGTCTTACCAATCACAGAATAAAGCCAAAGCTCAAGCATTCAATGAGTTCATTGTCTTCGGTTGTGTCACCTTTACGGCATTGCTTTCTGGTTGGCTAGAATCGACCGCAGGGTGGCAGAACCTCAATATCTACGTATTACCCTTCGTGTTAGCTGTTATTATCTTGTTCGCGTTCAGCGCCCGTAAATCACGCCTTCAAAAACAACCTGTGTGATGGCTTGTTGAGCTCCTGAATTGTTGATTCAAGGAACTCCATTTATCCTTTAGTTCAAACCGAGTTACAATTTGGTCGTCCTCAAATTCTCATAAATAAAAAGCCCTACCATTTCGGTAGGGCTTTGCTTATGGCTTAAATAATAACGTTTTCTTAAAACTGTTGTCGTGGCTTATCTCCTGTGACAACAGTACTTAAGCTTGTTGTAAGTACGCGTGGTGGAACTTGCGTAGTTATTTCTTATGTCTATGCTTTTAGACCTAAGACTGAAGATGACTTACAGGTCAACCTTGATGATTTTTGTTGTAACCCCGCCTTGGTCATCAATTATTTTTAGTGTCACCTCGTGCTTACCATATGAAGGGAAGATAGAAGTGTATGTGCGACCTCGTTTCACCTTGCCGTTTGGAAGTGTCCACTCGGTATCAACAATACGACCATCGCTGTCTGAACTCGTTGACCACATGGTTACCCAACGACCCAAATGAATGTACTTCGCACTCGCTTCTGGAAGGGCGTTTGGAGATTCAACGTTCACAACAGCACTAAATGAATCGGTTGCGCCTTTGTCGTCCACAACGGTCAAGCTTACTGTGTACTCACCAGCTTGCTCGTAAGACCAAGTTGGTGCCACTTCATTACTTGTTGTACCGTTGTCAAAGTCCCATAGGTAACTGGTGATCTCACCGTCTTGATCAGAACTGAAGTTACTTGCGGAAACGTTCAGGCCTGTAACATTGATCTCAAAGTTCGCAGTCGGGGCAACATTGTGTTGGCTTACTTTAGATAAGCGCACCACACCATATTCGTTGTTTTCACTTTGGTTGAGGATTTCAACTTCAAGACCAAACTCTGTTAACTTACGCCCTGAATCCGGTGCTTGAGGTGATGTGTAGTCTTCTGCATCTGAGAAGTTGGCCGTTCCAACTAAGTTGATATCTTCTAGTACGTCGTTATCCCCGTTGACGAGACGCATTGGCGCTTGATCACTGAGTGAGAATGCAGCGTCACGCACTTGGAATCGAGTTTGAGCGACTTCTCCGGAATTCGCCCACACCATGGCATTTTGGTCAGCATCCACAACACCTAACCAACCTTCGCCAGGGTGCTTACCTACCCAGTTGTCGGTGAGGGATTCATCTACGTACCAAATAATGAGACCCGGTTCGAATGAAATGATCTGGCCCATGCGTTTGATGTTCGCAAGACCTTCATCAACATCCGTATGGCTGCGCCATTGCAGCAAATAGTAGTGTTGTGCTTGGTGGAAACCATTACTCAGCTTGTAGCCATTTAGGGCAAAGGTAGAGTTGCTTTCACCATCGTCTATTTCGGTAACTTCACCATCAACAACCACAACGAGGTTATCCAAATAGAAGCCTTCCATCGCTAAGCCACCATCGGTGATGTACTCAAATGACAGTTCTACTTCTTGGCCTACCCATTGTGAAACGTCAAACTCAGCGTCAATCCACCCGCCAGATTCGCCGCCAATAGCAGGGACGAGACCGGTATTGTATGGGTCGTCCATTGAGGTGATGTTGCCAGCTATTGCTTGTCCATTCACAAGCACGCGAGCGAAGTCGTAGTCTTTTTCAATCTCATACCAAGTTTTGAACGAAAGCAGAGCAGAATCACCAATTGGAATCACCAACTTGCGAGTCATGCTGTTTTTCAGATCATCGCCTTTTTGAGAGTGGAACGAGTACTCGCCAGCAAAGGGTTTTAAACCTTCGATCTGCTTCTCCGGAAGATCCACTTTAATCATGTTCGGACGATTGTTGTCTGTCGTTTGGAACAGCGTATAAACTTGCGGGTTGTCTTCTAGGTCGTCAATCGAGATTTGGTCATCGTTAACCCAGCGACCGCCAATCGATTTTTGTAGGAAGTGTTTTGCCCAAGAGCTGAATGCCGTTGGTTGTGTACCACCAATTTGGCCAGCCCAACTGCCCGAAGACATGATTGACCAGTAAGAAACCGGTTCGCCCTTGCCTGTGTATTGAGTATCGTACTCATCAGGTAAGCCTAAATCGTGGCCGTATTCGTGAGCACAAACCCCGGCTGCAGCATCAATCGGCTGAATTGTGTAATCAAATGCTGCGTATTGGCCACCAAAGCGGTCAGGAAGAGAGCTAGAGGTACCTTCAAGCACATGAGTGCGACCAAGGTTGAATCGGTGAGACCAGATAGCATCAGGGCCTAATACGCCACCACCGGCTTCTTCGCCAACAGATGCGTGGAACACCATTAGGTGATCAATCACACCATCGGGTTCGCGGAAGTTTCCGTCACCGTCGTAATCGTAACGATCTTCGATATCGTAATCGGCTAGGTTGATACTAGGATCTTGAGCCAGTTGATTCAACGCTTCACGAACCAATTCTTGTGCGTTGAGGTCATTGTCGGTAGTCGGGGAGTTGCCACCGTAAAATGACGCAGGTTTAGAGGCGCGATACCAACCCGCAGCTTGGCCAGCAACACTGTAACTGTCACCCGATTCACTTTGGTAATACTGACGCATCGAGATTAAGTTTTCGCCGTTTGGCCCAGTGTAGCCAGAGTTTGAAAACAGCAACTCTTGATAATGTTCTGGGTTGTAGCTCTCGTAGAGCATTTGTGTGTGCTCTTCGGTTAGTCTGTTGTCATCCCAGTTCAAATCAGGGAAATCGACCAATAGAGCGAGTACTTTATCGGTACGCTTGGTGCCGACTTCCAAAGCAAAGACGCTCGCTTTTTTAACTCCAGACCCTTTTTCGATGGCTTTCAGTATTTTCGCTCGTTGTTCTAGCGCTTTTTTACCGAATTGAGCATCGCCTTTAAAACCGGAATTGATCTTATTTTTCAAGTAACGGTCAAGAGCATCGTGTTTTGCAACGTCGGTTGCATCTTGATCAACTAAGCCTTGTCTTACTAGCATTTCAATTAGCTTGTCTTCATTTACCACACCTAAATCAATCGGTGTTTTGGCATAACTACTGACGCTAAATAGAGTAAGCATTGCTGAGGCCAGCAATGTTTTTCTCATCATTTTCATTATATTTCCTTTTTATATTTCCATGTCGATATCAATATCAACTTGCCTTATTCGGAACGGTTATCCGATTTTGGTTTAATACACTCTTTTGGTGTTTTATTTGCCTGATGCTTGTTTGTTATCTTGTCTGTATTTGATAGCTCGCTTGTATCTTTTATCTCTTTTCCGTTTTTTGAATCAAACGGAGTACTCTTCACTTTTTTCGCGTTGAGATAGATACGTAAAGCTTCTTGATTGTCCTCGTAGGTTAAGCTGGGACAAATAACGCCTCGTTCAATCAATGACTTCAGCAACAGTTCATCATTCTCGATAGTGGAAGCCTGTGACAGTGAGGAAAAAAATAGAACCATTAAAGTCATTGTTTTGTAAGACATCGTTATAAGAATCATCCGTTTTGGTTATGTAACAAAATATATTTATAAAATTAACCAATCAAATGGTTAATTTTCACAAACAATTATTCGTTCCGGTTTCAACATTAAGAGTTAATATCAAATAAGGATGGTTATTTATTTTATTGTCAGCTATTTAATGGGTTTTGTTGAATGAATAGCTGATAGTTTGGATTTTTAATAACATTGGTTGGTAAGTGTTTATTATCTTGAGACCGCTTTATACAGGGTGTGGGGTGATAAATAATAAGATACGTGTTTTATTATCTGTGTTTAAAAATTGCATTTAATAATTGAGTGTTTAGTAAATACACATACTGAAATTATTTTCACTCTAAATATCAATAATTGGGGTGTTGAGAATAATTTTCAGTGTTTCAAGGGCGTGAAATTTAACAATAGCGGAGGTGATAGGAGCACCAAGTCGTAAAAAAGAGCCCGTACTTGAGCTCTTTTCCTTTTATTCTTGTTGGCGATTTACTTATGACTGAGAGACATCACGATAAAAATAACGTTCACAAGTACGTGGATTCATGCGCTTAATGACGTTTGATATTAAGGCGATAACCAGCACTGAGAATACTAACCTTCCCCAAAATATGGTGTAAAAATCAGCCCCAATTAACATGATCAAAAGTGTATCTTCAATCAAACTGTGGAGTAGATTGAGCAGCATGATTGCTGTGAATACATCCCTCGCCGAGATATGTCCCTTTTTAGCTTCATTGATCAATAAGCCGCCGCCAAACGAAAGACCAAGCGTGATTCCAATAATGGTTAGGTTAGTCGCGTCTCTGCTTATGCCCAATAGCCTCAGGAAGGGTTTCAACAATATCGCCATGAGCTTTTCGACGCCTAGAAGCTTTAATATCTTGAGTAAAAATAACAGCACTGAAATCACCATAAAGATAACTGCGAAGCTCTTGAGTTGTTCGATAGCCCAACCAAGGTAGCTAGAGTCCGCTGATACTTCTGGTTGCCAAAGTACCGTGGCAGGATAGTTGAGTAAATCCCCGTATTGATAGCTGAGGTTCAGTAACCAGGCCAAGATTAAACTTCCACCAACTCTTACTGAAAGTGTGGCTAGCCAACTTACTCCTGCTTTCTTTGCTATTGCGCCTTCAATTGGCAATGAGTGGGCGAGCAACATCATGCTACCCAACACAGAAGCTTGAGCAACAGTGAGAGGGACATCTGAATTGATCAGGATGATTAGCCCCGCATAGATGTTGGTGAGTATGGTTGTTGCCCAGACCAATCCCATTTCTTTCGGTAAACCCACGGTTTCCATGACAGGGCTTAACCATTCACTGAGAATGACGATGCCTCCAAGTTCTTCGATGACCTTGATTACTAAGATAATAGGAATCATGATTCGGAAAAGAGTTGAGGTTACATCGATAATCTCTTTAAGGAGTTCTTTAAAAAATTGATAGGCTAATTTCATTGTGACGACCATATTTTTATTGTGTTGTTTAGAGATATCTTACTCAGATTGTTGTGATTTTAATTTCAAAGTAGTGCGTAAAAGTTATCTACAATTTTTTATTTAGCTTAATATTGAAAATTATAAGTCGCTTAATCAAGGTTTTGAGAAATTATGGAAATTGACCGTATAGATAGAAGCATCTTGGTTGAACTGCAAGAGAACAACCGAATCCCAAACCTGGAGCTCGCGGAACGGGTTGGGTTATCGCCTCCCGCTTGCTTAAAGCGAGTCAAAAGGTTGAGAGCCGAAGGTGTAATTGTAGGTGATGTTTCTATCATCAACCCTGAACTGATGGGCAACACGATGACGTTAGTCGTATCCGTAGAAATGGAGCGTGACCGTGGAGACATCTACCAGATTTTCCGTCGATCTATTTCTAAGGCGTCAGAGGTCACGCAGT
This sequence comes from Vibrio sp. L3-7, assembly GCF_963898195.1. Taxonomy (NCBI): domain Bacteria; kingdom Pseudomonadati; phylum Pseudomonadota; class Gammaproteobacteria; order Vibrionales; family Vibrionaceae; genus Vibrio; species Vibrio sp. L3-7. The sequence goes on along the minus strand of NZ_CAWQUW010000023.1, from coordinate 2,392 downwards.
GCTATCAGATATCGGGCAGTTTTGACTTTATGTTGATCGTCACTGTAAAAGACATTAAAGCCTATGAAGATTTTGTTGAGCGTGTACTGCGCAAAGACTTAAATATTCGTAAGTTTCACACTTCTGTCTCTATGAGAACGGTGAAATTCAGTACAGCCGTCAATTTAGATGAGTGATCTTGCTTGTTAAATTTTGAGGGTGAGTTCGAACTCTGTGAAGTATCTAGCTTAAATTTGTATAAATAGCAGGCATTTACACAAAATGTGATGTTCACATTTTGTCATAACTTTAATAATTGTATATATTCCTCGGCTAAAATAATAATTAACAAAAGTTAGTATAAATGACTGTCAGTTCATCTTCTCAATCACGTGAAACGCTTATAAGCGAAAACGAACAACTTGTCTCAACTACCGATCTTAAAGGTGTGATTACTTACAGTAATGATGCTTTTTGTCGCATCGCAGAATACAGCCAACAAGAGTTGCTTGGACAACACCACAATGTTGTCAGGCATGCTGATATGCCTAAAGCCGCTTTTGCCGATATGTGGGTCAGCCTGAAGCAAGGTAAAGCGTGGCGCGGTATCGTAAAAAACAAAACTAAATCTGGTGGATATTACTGGGTCGATGCGTACGTCACTCCAATCTATGAGAGCGGCAAGGTGAGTGGTTATCAGTCGGTTCGTGTTAAGCCTAAGAACGAATGGGTTAAAATCGCCGACAAAGCATATCAAGGCTTATTGAAAGCCGAGAAGTCAGGTCGCCAATGGTCGTTGCAGGTCAGTGATAGCGTTCGTTATGCCGTGTTATTGGGTTCTCTCGCAGCTCCTCTAGTCTCAAATCTAGTGGAAGTAGGGCAGGCATCACAATGGCTGTTAAGCCTGCTTCCGGTATCTGCGTTAGCATTGCTTTTCCGACAAGAACTGATTGAGACACCGTTACAGTTGAAGAAGCTTCAATCGAAGTTTGATAGTGTCAGCCGACTTGTTTACTCAGGCAATAGTAAGTTCTCAATCGCTGATTTCCATTTGAAGTTGCTGTCTGCTCGAATTCGTACGGTGTTAGGTCGTATGACCGACTCTGCAAAGCCACTCCAAGACTTAGCCGATAACCTGAATACCACGTCATTTGAAGTCTCAGAAGCCTTAGATCAACAAACAAAAGACATTCTTCAAGTGCGTGAGGCAACTGAAGAGGTTGAAGCAACCGCGAGTGAGGTCTTTTCTCGTACAGAAGAAGCACACCAGATTGTTGATGTGACTTTGCAAACTTGTGCTGGCGCTAAAGAGAGCATTAATCAAACCCATCGAAATTTAGAAAGCTTAGCTTCTCAGGCCGAAAAGGCGACTCAAACGACTTACCAATTGAGCGACCAAGCGCAAAGCGTCAGCAAGATAATGGAAGAGATTGGTGGAATCGCCGAACAAACCAACTTGCTAGCGTTGAATGCAGCGATAGAAGCGGCGAGAGCGGGTGAACAAGGTCGTGGTTTTGCTGTGGTTGCCGACGAAGTACGTGCGTTATCGGGTCGCACGTCAAAGGCTACGGTTCAGATCAAAGAGAGTATCGACACCATGTTAGCGACGATTGAAGGTTGGCAAAAGGATATCCTGGCCAATCGAGAGCAAACCGACGCGTGTGGTGATGTGGCGAAGGTGAGTGCAGAGCGCTTGTCTGAAGTCGAAACTTTAATGCAATCAATGAACGAGCTGATGCAGTCTGTCGAAAGTTCCGCGCATAAACAGCGTCAGCTATCGAGTGATGTAAACCTGCACATGCAGTCTATCGCGTCTACTGCCGAGCAAAACTTAGTGGCAACGCATTCCGTGAAAAACCACTCTACTGAGCTAAAAGAACAAGTGAATGAGTTCTATCAATTGGCGAAGCGTTTCGAAGAGAAATAGCCGTTAAATTTAAGCCGAGTGAGAAATAAGAGAAAGCCTTGCGAAATTAGCAGGGCTTTTTTATGAGCCCCAAATGACAAATGACAAATGACAAATGACTGTCTCGTCCTAAAATACGTTGACAGTATTTCTAATAAGTCAACAGCGTCAGCTGTTGGCTTTTTTCATGCACCTCATTTGGAGTTTTCATTCTGAGACTAAGGTGCGGCCTCATGTTGTTATAGGTACTTATAGACTCTTTTACTAGTTGTTTAAGCTCTCCGAGGTTTTTACACTTATCAAGTAAGAACTCTTGTTTTAGTATTCCATTTACTCTCTCTGCTAATGCATTTTGATAGCAGTCATAACCGTCTGTCATGGAGGGGCTTATGCCGCTACTTTTCAACTTATCTTGATAAACACCTGAGCAATACTGGAGACCACGATCAGAGTGATGGATACACGAACGATGATATTGACGTCCCTTAATAGCCATATCTAGCGCTT
>NZ_CAWQUW010000022.1:0-43726 GCF_963898195.1 Vibrio sp. L3-7 | reverse complement strand
ACCTATAACAACATGAGGCCGCACCTTAGTCTCAGAATGAAAACTCCAAATGAGGTGCATGAAAAAAGCCAACAGCTGACGCTGTTGACTTAGTAGAAATACTGTCAACGTATTTTAGGACGAGACAGTCAAATTAGTCAGATAAACTCGCTAACTGACTCAACTCAGAGTCGTTCAGTTATAGTTGTCGCTGAAACCGAAACTGAGATTATAGAGAAATATCTTCTTGTTCCATTTTGAATGAACACTGGATCTCGTATTGGTTGAATGAGAACACACTCCCACCATGAGTTCGCTTGGTCGTCACCGTCTCATCACCAAACTGAACAGTGACTCGGGTATAAACCTTTTCATGCGCTTCTACCGTGCACTCAGCAAGATTCGTTTCAAACTCTGCTTCGAGTGTATCTAACTGTGATTTAGTGCTTTCGATTGCTTGATTGTTTTTTTCTCGTTGTTGCTCAATTTCCAACGCCTGCGCTTCACTTCTCTCAGCTTTTGGTCGCTTCTTGAATTCGAGCTCTTGACGAATCACACCCATTGTTTGCTCTTGAGCGTGTTTATAAGTTTCCTTCACTTCGGCAATCTTTTGTCTGTATCCATCGTAGCGTGCAAATCCATGAACCTTGGTCGCTGTATCTCCCTCAACACCCAAAAACACACATTCGACTTTACCGCCGACTTTAGCTTCGCCACCACTGAGCGTTCCGTGTTTCTTCAAAGAATCCATCACGGTAAGGTTGTTACCACAGCGAATGTCGTTACCCATGCTGTGTACGCCAAGTCGAATATCATTCGCTGTTTGCAACTCTGCATTCTGCGCATAGCTTGCTGTGATAGAACCTTTTGTGAAAACCTTACAACTTTTGGGTTCGCCTTCTTTGGCTGTGTGACCAATAATTCCTTTCGCGACTTTAATATCGCCCTGAGCCTGAACTTCTGCCGACTCAATAAAACCGCCAACAGTAATACTCCCTGTCGCCTTAACGATCATTCCCGGCTCGATGTTTCCAGAAACAAACACATTACCTTTAAATTTAACGTGGCCAGTAGATACATCAACATTGCTAACACACAACGCATCGTCGACTTCAATGGTACGGTCTTTAATGATGGGCAAACCAGGGTATGAGGCGAGTAGTAAGTTGGGGTCTTTAGGGGAAATGTAGGTACCTTTGCCAGGTTTGATTAAACTGTCCTGTCCAGGAAGCGGCGGGATAATTCGCCCTTGGACGGTAAAGCCAGCAATGCCTTTCGTAGCAGGGGTACGTTTCATTAACTGATCATTTTGACCAACAGTAATGGTTTCTCCCAAATCTCGCATATCGATCTTGCCTTCGTCTTTATTTCGGGGCTTCAAGACTTGGCGAGTAATATCTTCAACCAATGCTGCGAACTTTGCATCTTTTCCCTTTACGGGTTGCGTGCCTTTGGCAACTGGCTGAGTAAACTTTTCACCCGGTTTCAGTTTGCTGCTCATCATCAGTACTTTTCTGAGGGCTAACTTATTAATGCCTTTTGTTATCTGAGCCAAAGCTAAGCAGTGAATAATGTCACTACCGCGTAATGCTTTTCCACTATATGGCCCAGTCACGACGAGGCTGGCGAGCATCTCATCATCAGACAATTCGACGGCAACAGTTGCATCACGCACTTCAGCAATCAAAATACCGTCGTACGCTTCTCCCTTCCCCTCTTTAGCAAGAGTAACAAAACGCAACACCTCTTCTTCAAAAAGAAAATAGTTTGATACGCTTAATGCTTCCAAGGCTGGTGGTAGTGTCTTGTTGTCAAAGCTTGCGTCGACCACAATCCCCGACGGCAGACGTGCAATCACTTGTTGCTTGTCTTCTGACAATGTAACGATGTTATCCCACATTCGAATTGAGTATCCCTAATGACTCAGTTGTTATTCAGTCTATATAATTCGTTCTGACCTTAGAATCACCGCATTTGAATAATCAGCGTCACATCACTTACTTTCGATTTTGCAAAGATGACTCATAAGTAAGACAGGTCCATTTTATGGTCCTCTTCACCTTTACAAATAAAAAGCAGATTTATTTAACAATTTTTCTAAGTCGAGATAATTCTGATTAAAGACAAATTCAAGATTTAGAAACCATCTATCGAGACTTAGTTCCTTCAATCAGAAGTTGCCTAAATAATTATATGGCCATGAAAAAATCAATAGAGGTATAAAAACACCAAATAAGATATTGGTTACAGCAGGGGAATATAGATTGACAGAACACGTAGATCACAAGACCAAGCAGATGAGGTCAGCAGATTGTTTACGTTATAATAAAAGACAGAGAAGCCGACACGGAGACGAGTAGGTGGATGATGAAGCAAGCGAATATAACGATGTTGAGGTTGAGGTTCAGTTTACAGTGTAAATCCAACTTTCTAATTTACACTGTAAATCCAATTCAAAGCTAATCTATCTATTTACACTGTAAATTTGATAATAGGACATCGACATCTAATCGAAACTGAGCCTCTGCCTGTTTCCGTCCAACAAGGTTAAATTGTTCGACACAAGTCCCCCACCCTTTCTGTTGAACGACTTTTGCGATTAGCAAATCTGAAATACCAGAATCCAATACACTAGAACCAATAGCACCAGATAACTTAGATTTAAGCCTTTTGTCGTCACGAACATTGTTGAGCAAGATTAGCTTCAACACACTAAAACCAATACTGTCGTAGCTATTACCACCATCGACATAATTCCTGATTAACTGTATTTCAAACTCACTTACAGACTCAGCATTGCTTGGCAGTAGCGCACGCACCATATCAGTTTCAAGAGAAGTAAAAGAGCCTGACATCAGAAAACAGTAACTACGTTCAAAGTGACCTTGCAGCTGACCAATCCAACCTTGAGCATTCTCGTTAAGCGGCTTAACCATTAATACCGAGTGACAGCCACTAGCCTGATCTCGTTGATGGCCAATATGAACAGGTACAAATTCGTTATGTCGCCAGAAAGAAATCAGTTCGCTAGTCGCACCAAAGCTTGTCGCCAAATAATCTGCTTGGTCAGTTTGCTCAGATAATTTATCCAGCATCCAGCTACCGATACCCAAACTTTGATGGCGGTTTGAAACAGCAATGCGCATCACTCGGACACAACGGCTCTTTGCCGCTTGTGTCGAACCAAGCTGGTTTGCCATTAGAATGGGAGCAAGATGACCGAGTGGTCTTCGCTTCCCAATCTGTATTTGAGTAATCAATTCAATATCCAACCCACCCTCTTCCGTAACCAACATACAACCCAAGCAATCGTCTTGTTGCCAAGCCGCGTATAAATGGATAGCCGGGTTATTAAGAAACTGAATTAAGTCATTTGGAGAAGTCTGATAGTGAGCATCAACCAAAAGCGCAAAACATTGTTGAAGCTTCTCAGGGTCAGCCAAACAATCTGCTTTTGATAACTCAACCAGTTCTAAATGATTCGTTGCATAAACAGAAACATCATCTTGTTCGATCGCATTGAGAGCAGGCAAATCACAAGGTGACAGGTCGTTATTAAGAAGAAAGCAATCAAACAACCAACGCTCTAGGGGATCATGATTATTCCAACGGATTGGTTGTTCCAGTTTGTAGCCTTTCCAACCCGGGCGATGCTCAGAAAGCCAAGCTTCAAATTTAAGCCCGAACCCTCGCCCACTTCCTTCGTATCCATGAACAGTGGTTGAAAAAACCATACGATGATAAACATCTACCATAGATTTAAGCATAGGGATTGGAATAGCGGCCGCCTCGTCAACCAACAACAAGTCACAATTAGGCTTAGATTTGAGTAACTCATCTGGCGCGACGAATCTTAAGCTTCCGCCTTGATGACGAATATGGGTAGCGTTAACGGCTTCGTAAGTTTCTAGCCGTTCGGTTGCATGAGAAAAGACCGGCTCAACCGCTTTAACAGAAGGTGCAGTAACAATAATATTTAACCCATTGCGCTCAGCCAAGAGCTGCGCAGCAGCAATTCCCAGTGTAGAGCTTTTACCGCGACCTCTATCGGCAGTCAGAATTAAAGGACGCTTTCTGTGTCCAGAGACAATCTTTTTTACTAATTCTATCGCCGTCTTTTGTTGTTCAAATCTATCAAAACAATCCGGCTGGGTTAATTTTTCAGGCAATGTATTGCGAGTATAAAGCTGCGCTAACTGTTCATCGTCTTGAGATATAGAAAACAGTTTAGCGAAATTGGACGCTAACCAACGTTTGCCAAAAGCAGAATCCATCCCCTCTTCAGACTCTTCCGTTTTCGGCGGTATAACTAACAACAAACCGCCACCGATTAACGCACCAAGTGCAGCACTAAAACTGTTAGCATCAAACTGCTCTCTAAAATCACAAACAAGAATCTGGCATTCACGACCAAGAAGCTGTTGACCTTTCTTTACTTGAACATGAGTCACACCATCAAATGGATCCCCACCAACCTGGAAAATGGTTTGAGGGTTCACATCTTGAAGGAAAGTTAAAACAGAAGAGTTTTGCCAATCGCATTCGCCATTAAAGACCACCCCAAAACGGTGATCATTATGTTGGGCAATATTGGAGAGTGTATGTAGAAAAGTGTTGGTTGGGTTTGTCATAGTGAGCGTCCAGATTTATCTAAACACAGTTTATCACAGCCAAATAAAAAGCCGCATAATGCGGCTTTAGAGTTGTAATGGAAAGTCGTCGACTTAGTCGAGCTTCGATTGAACGAAGGCTAAAATCTCTTCCATTGTCGCATCATCAACTTTCTTAAGGTTCAACGCCAAGTTTGAACCCTTGCGGCTGTATGAAGCACGGCCTTTGATAAGCTCAACTTTTGGAGAAACTTTTTTAGCTGGCGCAGGTGCCAGTTCAAAAATCCAACCTTCTAAAGTCTCTGTAACGTCTTTTGTTAAACGAGTGACACCCTGAGCTTCACTACGTTGCCATACAAAACCTTCAGAAGCATCACACTTAGTCAGTAATGTTTGCTGCTGCTCGCCAGTCAGACCACCAAATTGTTTGTGCAGTTTAACAATAGTAGGACGGCCAAGATCACTCACATTTGGGTAAGCTTGTAGCAATTCAAGAGGCAAAGCCGCTGCTTTCAACGCGCCACTCACCAAAGCTTCACTGCACTGGAACATTTTCGCTAGTGCTTTTTGATCTTCAGCTTCGCCTTTATCAAGTTTAGCTTGCATCTCTTTGCCCTTCTCATACAGAGAAAGTGGCTTATGAGCGTTGGCAACGTCTGATAAGAACTTAGCGTGTTCGCCGTTAATATTTTCAGCAACATAGATTAGGAACTCTTTGTCGGCCAAAATACATGACATGCGACGACGACTACCATCAAGAACTTCAATCTTGCCGTCTTTATTCTTACGACCAACCGCCGGATATTGTTGGCCGCGCTCTTTTAATGTTGTAAGAACATCAGAAAGCGCGTGTTCATTTAAGAAAGATTGCTCACGAGCATTCTCTTCAAAAACAACTGTTCGAGTTGCAACATCAGCCGCGGGAATTCGAACCAATTCAAATGAAACCAGCTCTTCACCCGCAACAGAAAGCTCAATCACTTGAGCCTGTTCTTTTGCTGCCGTTTGCGCTTCTTGTGGTGTAGCTACGCGACGTTTGTTTGCTTTACCAAATAGCTTTGCATTTAAGTCAGATGTTTTAATTGCCATTTTTGTTATCCCTGATTAAGTGAAGGCCAATTGCTATGTAATACTCGCTCTAATTCTAGAGCACTTTTTTGTACCGCATCTTGAGCAACCGCCAGCGTTTTCTTACCGCCCTCAAAGTCGCTAACCGTTAGGTCGAAAACCGTGCTGTAAGTATCTGCACAAGTTTCAAAAGCACGGCTTCTTGGAATAGTTGCCATCATGACTTGGTCATTCAACAGGTAGTTCATCTCTGTTAATACTGATACCTGCTTCTTGTTATCGTCTTCAAACATGGTTGGCATCAGGCGAACAAACTCAAGCCCTTTCCAATCTTCCGGGAACATCTCGTACACCGTAGGTAAATGCTGGAAGAAGTTAACCGTTGAAGCCCAATCCAAACGCTTTGCCGCACATGGAATAAGAAGTGCATTTGACGCGTACATCGCGTTCCACACTAGCGGGTCAACGTGCGGACCGGTATCGATCATAATCACATCAAAATCATCAGCTATTTTGTCGATAAGCTTCTCTTTTAACAGACGAACGATATCAAGTGACTGATCTTGAGACAGGCTTTGCCACGCTTCAGCGTTAAACATCGCGTCTTCTGGGAACGCAGAAATCGTCTTCAGATTTGGATATTGTGTTGGCAATAGTACATTCTTGCGAAGGAATTCCAGGTCGACATCTTGGCCTTCAGGCACATTGTCCAGCATGATATCGACGGCAGAATAGATACTGTCGTGCTCTGCACCACTAATTTGTGGGTTTAAGAACAGACGCAAAGAACCTTGTGGGTCCAAGTCAATCAAACAGATACGGTAGCGCTTATCTAAATTCAGAGACAAGCAAGCCGCTAGATGAACCGCTGTCATTGATTTACCCGTACCACCCTTTTGGTTCTGTACGTTGATAACCCATGGCTTGTTGTCTACATGCTGTTTACGTTGGTGGAACTTTGGCACTTCAGCCGCGTCCATCAACATGTGAGCTTCCGTCAATGAAATCGAGTAATGATTGGCGTTGTTCTTTGTAAACTGATGACCATCCGCTTCAAGCTTGTTGATAGCCTCATCCAATTTTCGACGAGTTAAGCCTGAACGCGTCTCCATCATAGCTTTAGACATTGGAGGGAAATGTTCATCACTTCGCTCTTCCAGAATAATCTCAATTCGGTCAGCCTGAACTTGTTGAGTTTGTTCGGCCAGCTGATAGAGCTTATCAATCGTTTGTTCTCTTTTCATTGCCAGTTTCCGTAATGATTAACTAACCACAAATTGTACAGCGATCAATGACAAACACAACAAAAACATGAACATTCATTTATGAGCAAAATCACATAAAATAGACATCGTTTTTACAATTCGATGAAACATTAGCTTAGATGAACACAAAAATTTCCGATTTTACCTCCTCTAACCATGTTATTTCTCCTCTACATTTAAAATGTCACAACGTCACTTATTTACAATGTAAATGTCATTTCAACAAAAAACTGTCGGAACGATTGAAATACAACCATAGATTACGGTTCGTGTGATTTGCATTCGAAATTAGCAGATTTTCAATTTTTACTTCATTACAAAAATAGTAAAACCAGAAAGTGGGCTAGCGAACTAAAATAAAAATGAAGGAGGAGCGTAACTCGGCAAACAAAATGACGCCAGAGTCGGAAGAATGATCAAGGAGTACATCTCTCATTAAAAAATTGATTAGGCCACATTACGAAGCATGATCAAGGTGTAGTCTTATTAATATTGATCCGAATGAATGACCGTTCTAAATGATCAACCTCCGGAAAAATGATCAAGTAGATATCATTCCGGAAGCATGTATTTTTGGTGCTAAGTTACGGACAAATGCTTTTGTAATGGGGATTCAGGGCCTATAACGCCTAATTTGTTGAAAACTCAATCTGCACAGGGAGAGAATACTCGAACATGACAATTTCATGATCATGCTTCCTGTATAATGCGTATCAATGAGAACCCACGTTAAATACATCGAAGTAACCAACTAACATCAAATACAGACCAAGTTTTGTACTAGAAGGATTCAGAACAATAAAAATAGCGATCTCTTGATCATTGTTCCGATGGATTTACAATAAAAAATATCCACATTCGCAGCTTAAAAGTAACTGAGAAGCGCATCGAAAATCTCGGGCTGTGGATAAGCTGTATAAGTATAATGATCATGCTTTCGACTCAATAATGATCATGCTTACAATGAGTTAATGATCATAGTTCTGATGTTCTGTGATCATGCTTTCCCTATAATAATGATCATCGTTTCGTGTTTCTTATGATCATGCTTTCCACGCAACATTTTTTTTACTGTTTAAATTCAGTAACTTACAAGGCAACCGACGCCCAGATCATTAGATCACTTAATCATTTAAGATCATATTAATCAAAAAGATCAGTTATTTAAAAGCCAATAAATTCTCTTTATTTATGATCATTCTTTCTTTATCATTCAGGAACTATAGTGAAATTACGGTTAGTGTGATACGGATCAAAAATGAAACCAGAAGAGAAATTGTTAATTAAGGCACGAAGCCACAAAGATGGTCATTTATTTGAGGTATCTGAAACAGCTGTTGAATGGATAGAACAATATCAACACTTCAAAGGTGTCACCAAAAGCATAATAGAACTTCTTAACCTAATTTCACTTCGTGGGTTTAGCAGCCGAGACGGATATGTTTCTACAACTGAAATTATCGAATCAACCGATGGTCAAGTGACTCGTGCAGCCTTGCAACAAAGGCTGAGAGCGGCTGTAAGTATTGGTCTTTTCAAACAACTTCCTGTTCGATTTGAAGAGGGCCTTGCTGGTAAAACCATGCTACATCGCTTTGTTAACCCGAACCAATTGATATCGGTATTAGGTGCGACCAGCTTAGTAACTGAAAGCGTAAAGCAAAATGAAAAGCAAAAACGTTCTAAGGCTCTAGCTCAAACTAAAGTAAACAAACGTTTATTGAATGAACACGGACTGAATACCCCACCGACGATGAAAGATGAAGCAGATCAATTCATTGTTTCGCCAACCAATTGGGCTGGGATTATTGATCAAGCGTTAGCACCACCAAGAACGCGTAAAAGTTACCAGAAATCTATGGTTTCGATCTCTGGCACTCGAGCGGTGATCGAGACACGATCTTCTAAAAATATTATGACGGTTGATGATCTGATGACGCTATTCGCGTTATTCACGCTAACCGTTCAATATCATGATCATCACCAAGATGATTATCATCTAGACGCGAAACACACGCCCAACAAAACACCACTCTACATCACTGATATTTTGTCTTTACGAGGCAAAAAAGACAGTGGCCCAGCTCGTGATTCGATCCGCGATAGTATTGATCGTATCGAGTTTACGGATTTTCAACTTCACGAGCTTACAGGCCGCTGGCTCAGTGAGAACATGCCAGAAGGCTTTAAGAGTGATCGTTTCCGATTCTTAGCTAGAACCATTACCGCATCAGAAGAAGCGCCTACAGAGGGCTCTGACGGCGAAATTCGTATCAAACCGAACCTATACATCCTTGTCTGGGAACCTTCGTTTTACGAAGAGCTACTTACTCGCGATTATTTCTTCCTGTTCCCGCCTGAAATTCTGAAGCAACATACCTTGGTATTCCAAATGTATTCCTATTTCAGAAGCCGAATGGCACGTCGTCATACGGACTGCATGTTACTGAGCGAACTGAATCAGAAATTGGCTCGCAATATCGATTGGCGTCGTTTCTCTATGGATCTGGTTCGCGAACTCAGGAAGCTCGGAGAAGTTGGGGATCAAGAGGATACTTTCTTAGTTAACTTGTGGGGTTATCACCTAACGATCACGTCGTTGATCGAAAAAGGTAAGACAACCGATTATCAGGTCGATATCAAATGTAATGTGGAAGAGGTGTTGCGTTACTCAAGAGCACGTACCACCAACGCCGGAAAGCGTAATATGGCACCAACGCTCCCGAACCCACTTCGTAATGAGATGGTCTCTAAGCAAAAATTGGAAGAGCTGTCTGAGATTATTGATGGTGAATTTGAGCCCATTCAACGTAAAGCGCCGTCACCAAGAGGCAAATTGGGACGTCGAGTTAAACAACGTAAACACTCTGTCGAGATCAATGCCGACGAGATCATGATAACTCTATCCAAATATACCTCAGCAGAGGCTCTAGAACGCAGCATAACGGCTTTATCAGCAATGACAGGGCACTCACATGCCTCAATTAAAGAAGAGTGCTCAGAGCTTATTGAGAAGCTTGATTGGCTAAGAGTAGGGGAGGACGTTATCCCATACGAAACACTGAGTAGGTTGATTGAGCTGTACAACGACCGCGACAGCACCAGCAATCGACATTTGTCCATTGAGCGTCTTATCTCGGGTTTGGCTGTGCGTCGTAAAGTATGTAAACAAGTTCACGAAGGTCATCTAGACGAGAATGTGTTCTTAGCGCTCGATGAAATGGCGGTTGGCCATTAGTCATCCACCGGTACCAATAAGCCTGTATTGACGGTCGATGAATAGATAGTTTGAACACATTAGGTGCTGATTAAAACCGCACTTAACGCTGACAAAGCGATGACAATGTAACGCATCCAGTTGATTATTATTTATCCCGAATAGACAACCTTTTGTCCTTTCTTATGATTAATAGATTGGCTCATATTTTGTTACATCATACTGAATAGATTTTTGCGAGTTCCCAAGGGACTCGCTTTTTTTTGCCTAAAATTCATCTCACCATTTCATATAGCTATTAAGATTCAACATCTTACAGAATTAACCCTTGAAGCATGATCAAGGTTAGAGCATGCTTTCTGTAGATCGGGTCTTTTTAAGAGGAGTGGGTGTCACTCAAGGTCTTAGGTCTGATGCGACAGTCTTTGATCGAGAAGGGGTGATCAATGAAGCTGATGTTTAACTCTACCTTGATCATCGTTCTGGTTTTGGCTCGCCATAAATCGTACATGCGACTCGATCAACTTTTCTGACTCTTCTTGCCAACGTGTTTCATGTTGCTGATTCGCAAACTCCAGAGCCAGCACACACAAGTGTTGCACTCGCTGTGTACACCACTCTTGCAAGCCAGGTTCTGCTCTAGGATCACATGAAACGGCCTGCAGTTTGCTGTAACCAAACATCAGGTACTGATAGGCCTTTTCTTGATGGTGCGAGTTGCTAGCCCCGTGCGGAGCCACTTCTGGATTCAATGACAAGCTCAATGATGTTTGTGCTTCGCTTCTGTACCGATAAAACGTAAAGATTCTCAGGCATCCGTCTAACCAACATGCGATACCCTTGCTCTGTTTATCTGTGATCAAAGGCCCCCAGAGTGCATCTGGAGGCGTTAAGATCAAAGGTTCCAACCTTTCCACTTGATCATGCTTTCGGTCTTTGTACCAATCTTCGATGCGCTCTAACCAAGTGTCTAGTTCATTCATGCAACATTATCCCACTGTTTTACAAAGTGATTATCAGCAACTTGCTTTACTTTATGCTGTATTTCACTGCTTTGCTCTCGAATACGATCAGCGTCTATTGAATAGTTTGGCTCATTTTTGACAAGTTCGCCAAATGGTAGATCGGGATCCGGTACCGCGGAGATCAACAATTTAGTGTACGGGTGTTGGGGGTTGGTTAAGATCGACTGCGTTGATCCCCACTCGACGATCTGGCCTTTGTACATCACTGCTGTCTCTTCAGCTATGTAATGTGCAGTGGCAAGATCGTGGGTAATGTACAAAAAGCCAATTCCTAACTCTTGCTTCATTCGTTGCATTAGGTTTAACACGCCAAGGCGAATCGAGACATCTAACATCGAGGTCGGTTCATCGGCGAGGATAACCTCGGCCCCAACCGCAAGCGCTCTTGCCAGGTTAACCCTCTGTCTTTGGCCTCCACTGAGCTCGTGTGGGTATTTGGCGAGAGTTTCTATGGGTAACTCCACCAGCGTTAATAACTCCTTGAGACGCTCTGCTAGTGCCTTTTTGTTGGCGACTTGCTTATGGATTTTAAGAGGGCGCGTTAAATGGTGCTCAATGGTGTGGGTTGGATTGAGTGAACTAAACGGGTCTTGGAATACCATTTGTACGCGGCTGCGGTAATCCAAGATATCTTTACGGCTGTTTAGCGTGGAGATGTCTTTGCCTTTGAATAATATCTCTCCCTCTGTCGCTGGGTAAACCTTGGTCATCAATCGGGCACAGGTGCTTTTTCCGCAACCCGATTCACCAACCAGTGCCAGTGTTTTCCCTGCATACAAGTCAAAGCTCACGCCATGCAGTGCTCTGAAAATTTCTTCTTTGCCAAATCCACCACCAACAGTGAACTCTTTAACGAGGTTTTTTACTTGAAAAATAGGTTGTGACATTGAGCTCTCCTAGCACGCGGTCGCGTGAGCATGTTGGTGAATATTAGGGAATGAACTCCAAAGCTTTTGGGTGTAGGAGTGCTGCGGATTGTTACGAATTTCATAAGCTTGGTTAATTTCAACAATCTGACCGTGACGCATGATGGCAATGCGATCGCACAGTTGACTCATAAGAGCCAGGTCGTGGGTGATAAAGAGTATCGAGAAACCAAACTCCTCTCTGAGCTGGTGTATTTGTTGCAGTATCTCGCGCTGTACAACTACGTCCAGTGCGGTGGTTGGCTCGTCCATGATGATCAGCTTAGGGTTTAGAGCGAGAGCAATGGCAATCACCAAACGCTGGCGCATGCCGCCACTGAATTGGTGAGGGTACTCTGTGAGTCGGTGGCGTGGAATATTCACCAGATCGAGTAACTTCTCGGCGCGATCTTTGGCTTGTTCGTTGGTTATGCCTTTGTGATGACGTAAAACATCAGCGAACTGCTCTTGAATGGTTAAGACAGGGTTGAGCGAGTTCATTGCGCTCTGGAAGACCATAGCAATCTCACTCCAACGCAACGTATTTAAATGGTTATCAGATAAGCTCAACAGGTCTTGTCCGTTAAACAGTATCTTTCCCCCTGAGATAAAAGCCGGTGGCTTATGCAGGCGGTTAATGGCAAAAGCGATGGTACTTTTACCACAGCCTGATTCCCCGGCTAAGCCAAAGATTTCTCCTTGACCTATGCTAAAGCTCACGGATTTTACCGCATTAAAATCGCCGTCATCGGTGATGTAATCGACACACAAGTTCTTCACTTCGAGAAGAGGTGTATCTGAATTTTCCATAGACATGATAAATACTCAGTTATGATATTGATAACTATTATCATTAGCATGTGTTGGATTTAGTGAAAGCGATGAGCACAAAAAGAATGAAGTGCCTCGAAAATTATCTTGGGTTATTTCACGAATTTTCAGTGGAAAAGAATAAATGAGAAAGGGGAAAATGAGAGTTAGATCAAACCACATTTATTATGGGGAATCTTGTAAATGTAATCCCAGAAAATGGCTTTGGCAAAGTTTAAATGAGCCATTTATTAATTAGCTTTGTGAAGCGTCGGAATCATCACATTTCAGTACAGAATCTCTTAACAAGCTAAATTGTATTTGCTACAGATTACCTGTCCATTACATGGTGCTTTTCGGAGGAAAACATGTCCATTAATTCTATCAACCATGATGAAATGACAAATATCGCAAACAAGTGGGATGCTGAAGAAGAAGTATCTTTTAAACCAGAAAAGAAAATGAAATCTGCTGAAGCTCGTCGTCGTATTGAGGTTCTAAGAGAAATTAGAGAAAGCGGTTTTAGTCTGGAAGAAGCGAGGGAGCTAGGTCTGATTCACTAATCAGTCTGATTGAACGTAAGAGGGTAGCGCAATGCTACCCTTTGATTAATAAGAAACTTTCTTTGTTTTTTCTAGTTGAAACAAATGATAACGATTATTCTATCCTGCCAATTAGTTGAGTAAATTCTTTTCAATGTCACTTCTTTCCAACTAAAAACATGTTGATGGCTTACTCTTGAACTAAGTTGTTTGACAGCAATATTCAACGCCACTAATTTTAAGGTTAAAGCAAAAATATGCGATGTCGTTGGTAAGGAGAAGGCTATGTCTAGTTCTGTGGCTAAAGCCAAAGAAGTATTGTTTTATGAACCCGAAGATCCAAATGGATACCTCTCAAATTTCGCGGCGTGTCCTATTCGGGTTGACGATCAAATCTGGGCAACCAGCGAGCATTATTATCAAGCGATGAAATTTGCCTCTGAAGCGCTACGTGTTTCTATCCTAGAAGCCAGAACACCCGCAGAAGCCTTCTCTTTAAGTCGAGATTACCAAGACCAAGTTCGTGAAGATTGGTATGACATTCGTGTTGAAGTGATGGAATTTATTGTGACTGAGAAGTTTAAACAGAATCCACAGTTTGCTCTGTTTCTCGCTAATACTGGAGACTCGGTTATCAAGGAGCATTCCCACAAAGACCATTTCTGGGGAGATGGTGGTGATGGAACTGGCGAGAATCGTTTAGGTGAGATCTTGATGGTGGTACGTCAACAACTTCGATCTCAACAATTGCATTCGAACGCGTCGCATTAACTAACTCGCGAATGAATCTATCCGGATTCTAGTTAAACGTTTGTTTACCTAAAAATGAATTTAAAAGGCCGCTCTGCAATTTAGTATTAGTCTAATCTAATCTAAGCAGAGCGGCCTTTTCGTTGCAAGTCGTAAGGTGACTAAGAGTAGAAAAGTGCTCTATAACGTCAGCTAGGCGCTAATACAAATAAATGAAGGGGCTATAAATACCCTTGTACGATGTCATCTAGTTGTCCATCGTCTTTCATTTGGTCGAGACGCTGGTCGATGAAGCTTTGCAGCTTAGGATCCATTTCAGGGTCAAATGCTAAATGAATAGGGTAGTTATTGATCACTGAACCAAATTCTTGCATCTGGTAATCATCAATACTTAACTTCTGCTCGTTTAGGTTGTATTTGATTCTCGATTCCATCTCAACAAAAACGGTATCACCCGGAGTTCGATTTAATACACGAAAAGCCGCGCTGTAATCTTTAACTCGAATCTCGTTGAGCTTGCCTTGTTTGATGTAAGGCTCTAGGTTTGGATACTCAAACCCCACCAGCAAGACCACCGCTTTTCCGTTTAAGTCGTCGATAGTATTGAACTCAAATGGTTCCTTGCCACTACTGAGCAATACGTGTTTTACATTGTAAATCGGATCTTTAGACAGGTTTACAGATTGGATGTTTCCCCAACTAGGGCTGCCGTAGGTTACCCAATTTGGATTCTCTCGAGCATCTAGCTTGTCTATCATGCGGTTGAAAGGGTAGGTGTGGTAATCGATCTCGTATTGACTGTCATCGAATACTGCCTGAACAATATCAGAAACAATTCCTCTGTGAGATGACCCGTCAGTTTCGATCTGAAAAGGTTGCGCTTGGCTCGCAATAATGTAGTAGTGAATAGGTTCGCTTGAAAAAGCATAACTGCTTGAAAACAAACTGACTATGGATGCAACGATAAGATGTTTTTTCATAACCTTCCCTAGTTATTTGATGAATGACTACTATTATACTAGTTGAGTAATTGTAGTTTGCTAGGATAACAATAATGGTAATTTTTGTATGGTGAAAAAAGGAAAACGCTATATTGGACTCTCTCGACAATTGATCGGGACAATCATTGCAATCAGCACCTTATTCACAGTCATAGTGACAGGTCTGGGATTGTATGTGGAGTACCAAAATCGAGTTTCTTTTATCAGTTCTCAGATCGAACAGGTTAAAGCAGGATACCTTTCCGGCTTAACTGCGAGCTTGTGGGTTGAAGATCGTGCTCAATTACTCGTACAAGCTGAAGGCATTTCTCGCTTACCCTCCGTGAGCTACTTGCTTATTGAAAGTCCCGATGAAAAAATCTTAGAATTGGGGCAACTCACCTCTGGGCAGTCTTATTCTCAGTCTTGGGAAATGGTGCACCAAATGGGAGGTAAAGATTACCCCCTTGCGACGTTAACGGTGCAGTCCGATTTAAGCATGATCCTCAATGACTTCGAAGAACGAGTCCTCTTATTGCTTGCCTTTGAAGCCGTGAAAATTTTCTTACTGTCTGTGGTGTGTTTAACCATTGTCTATCGTCTCGTGGTTAAGCGGTTAATGGTCATGTCTTCTCAGATCAATGAGCAGCAAGTCGATGACAACAAGCCACGCTTTCTTACCCCTACAGCGTGTACTTATCAAGATGAGATATCGACACTAGAGAGCAGTTATAACCAGTCTATTGAACGAATTCGTCAACAATACCTCGAATTGGAAAAAGCCAAAGATGTCGCTGAGATTGCTAACCGCAACAAGAGTGAATTCCTTGCCAACATGAGCCACGAGATCCGTACCCCAATGAATGGGATTATCGGGTTGTCGTCTCTGCTTTCTGAAATGGACATGCCGAAAGAGCAAAAAGAGTATGTCAATATGCTCAATACCTCTTCGCTTACACTCCTTGATTTAATCAATGACATTCTTGACTACTCGAAGATCGAAGCGGGTCGTCTAGAACTGCAGCAAGAACCAATGAAGATGATGGGCATCGCAGCCGATGTTGAGTCGACCTTTAGAGTCAAAGCTGAGCAAAAAGGACTCAGATTCCAATTAGCTATCGACCCTAAAATCCCAACTATGGTCATTGGCGACGGCACTCAACTACGACAAGTGTTGAACAATTTAGCCGGCAACGCGATCAAATTTACCGAGCATGGCCATGTCACGCTCTCGCTTCATTTAGATCAAGTGATAGAGCCAGAGCAAAAACTCAGAGTGAGGTTCGAGGTTGCTGATAGCGGTATAGGTATTGCAGAAGACAAGCAACAATCGGTGTTCGATAAGTTTCAACAAGCCGACGGCAGCACCACTCGTATTTACGGAGGCACTGGGCTCGGTCTAACGATATGCGATAAGATCGTGACCTTAATGGGCAGTAAGCTTGAGCTAACCAGTGTCATAGGCAAGGGAAGTACATTCTATTTTACGGCTGACTTTGATCCGTGTTTGGATACCGATGAAAGCAACATCGATTTCAACAAAATCTCGGTGTTATTGGTGGATGACAGCCAACTGAACATGCGTATCACGTCAACACAGCTACAGTCATTCGGTGTTGCCTCTGAGTGTTGCGAGACAGCAAGCCAAGCGATAGAGCTGGTTTCAGATTCGATGGCTAAATCGTCGCCTTATGATCTCGTACTGATTGATAAAGTGATGCCAACCGTTGACGGATTCCAGCTAGCAAGAAGCTTGATTGAGCGCTTCGGTAAAGCGTGTCCTAAATTGGTGATGATATCGGCTGACCCACGAAAACAAGATGAGGTTCGAGCTAAACAAGTGGGTTTTGTTGCCTACATTGCTCGCCCTTATCAAGACAACCAGCTTAAATGGACGCTCAGTGAAGTCCTTGCGAGAGCCGCTGATACTGAAATCTTTACCTACCCAAATCGAGGTGAGGTCGCGTTCAAGGACAATGAGCCAGAATCAACAAAGCCAACAGTCTTTGTCACAGCAGCCGAATCAAATAAACAAGATTCAAGTAAAGACCAACCGAAACCAGAGCCAGTCAAAGCTGAATTTAGTGGCAAAGTCTTGGTTGTTGAAGATTCTAGAGTGAACCAACAAGTCGCTAAGATGATGCTTAAGAAGCTCGGATTCGAGGTCGACATCGCAGACAACGGTGAGATTGGTGTCGAGAAATTTAAAGCCAATGACTATGTGATGATTTTTATGGATTGTCAGATGCCTGTTCTCGATGGTTTCGAAGCGACGAAGCAGATCCGAGTACTCGAAGAGGGCTCTTCAAAACACATCCCAATTGTTGCGCTGACGGCCAACGTTGTGCAGAGAGACAAGCATTTATGTTTTGATGTCGGTATGGATGAGTTTTTACCCAAGCCAGTTAACCAAGGGAAACTGAGAGAGATCGTTGCAAGTTTCTTGTCGAAAGAGACAGAGTCGAGCAAGGAACATGAGCAGAAGATTGTTTAGGCTAGATGCTTGTGAAGACTGGGCATAGGGTAAAAATGCAATAAAAAAGGTGGTCAGCATAGACCACCTTTTTTGCTTTAGAGTGTTTGAAACTAGTCTCTGTCGATGGCGAACGGCGACCATGCTTGGCGAGTGGGCATCACTTCAACGCGGTTGATGTTGATGTGATCAGGCAGCGTTGCGATATAGAACATCTGCTCTGCGATGTCTTCTGCCGAAAGTGGTGTGGTACCTTGGTAAAGGTTGTCTGATGCCATTTGGTTACCCTTAGTTCTCACTAGAGTAAATTCTGTTTCTGCGATGCCAGGGGAAAGGTCAGTCACACGCACACCAGTACCTTGAAGGTCGCAGCGTAGGTTATAACTAAACTGTTTTACAAACGCTTTACTTGCGCCATATACATGGCTTCCTGGATACGGCCATTGCCCAGCAATTGAGCCTACGTTGATGATTGAGCTGCCCGCACCGCTTTCAATTAACTTCGGAAGCAGAGCATGCGTGACATTGACTAATCCAGTGACATTCGTGTCGATCATAGTGTGCCAATCTTTTAAATCCACATCAGGTGCACCTTCCGGTGCCAAGGCTAAGCCTGCATTGTTAACTAACGCTGTAATCGATGAAAACTCAGCGGGTAGCGAATCAACTGCTTTTTTTACGGCGTATGCGTCTCGAACGTCGAGTTGAATCACATGTACAGGCACCGTCAATTCTTCCTTTAAGTCGAGCAACCTTTCGATACGACGACCCGACAATACGAGCGACCAATTGTCTTCTGCAAAGCGTTTTGCCGCTGCTTTACCAAATCCGGACGTCGCCCCTGTAATGAACGCTATCTTATCCATAAGTAAATCCTTCTAATTTGAAATTAACATAAGTAGTGCCATGCCGATAAGGATCGGCGCGGTCGTTGTTTTTGCAGGCAAGTGAGGTATTGATGTATACAGTTTCTGGCCTAATAAATTGCCAATCACAGCCGCCGGAAGTAACCATAAGCCTGTGGTAAACGTGTCTTGGTCGAATGCACCTATCCAAATAAATCCGCTTAATGAAACAGCAGAACTCAACAAGAAAAATACAATGGCGGTCGCTCTCTGCTCTTTGGCTTCAATAGTGAGATTCATTAAATACGTCACTAATGGAGGCCCGCCAGAAGAGGCCGCGGTCATACTGAAACCGGATATAGCTCCTGCCCAAAATGCGTGCCGCTGGTGTAACCATGTCAGGCGAAAATCCCAAATAATCAGTGCACCAGCGACCAAAGACATCATCGCGATAAAGGCCTTCAAGCCTGATTCCGATATCGTGCTAATGAAATACAGCGAGAAAGGCACCGCAACCAACATGCCAATACACAGCGGCGCAATAAGCCGGATATTGATGGTGGTTTTACTTCGCTTGAGCAGCGGAAAGGTACTTAAAAAATCCAACAGGATAGCGATGGTTACCGCTTGTAATGGTGGAACTATAAAGCTGAGAGATAGTGCTGCAATGATCGCAAACCCAAATCCTGAATAGCCTCGAACCACACCTGCAAACAGAATCAATATCATCGCCAATCCTATTTCCACTCTTGCTCACCTCTTTGCTTTTGATATTGCTGCTGCGTTAATTAGCGTCCGATGAGACTTGTCTCGTCTGCCTTTCAATCTATTCACACCTAAGAATTTTGAATAGAGCCAGATCGACGATTGGATTGGGTCAGGCTGTTGGTTGGATCGGGGACGAGGTTTGAGCTGATTCACTGGCCCAAGATTTTGTTGAAACTGACACTATGAGTTGGGCCCTGTTTGGGACGAAGATTATTCCATCCGATAGCGCAGCCTTTTCAATCTCGTATTTCTTCGCGCTTTGATAGACGAGAAAGACTGAAGCGAGAGGGTTGTGAATCTAGTTTTGTTTATGGAGACGATGAAATGGAAGTATCAACAGAACAGCTTGTAAACCAAGATATTATCGACCTCGACAAGAGCGTATTTCATTCTTGGTCGATTCAAGAAGCAGCAGAACCTATCGCTATCGCTGGTGGGCAAGGATGCAAAATGTGGGACTACGAAGGTAAAGAGTACCTTGATTTTAGTAGCCAACTGGTTAACACCAACATTGGTCATCAGCATCCACAAGTGATTAAAGCCATTAAAGATCAGGCTGATTCATTGGTGACCGTTGCACCTGCGACAGCAAACCTCACTCGTGGTTTGGCAGCTAAACGTATTTTGTCTAAAGCACCAAGCAAGTTTAAGAAGGTGTTCTTTACCAACGCAGGCGCAGATGCCAACGAAAATGCAATTCGCATGGCAAGACAGTTCACAGGACGCGACAAGGTGCTTTCTGCTTATCGCTCTTACCACGGAAATACCGGTACAGCGATTGCGGCGACGGGCGATTTTCGCCGTATTCCAAACGAGTATAGCCGTGGGCACGTTCATTTCTTCAATCCATTTCTCTATCGAAGCGAGTTCAACGCGGCGACTGAGGCAGAAGAGAGTGAGCGTGCCCTGCAGCATTTAGAGCGAGTGATTGAATGCGAAGGGCCAACGGCGATTGCGGCGATTATTCTAGAGACGATTCCGGGAACTGCAGGCTTCCTAATTCCACCGAAAGGCTACCTTATTGGCGTGCGTGAGCTTGCAACTAAATACGGTATTCAATTGATCTTTGACGAAGTCATGGTCGGTTTTGGCCGAACGGGTAAGTGGTTTGCGTTTGAGCACTTTAATGTCGTGCCTGATCTTATTACTTTCGCGAAAGGAGTTAACTCTGGTTATGTTCCGGCTGGTGGTGTGGTGGTCAGCGAACCGATCGTTGAGTACTTTAAGTCGAACTTCTTTATGGGTGGCTTAACGTATTCTGGTCACCCTCTAGCGATGGCTTCGATCGTTGCAACGCTCGATGTGATGGATCAAGAGGGCATTGTTACGCATGCAGATAATATCGGAAATAGCGTTCTTGGGCCGCTTCTGCTCAGCCTTCAAGAGCTGCATCCTATGATTGGTGATGTGCGCGGTAAAGGGATGTTCTGGGCGGTTGAATTGGTCGAAGATCGAGAAAGTAAAACGCCATTGAGCAATGAGAAAATGGGTCAATTGAAAGCGGAGCTAACGAAACGAGGCCTGCTAACCTTTATTGTTAATAATCGTATTCATGTAACTCCTCCTTTGGTTATCCAACCAAGCGAGATAAAGAAAGGCGTTAAGATCATTGATGACGTTTTGTGTGAGCTTGCATCTTAATTCTTTAACCAGATAACCAATAAAGAAACCAAGGCACTTTGATAAGGACTCCCCATTCTTATTTAAGCGTCTGGCTTTTAGATTGTTATGTCGGTCTTAAAAAGAGCATCAATTGATGCTCTTTTTTACGTCATTATCTTTTTAATTCATGCTCATGGAGAGCGTCGGTAAAACAGCCCTAAGTGATGCTAAATCTTCATTACCTCAGACAGCTCTTTGATGCCGGGAGCGATCAGATCTTTATCGATGGCGTGAAATCCTAATCGGAAATAAGAGTTGGGATCATATTCTGACAATGATTCACAGTCCGATTCCGTTTCGGTATTAGTCATAAAGTGTGAATACCCGGTTTCAATCAGTATCCCTTTCTGTGCGGCTCGTGAAGCCAGTCGCTGGCTATTAATGTGGCTCGGTGTTTGTAGCCATAATGAGTTGGCTTGCTCGCTTTGTGCGAGTCGTTTGCAATCAGGTAAATACTTTAAGACGGCATCATTGAGCAGCTTCCAACGTTGACGCGTGTTCTCTCTGAAGCGCCTCACAAAGCTGTCGTAATAGCCTTGTTCAATAAAATGTGCCACTTCCATTTGAATACGGCTTGGTGCATGTCGATACATTAATCGGCGCAAGATTCTTAAGTCATAAATCAGCTCTTCGGGTGCCACGATGTAGCCTAATCTCAAGCCGGGTGCCAATAGTTTGGAAAAGCTGCTGACGTAAATGACTCGGCCATCTTTATCATTAGCTTTAAGTGCCGGTTTTGGATTCCACTCAACATTGCACTCGGCATCGTAATCATCTTCGATAATGATGGCATCATTGGCCTTTGCTATCTCAAGCAACTGAGTTCGACGTTCGTCACTCATGGTAACCCCAGTTGGCGCCTGATGGCTCGGAGTGACGTAGAAATGGTCACACAGCGATGAGTGTTCATTGAGTTTTAACCCCTGCTCATCTACTTGATGAGGGTGTAACTGCGCACCTGAGAGATTAAAAATGTGGTTTGCTTCTTTATAGCCGGGGTTCTCGACGCCGACTCGGCTTTGATCATTCATCAGTAAAGTTGAAAGCAGATAGAGCGCACTCTGTGAGCCCAACGTAATTAGGATTTCATCACTTTGAGCGTGGATGCCTCGTTGTGGTAGCACCCGTGTACGTATTTGCTCCACCAGCATATCGACGTCTTTATCTACTTTGTCGCACAGCCAGCGGTGGTCATGAGGATCTGAGGTCACTTTTCTTGTTGCTTCTCGCCATTGAGCCAATGGAAAGTCATTGATTGAAGGCTGGCCAAAAATAAACGGGTATTGATAGCAACTCCAGTGCGACGGTTTGACTATTCGTGGGTATTGACTTAATTGCAGCTTCACTCGTTTGCTCCAATCCGGTGCATTGTTGCTGTCTGTTGATTCAAAATGATCCAAGCTAGAGTCAATTTCATCGCTCGGATTTTGATACTTTTCTGATAAGTAATAACCACTGCGAGGTTTACTTATCAGGTAGCCATCGTCGAGTAAACTGTCGTACACCAAGGACACAGTATTGCGTGAAACACCTAATTGGCTAGAGAGCTTACGACAAGATGGGAGCGCTTGTTCAGCCGGAAAAATACCATTCAATATCGCCGTCACCAAATAGCTACGTACTTGTTCTTGCAGGCTTCTTTTGGAATCAAACTCGATGAAACAATTGTGATTTATCGCCATGAGATACAGTCCTTATTCTCAATGAACCTCAGTCCAATCTGTATAAAATAGCAAGAAATGAGCCAGAATTTATATCAACTATCAACGGTGATTTTTTACTCTGTCTCTTATATGAAAATGGCTCTGTCCCAATCTGAAAATTAAATTGGCTCTACGTCTTAGATGCATTCCGTTCATAAAGTAAAGGCAGGCAAATAATCTCGATAAGGAAAGCACATGAGACATGGAATGACGATGAAGGCATGGGTTTCAACAGCGGCTGCAACCGTCGTGCTGGGTTGTTTTGGTGTTGCACAAGCATCAGAACTTTCAGCCATCGAAAAGCAAGGCTTTATGAAAGTGGCGACAGAAGATAACTACTCACCATTCAACTACATTGACCGAGGCAAGCCTGCGGGGATCAATAAAGATCTACTTGATGAGCTGCGTGAATATTCAAAGTTCGATATTGAACAAGAGATTTTACCTTGGACAGGGTTGCTCGCCTCGGTATCTGCGGGTCAGTACGATGTGGCGCTAACGGGCGCAATCGTGACAGACGCCCGATTGAAGGTGTTTGACTTTACGCCGCCTATTGCCTCAGCGCAGCACTATTTCTTAACCAGAGCGGATGCTGATGACATCAATACGGTGGCGGATCTAGACGGTAAAACTGTTGGCTTGCAAGCGGGTAGTGCTTTGTTAGAGCGACTGCCAGAGCTTGAAGAAATGCTCGAAGCACAGGGTAAATCTTTAGGTAAGGTCGTTCAGTACCAATCGTACCCAGAAGCGTATTCAGATTTAGCTATTGGCCGAATCGACTACGTCATCAATAGTGTGGTTTCGGTTAATGAGGTGGTGAAATCTAAGTCTAACGTCTTTAAAAAAGGTGAGGCGGTATCTGGCCCTGGCTTCGTAAGCTGGCCTGTTCCAAAAGAGAGCCCTGAGCTATTGGCTTATCTCACTGAGTTTTTCATTCACCTAGAGCAAACAGGGAAAATGGCAGAGCTGCAGAAGAAGTGGTTCGGTGAATCGTTCGAGCATCTTCCTTCGGAAGCCATCACTTCAGTAGATCAGTATCACAAGCTAACAGCGGTCCAGTAGATCAGTAAGCACGTGCTGGCACAAACAGTTAACCGCTGTTTGTGCCGATGACAAAAGGGTCAGAGCGATTTAACCCATTTGTCATTCGCGCAAAAGCCTATTGCAAGAAGTCGCTTTTTAAAGAGGTCGTTTATGGATTATTACGCTTGGGAACAGCTGCTACAGGGCGCGTGGGCTACAACATGGATATCGGCAGTCTCGATTGTATTGGGTGTGGTGATTGGGCTAGCGATTGCCTTAATTCGAATGATGAAAATCCCGTTTGTCGATCAAATGTTGGGCATCTATGTCAGTTGGGCACGAGCAACACCTCTGGTGACTTTGGCTCTATTTATCTTTCTTTCGTTTCCCTCATTTGGCATCAATTTAGACAAACACGTTTCTGCCATTTTAGCGCTCACACTCAACACCTCAGCATTTAATGCGGAAATTTGGCGCAATGCCTTTCTCAACTTTTCAAAAGGGCAAATGGAAGCAGCCGAGGCTATTGGCATGAGGCGGCTGACTTATTTTCGCCGAATCATGTTCCCACAAATGGTGATCATGAGCCTACCTGCACTGGTCAATGAGATGTCGTTCTTAATCAAAGGCAGCCCTGCCATCGCGGTGATTGGTATTGTTGATTTAACCCGAGTAACGAATCGAATTTCCGCTGTGACCTATGAGCCTTTGGGACCCATTTTGTGTGCGGGTGTCTTGTACATGTTGATCATCGGGGTATTGGTGAAATTGCAATCTGTGGCTGAAAACCGAGCTACTTATCTGCAGCAATAAGTGCATACATCTGTTAACAGCAGCAGTAGTCGCAGTTTAGCCGTTTAGCCGTTATGACTACTTGGTCAGAAACACGATTTATCTGCGTATTGAAGTGCTATCTCGTGGGTAAATATAAGGAGTAAATATGGAAGAATGGAATATTATCTGGCAACAAAAAGAGCTGTTTGCTTCTGGTTTTGTGACCACGTTTTATCTTTTTGTCTCGTCTTCAATCTTGAGTTTCGTCATAGGTATTGGTTTGTTGTACTGTCTCGAAAACTCGAGACTCGGTGTTAAGTACACCATCAACAGTTTGATCGGCATTATGCGTACCTTACCGTTTCTGATCTTAGCCTACCTGCTCTATTACGGTTTGCCTCAGGTTGGTATTCGATTGGACGCAGTGACAGCGGGAATCATCGCGCTCAGTCTCTATCATGGTACGTATTTCTGTGAGATTTTCCGCGGTGTGCGTAAAGGGTTAGAGCCTGGTTACATCGAAGCAGCGCACGCTTATGGCTTTTCTAAGCTGAAAACCTTCACCCGAGTCATCACGCCCAACGTATTATTTAAGTCGGTTCCTCTGATCACTAACCAACTCATCATCTGCTTAAAAGACACCGCATTTCTCAGCATTATTACGGTCGCTGAAATTACTGCGGCAGCTAACAGTATTCAATCCACATATTTTATCCCATTGAATGCGTTCATCATTGCTATCGCGCTCTACTGGGCTGTGAGTATTGCACTTGAAACCATCACCAAACGAATCCAAACCAAAGTTGAACTTAGAGGACTAAGCCATGCTTAAACCATCGAAAATTATTGAAACGGAAGCTCCGATTAGCCCTTCTATGGGAGTGAGTTTGGAAGTGATTGAGTGTGAGCCAAAACCGGAAGCACTAGAGACGATCATCAGCGTTGAAAACTTGTCCAAACAGTTTGACGGAATTGAGGTGCTACGAGACATCAACCTGACTATTAACAAAGGCGATGTGGTCAGTATTCTTGGTTCATCGGGTTCAGGTAAGTCGACACTATTGCGCTGCATGAATTGGTTAGAACAACCTGAACGCGGCACGATTTTTATGGGTGATGAACGAATTGGGATCAACTCAGAAACGGGTAAGCCACTAAAATATAAAGAGCTTGCGAAACTCAGAGAGCGCCTTGGCATGGTATTTCAAAGCTTCAACTTATGGCCGCATTTAACCGTGTTGCAAAACGTGATGGAAGCGCTCGTTCATGTTAAGAAGATAGCAAAATCAGACGCCGAAGAGATGGCTCGTAAACAACTTGATAAGGTAGGCATGTCGCACAAACTGGATAGCTACCCAAGCATGTTATCGGGCGGGCAAAAACAGCGTGTCGCTATTGCTAGAGCACTTGCTATGGAACCAGATGTGTTGCTGTTTGATGAGCCAACTTCGGCGCTCGATCCTGAATTGGTCGAAGAGGTATTACTGGTGATGAAGAAGCTATCGCAAGAGGGCTACACCATGGTGGTGGTGACACATGAGATGGAGTTCGCGCGTCAGGTGTCGGATCAGGTGGTGTTTCTAGAGAAGGGCATCTTGATTGAAAAATCCAACCCAGAGAAGTTTTTCACTAACCCAGACTCAGCAAGGGTAAGACAGTTCCTTAAGCTCGATTCATGAGCTAGATGGCTTGCACAACTTCAAGGTTCGACAGTTAAGAACTCCGACAGAATCAGTCGGAGTTTTTTGTATGTGTAAGCTTTTTCTGCCTAAGCCTAAGCCTAAACTTAGACAAATGGTCATGTGACGCTACCCAATACTATCAATATGAATCACTACAGAATCGGGTCGCCAGTACTCCAATTCGCAATCCATCAACTCGCCGTCTTGTTTGTAGTTCACTCGGCAGATCTTAAGAACAGGCTGGCCCTCTGCCAAATTCAATGCCTTGGCGACATGGGCTGGGGCAGAGGTAGGGACTACGTCAAAGCGAGAGCGTTGGGTCTCGTAGCCATATTTTTCTCGGTAGATACCTGTCAGTGACATGGTGAGGTTTTCCGACAGCACACCCTCAAACAAGGGGGCTTTTAGGATGTTTTCAACAAATAGCACCGCTCTGCCATCAATAAAGCGCAGGCGCTCTATCACGTGTATTGGTGTTATCTGTTCTATCTCTAGTGCTTTGGCGTAATTGCCCGCTGCCATTTCTGTGCGAGTACCTAGTAATTGAGTTTCTGCAATACGATGTTGCTCGCGAATCATTTGATGAAAGTGAGAACGCGACAATGGGTTATAGCGGATACGTTCGGGTGACACATACCAGCCTCGGCGTTCTTCTCGGTATATGAGGCCTTCAGTTTCTAACGACACTAACGCATCTTTGAGCGTGATTCGTGTGGTGGAAAACAGTTCGCTGAGGTTTCTTTCTGATGGCAACTTTTGCCCCTCGGTGAAGATACCTGATTGAAGTTGTTCTCTAATGCTCGCCTTAATTCTTCCTAGTTGTGTCCCTGATTGTCCGGTACCCAATGTTCTCATTACTGATCTAGTCCATAAGTTCGTGTGCTCAATAAGGTAAACCATGGAGTTAACAGGAATGTGACAGTAAACAATGGCTTACTGTCATGTAAGTGACATATAACTGCCACACAAATGCATCCTAACTGTCAAATAACTTGCGCGAAAGCGTCACACTCCGGCGATAGAATACAAAACGAACTTACTGATCTAGTCCAGAGGGATAGAGACAATGAAAACTTTGCTTAGCCGTTCAACTGTATCGCCAAGAAAACTGATGGGTTCACCTACAAAGCTAATAGGTGCGACGCTAATAACGGCAACACTTTCAATGCCAGCGATGGCAAAGGATGCCGATCTTGAATCACTGGTAAAAGCCGCTCAAAAAGAAGGTGCGGTTTACAGTGTAGGCATGCCCGACAGTTGGGCAAACTGGAAAGGCACATGGGCAGACCTGAAAGCAAACTACGGTTTGAAGCATCAGGATACTGACATGAGCTCAGCGCAAGAGATCTCGAAATTTGAAGCAGAGAAGAAAAACGCAACCGCTGATATTGGTGATGTGGGTTTCGCATTTGCACGTGTGGCAGTGAAGAAAAACGTCACTCAGCCATACAAACCAACCACTTGGAATGACATTCCTGACTGGGCGAAAGACAAAGATGGTCACTGGGCTCTGGCTTACACCGGCACTATTTCTTTCATTTCCAACAACAACCTTGTTGAAGATGCGCCGAAAACTTGGAGCGACCTACTAGAAGGTGACTACAAAGTAACAGTCGGCGATGTCGGTGTAGCAGCGCAAGCAAACAACGCGATTCTAGCGGCTGCGTTTGCTAACGGTGGTGACGAGTCAAATCTAAAGCCGGCGATTAAATTCTTTGGCGAGCTAGCGAAGCAAGGCCGTCTGTCTTACACAGACCCAAGCATCGCGAACCTTGAAAAAGGTGAAGTGGAAGTGGCAATCATGTGGGACTTCAATGCACTGAACTACCGCGACACGATTGACCGTGAGCGTTTCACGGTGAGTATTCCACAAGATGGTTCGGTGATCTCTGGTTACACCACCATCATCAACAAATACGCGCAAAACCCGAACGCGGCGAAGTTGGCTCGTGAATATATCTTTAGCGATCAAGGCCAAATCAACCTAGCTGAAGGTTACGCACGTCCAATCCGTAGCAACATTACGCTGCCTAAATCAGTACAAGACAAGCTGATCTCAAACGATGAATACAGCAACGTTCACCCAGTGACTGACTTCTCTGCATGGGAAAAATCAGCACGTCGCCTGCCACGTCAATGGCAAGAAAGTGTATTGATTCACCAGCAATAACCCCGCTTAACACGCCACCTTCAATAGGTGGCTTTTAGAAACAAGCAATAGAGAATAGACCATGAGCAATAAGGTTATCCTTGTTGTTCTAGATGGACTGAATTATCAGGTAGCCCGTGATTGCATGGGCTACCTGAACGGTCTTCTAGAACTAAGCAATTTGCAGACAAAACAGGGCGATTTGCATAATAAACAGAGCGATTCGTACAGTAAACAGGGTACTTCGCAAAGCACGCAAAAAAATAAGCTGCGCGCCACGCTTTACCCTGTGCAGTGTGAGCTGCCATCTATGTCACGCCCACTGTATGAGTGCATTTTAACGGGAGTCCGCCCTGTCGAAAGCGGTATCGTTAACAATCAAATCGTGCGTTTATCGAATCACGAGTCGATCTTCAGCTTGGCTAAATCGCAAGGCAAAGTGACGGCTGCAGCGGCATACCATTGGGTGAGCGAGTTGTATAATCGAGCGCCGTTTGACGCTGTGCGTGACCGTTTTACCAACGATGAAACCATGAACATTCAACACGGTTGTTTCTACCACTGGGATCACTACCCAGATGAGGCCTTGTTCTTGGATGCCGAGCACCTGCGCGTGACTCATCAGCCTGATTTTTTGCTGATTCACCCAATGAACATTGACGACATAGGGCACAAGCACGGGCTGGATTCTCGCCAATACCGTAACAGTGCTCGTGGCGCGGATATCTACCTGTCGAATTACCTTGAGAAGTGGGTAGATGATGGCTATCAGGTGATCATCACCAGTGACCATGGCATGAACAATGACTTGTCTCACGGTGGCATTTTGCCTGAAGAGCGCGAAGTGCCTTTCTTTGTGATTGGCGATAAGTTTACACACCAAGAATGTTCAGTGAAACAGACCGACATCTGCGGCAGCGTGTGCCAGTTACTCAACCTTGAACACGATAAATCTTACACTCAGGAATTGTTGGCCTTATGAGCAGTTCTGTAATCACGCAGAGCGATGGCTCAGCGCTTCAACCTAAAACCAAATCTTTGTTTCAACGCCTCAAGCCCGCTTTGTGGCTTGCGCCTTTCGCATTGTTTTTCTATCTGTTCCAACTGGCACCTATGGTTTGGGTGCTGATCAACAGCTTCTTCTATGACGACGAACTCTCTCTAGAAAACTACGCTGAAGTGTTCGATTCTGCCTTTATGATGCAGGCTTTTGGCAACAGTTTATGGTTGTCGATTTGGTCGAGCATTGTTGGCTTAGCGATTGCGACTTTGCTCGTTTCTTCACTGCGCCGCGTTGATTCTAAAATCCGCGATGCGGTGATTGCCTTTACCAATATGAGCAGCAACTTCTCTGGTGTGCCTTTGTCGTTTGCATTCATCATCATCTTGGGTACCAACGGTGCGATCACCCTATTGCTCAAGCAGTACGGTTTACTGGGCGATTTTGACTTGTACGGCAAGTGGGGTTTGCTGGCGATTTACATCTATTTCCAGATCCCATTGGCGGTGTTGTTGCTGTATCCAGCGTTCGATGCCTTGAGTGACGACTGGCAAGCAGCCTCGGCACTGCTTGGCGCGAAAACTTGGCAGTACTGGACCAAAATAGCGCTGCCTGTGTTGTCGCCTGCCTTGCTTGGCACCTTCATCATCTTGATTGCTAACGCGATTGGCGCGTATGCGAGCGTGTATGCGTTAACCTCGGGCAACTACAATGTGATCACGATTCGAATCGCGAGCTTAGTATCGGGCGACCTGTTCCTAGAGCCAAACCTAGCCGCGGCAATTTCTGTGATTCTGATGGCGATGCTGGCCTTTATTACTGTGATTAACCAATGGCTGATCAGCAAAAGCTACGCAGGGAAGAGAAAGTAATGAACACCGTAAATACTCGCTTTCATAAAACCGTGGTCTATTCGATTGTCGGCATCATGATGATCCCGATCTTAGCGACCTTTATCTACTCGATCTCTTCTCGATGGGGCGCCACTATCCTGCCGGATGGCTTCACGTTAGATTGGTACATCAACCTGCTGACGGATCCTCGCTTCTTGCAAGCCTTTGGTCGTTCACTGTTTATCTGCGTGGCGGCACTGTCATTGAGTGTGGTGTTGGTTCTGCCTGCGATTTTCGTGGTGTTTTACTATTTCCCGAAACTCGATAAGGTGATGAATATCCTTATCTTACTGCCGTTCGCGGTGCCGCCTGTGGTGTCATCGGTTGGTTTACTTCAATTGTATGCAGACAGCGAAATCTCTTTGATAGGCACGCCGTGGATTTTGATTGGCACCTACTTCACCATCGCACTGCCATTCATGTATCGCGCGATTGCCAACAGCTTTGAAGCGATTAACTTGCATGATTTGATGGACGCAGCACACCTATTAGGTGCGAGCACCACCAAGGCATTCTTGCTGATTATTTTGCCAAACCTTAAGAAAGGCTTAATGGCGTCACTGTTCTTGTCGTTCTCGTTCCTATTGGGTGAGTTCGTGTTCGCCAACATCTTAGTCGGCACACGCTACGAGACACTGCAAATCTACCTATACAACATGCGTCAAACCAGTGGTCACTTCACGTCAGCCCTTGTGATGACGTACTTCCTGTTTATTTTCTTACTGACTTGGTTGGCAAGTCGTTTCAGCCAGGGAACCAAATAATGAGTTATGTAAATGCGAAAAACCTCACCAAGCGCTTTGGTGACAACACGGTGTTTGAAGACATTCAATTTTCCATCGATAAGGGTGAGTTCATTACTCTGCTTGGCCCAAGTGGTTGCGGTAAATCAACGCTGCTGCGAAGCTTGGCAGGTCTGAACCCGGTCGATGGTGGCGAAATCTGGGTTAACGGCGAAGAGATTACTCACCAAGTGCCGCAACAACGTGGAATTGGCATGGTGTTTCAATCTTATGCGCTGTTCCCGAACATGACGGTTGAAGGGAATATTGCGTTTGGCTTGAAAATGAAAAAGCTTGCTGCTGACGAGATTAAGCGCGAAGTCGCCAAAGTGATTGGGCTGGTGGACTTAACGGGCAAAGAGAAGTTCTACCCGCATCAGCTATCGGGCGGACAGCGTCAGCGTGTGGCCTTGGCAAGAGCTTTGGTGGTGAAGCCGCGTATTTTGTTGTTGGATGAGCCACTTTCAGCGCTGGATGCGAAGATCCGTAAACATCTGCGCCAGCAGATCCGAGATATTCAAAAAGAGATGAACCTAACCACGATCTTCGTGACTCATGATCAAGAAGAGGCGATGATCATGTCTGACCGCATCTTCTTGATGAATAAAGGTGAGATCGTCCAAGCCGGTACACCTGAAGAGATCTACACTCAACCTGCCAATGAATTCGTGGCTGGGTTCATGGGTCACTACAATCTGGTGCAAGCGAATAAGGCTAAGCAGCTGTTCAATATTGAAACCGAGTGGAAGGTGGCGATTCGACCTGAATCTATCTACGTTAAAGAGCAAGGCCGACAATATGGCGAACATATCTCTGCGCCGAAAACCGGCACCATTCGCAACCACCAGCTCTTGGGTAACGTGATTCGCTACCAAGTGGATGTTGATGAATGTGAATTAACGGTCGACCTGCTTAACCGTTCCTCTGAACGACTGTTGACAAACGGCAGCCAACTTGAACTCCTGTTTAACCTCAACGAAATTCAACCCGTGAGAGCCTAAGATGTTCAAACCTTTGTATGTATTTGATATGGACGAAACGCTGATCAATGCTGATGCAGCGATGCTTTGGAATGAGTTCTTGGTTGAAAAGGGCATTGCTACTGCGCCTAACTTTATCGAAGAAGATAAGCGCTTAATGGGCCTGTATTCGGAAGGCAAACTGAACATGGAAGATTACCTAACGTTTTCCATGCAACCTTTAGCCGATATGCCAACAGAGCAAGTTACCTCCTTGGTGGAAGAGTGTGTTGAACAGCATATTTTGCCCAAGCAGTTTAAACAGTCGAAACCTTTGATTGAACAGCTAGAAAATGACGACATCGATATGCTGATCATCTCTGCCAGCGTAACTTTCTTAGTGGAAGCGGTCGGTCGTAAGATGGGTATTGAGAACGCACTCGGTATCGACTTGATTGAAAACCAAGGCCGTTTCACGTCTCAAATATCAGGCGTACCAAGCTACCGAGAAGGTAAAGTGACTCGCTTAAAAGAATGGTTAGATAAGCAAGAAACCAATTACTCAGACATCCACTTTTATACCGATTCAATCAATGACTTACCTTTGTGTGAACACGCTGATTTTGCCTATCTGGTGAATCCGTGTCCGCGTTTAAAAGCAATAGCCGCGCAACCGAATTGGTCGATTCTCGACTGGGATTAACGCTGATCCCATCTTTGAATTATGTTCGCTTTAGAACGAAAAAAGCCGCTGATGAAAGCGGCTTTTTGATTCGTATTATTCTATTTCTAGTTTGTAACCTATCCCGTAAATGGATTTGATGTAGTCACATTTTTCATTTATCGAGACCATTTTTTTGCGTAAGTTTTTAATATGGCTATCGATAGTGCGATCACTGACTACTCTTCTATCGTCGTAGATTTTATCAATCAATTGATCGCGACTATAAATGCGGCCAACATTTTGATAAAGAAGGTGCAAAAGCCGAAACTCAGCTGGCGTTAAACTTAGCTTAATACCACATAGGACAGCGGTCATACTCAATTCATCAATATCAATGGCGTTCGTTGCTGACGTGGCTTGGGGCTTGTTGGAACGGCGCAAAATATTTTTCACCCTCACGACCACTTCTCTCGGGCTGTACGGCTTACATATATAATCATCTGCACCCAATTCAAGCCCAACGAGTCGATCAATCTCTTCGACCTTGGCTGTCGCCATAACTACTGGGATGTCACTGAACGTTCTCAGCTCTCGATAAATATCCAACCCGTCTCGATTGGGTAGCATGAGGTCGAGAATAATGAGTTTAGGCGATGCTTGTTTTACCCAGTCAATGACAAGGTTACCATCGATAATATGATGACTTTCAAGGCCAGAGTGCTCTAAGTACTCACACAGTACACTTGCTAATGCAGGCTCATCTTCGACGACTAAAATCACGATTTTATTTCCTTTGGTAACGCTATGATGATTCGTAGTCCACCCAATTCTGAGTGGTTGGCAGTAATGTGTCCCTGGTGCGCTTCAACGATATTTTTACAGATAGATAAGCCAAGCCCAGAACCGCCACTTGAGCGACTGCGCGATTTATCAACGCGGTAAAGCCTCTCAAACAAACGCGGAAGTGATGCATCAGGTACACCTGGATCACTGTCTTCAACGTTGATAATAATACTATCACTAATGTCGGTAACATCTATCGATACATGCCCATTATCGCCAGTGTATCGCGCGCTATTTTCTAACAGATTCACAAACAGTTGTGTCAGTAATCTCTCATCACACGAGGTAAACAGTTGGGCCGAATGGTCATAGTGCTTTGTTAATGTGATGTTTTTCTGTTCTAAACGGATCGAGTTTTGAACGATCACAGAATCAATCAGTTTATGTATATCAACGTTGTTTTTAACATTAAGGTTAAATCCGATGTCATACAGGGAGAGTTGGTGAAGATCCTCAACGAGTTGACCCAACGTGATGATTTGTTGATGTAACGAGTCGATGTATTTTGGCTCAGGTGATCGAATACCGTCTTGTAGCGCTTCTAGTTCACTTCTCAGCACGGTGATAGGCGTTCTAAGTTCATGTGAAATATCCGATAACCACTGTTCTCTAAGTGTTTTCTGTTTTCTTAGTGTCTCGACAACACCGTTAAATATTCCGATGAGATCGGACAATTCATCATTGCCGCTTTTTTCAATGTAGAAATCGAGATCGCCATTTTCGATAGATTTGGCACCTTTCGACAAAGCACGCAATGGTTTCAAAAATCGCCTAACAAGAAACAAAGAGATAAGGAATGAAAGCAACACGGTAATCGATGCGATAGTGCTTACATGCGTCGTTTGTTGTTTGAAAAAGCTTTCTGCTAAAGGCCCTGATATTTCATCCATCTGAACGATGGAGATATACCCAATTACTTGATCATCCAGTGTTATTTCGACTAGCGCTTGATGCTGACCATCTTCAAGGTGATGTAGGTTTTCAGGCGGTCCAATTATGGCTCGCCCGTCTTGGTCTAAAATGTTGAGTCGTTGCCAAATAGGTTGAAGGCTTGGCGCTTCCGGCTCTCTTAATGGTGGTGGCGATGGGTGTCTGTCACGAGGATGTGGTCGTGAGGGGCCGCCAATGCTACTGGCGATTAAATGTGGTTCACGCTCTAGCCGCCTCCATTTTTCGGAAGGTGAGTAATATTGCTTTAAGTTATTGGCGAGTTCTTGAGCTAGGGCAATTTCATTATTATTTGTGAAATCTTGGAGCCCTCTTTGAAAACTGGAGTTAATAAAATAGGTCAGTACAAAGAGCATGGTCACGCACACCATTAGTATTGAAACAAACAGTTTGGTGAAAATTGATATGCGCACGTTCTCTCCAGAAATTAAAGTGAATTAAGACGATAGAGTGAGTTAAGACAATAAAATGAGATAAACCAATATTAGCCCTCGATCGTGTGGGAAATATGGACATTGATTTCTTTATTCATCTTAGGCCATGTATAAGCACTCTTTTGTTAGAAACGAATAGCGAGCTGACAGGGTGCTATACCCCATCAGCTCGCATTGAATTATCACTATTTTAGGATAACCCTCTAACAATTATTGACGTCTTGGTGGTGGTGGCGGAACTTCCTCTTCCGATAGACCACCGCTTCCATCTGCGTCTAGTTTATCAAAGTCATCGGCGAGTGGACCTCTGAGCTCTTCTAATTGTAATTCGCCATCACCGTTTGCATCCATTTCTTCAAAGCTTGGCATTTCTCTTGGGCCTTCTCGGCTTTCAGCGCACGCTTGAAGCGCGAATGTCGATGTCAGTAAAAGTAATGCTGTCGTGATTTTGTTCATCATTTAATTCCTATTCGTAACCAAATATAAGTGTATTTCTTTGACGCAAATAGGTTAGCGATCAAATTAGCAGAGAAAATGGATAAATCTAGGAGATGAAAGTTAGCGCTTAACTTTAAAAGAGCATCCGATCATCAGAGCATCAGCCCATCAAGTCAGGTTGTTTAAACCTCCATTGTTTCTACATAGTTCCCACATTTTCTATTTTTATCCTAGTCCACTATTGAACTCATGAATTTAATGCCTTTAGCAATAAAGGCAGAAAGCTATCGTTGGTATTGAAATGGATTATTTTTTAGGAGCCGTAGAATGAAGGCAATGGTAAAAAAATCAGTCGTTGTCTCTTCTACGTTGTTGGTTGCTTCTTATAGTAACGCTGCGCTTTATAGGGTGGTTTTAGAGGAATCACCAGTAGAAACGGAATCGGTGTATGGGGTCGCAGTTGAACCAGAGCTTGGTACAACGGATTGCTTTAGTACCAGTTGTGGTGACACCGATTACGCATTCGCAGGGGAAGCTCAAAATGCAGAACCAGGTTTTTCCTTTAAAGAGGAGGTCCCCTTTGGTATCGATAACACGTTCTACTATTTAGATTATGACGATATCTATAACTACTGCACGAGCGAACTTGGCTACGCGACTTGTGAAGCTTGGAGTTCTTTATTGTGGTATGGCGATGAGGATGCTGGCATTGGAGGCTTGAGAAATGAGCGTGATGCATATTACGAGCTGAGCTATCAGACGAATTCCACGGCTTTTTATGACTCTTACTCGTTAAGTGAGATCCCGGATGTCGGTAGTAGCCCACCTGATGTGAGCAGTTATAGTTATTCCTTTGTTGATGGAACAGAGGAGAAGGTCATCACTAAAGTTGACGAGAATGGTTTTGTTCTTGGTAACACCAGCAGTGGTTACTACAGCTATAACAACCAATATATTCAGTTGTATAGGCAGCGTGGTTACTACGATACAGGCACTGAATTTACGGTTCTCCAACCTGAAGCCGATACCAGTATTACGATCAGCGATGCTGACGGCGAAGCGAATATAATTTCCCAAATGGGACGAACGATGGCTTTTGACTCTTTCAGTTATGGAGGGGAAAGCTATGTGGTCGGAAGCGCGTCCGTTGCAACTTTTTATTACAGTGATGAGGATAAAGATTACGATTCTCCGTACACATCCGACAGTGATGCTGAGGATTTAGATAATTGTATCGATGAAGATATTGAGCCTGCTTTATATCCAGAGTGTCAGAACTTTGCTTTTGCTAATCGAGCTTTTGTCTGGAATATAACCGATGCGAATGGCCCCAATGATGATGGAAACCGTTTTGCAGTATCCGATTGGGAAACCAGTTCGACCTATTA
Source organism: Vibrio sp. L3-7 (assembly GCF_963898195.1). Classification (NCBI taxonomy): domain Bacteria; kingdom Pseudomonadati; phylum Pseudomonadota; class Gammaproteobacteria; order Vibrionales; family Vibrionaceae; genus Vibrio; species Vibrio sp. L3-7. Next base: position 7,147 of record NZ_CAWQUW010000022.1, on the reverse strand, counting down.
CTCTTACAACGATGATGAAGCTTCAGCACAGGCGAGTGTGAGGGCTGCAACGATTTCATCTAGAGGGACATATAGCTCTTATCCTGTTTTAGTTGGTTACAATACAGAGCTAGATGATTCCGATAACTTTCTTATGCAGGCAGCTGTGTTTAGGCCAAGCAGTACGTCAAATTTCAGCGTTTCGGAAAATGCTTGGACGACTACATTTATCGCTAATGTGACGGTAGAAGTGAGTGATTCATACATTCACAGTAATTCTGTCGCAACAGACATCAATGAAAACATGATGGTTATTGGTTATGCAAAACGAGATGGCGATTATCCGTCGGATCGTGTGTCTGACAATCGTATGTTTGTCGCTGATGCGAATGACACAACGCCAACAGCCACATTCTTCGCAAGTTTAGATGAAGACATTTTCTTTGACAGTGCAGAGGGAAAAGCAAGTGAGATCAACAGCTACAATGAAATCGTTGGTTATGTTGACGCCGAAACTCACTCTGAAGTAGACGGCCATGAAAGAAGGCATCGCGGCTTCATTTTTCCTTATAACGACACCGGAACCGATGCCGATAAACGTGCAAGATATAATGATCAAGCTTGGTGGTTAGACGATCTGACCAATGGCGGAGACTACAGTGATGCCAACAACCACTTTAGAATATTGGACGCAACCGACATTAATGACGCGGGTGTTATCTCCGGGACGTCAATACAATGTTTTGCGAGTGAAAGTAGCTCCTCTTCTATGGCTTATGATTCAACCGCGCACTTTGCTTATTGTAATGATGGAGTGGGTGACGAGAGGGTGGTGGCAGTGAAACTTATCCCGATATCTGGAGCAACAAGTGAGGACATCGCTGAAAGAAGTGATGATAGCGCTGAAGATGTTGAACGTAGTGGTGCCGGTACCGGGTTATTGGTGCTTATCAGTTTAATTTCCGTGCTTTCATTTCGTTTGAAAAAATCTCGTTCTATGATTGCTTGAATTGATGACGTGCTCACAAGAGAAACAACCTTCATTTGATCCCCAACCATTAAAGTAATGGGTTAGGTTTGATATCTCATCCCATGAGAATACCGTTGGGATATGAAGCTTTTTAAAAGAGCATCACCTGTTTTGTGATGCTCTTTTTGCGTTCAACATACACTTATCTCTTTCTGTTTTAGCTGATAAAGCTCGAATGTAACAATTCAATAACATCTATTCCTCTGCTGTAAATCAACCCACCACTCTTCAATCCATTGATAGCACTCACTTTCTTGTTTTAGCAATTCGCGTGTAACAAATATTTTACAAATTGACGGGGTTTTAGCGTTATTGCCCATTTCCTTCCATCCATTCCAATCTGTCGGCTTGTAGGCCAAATTTAATTAAGGACAAAAAACACACAACATCTATTTACGTAATAGAAAGCACGTAATAAAAAACCACGTAATACAAACCAATAGGTACAAGGAGAAAGTTCATGGTGGATACATACAACCCGCTTGGCACGGATGGATTCGAGTTTGTTGAATACACGGCCGTTGACCACAAGGGAATTGAGCAACTTAAAGCGTTGTTTGTGTCACTTGGTTTTGCTGAGGTCGCCAAGCACCGCTCAAAAGAGGCTTGGCTGTATCGACAAGGTGACATCAACTTTATCGTCAATGAACAGCCACACAGCCAAGCGGAAGCGTTCGCCAAGGTACATGGTCCATCGGTATGTGGCATGGCTTTTCGTGTCAACGAGGCAACGGCTGCAATGGAGCAAGCTTTCAAGGGCGGCGGTGAAGAGTACAAGACAGAGATAGGGCCGATGGAACTGAGCATTCCTGCCATTTACGGCATCGGTGAGAGCCTGCTCTATTTTGTGGATCGCTATGGCAAGCAGAGTATCTATGACGTCGATTTCCGATTCTATGACGATGCGGAAAAGCGTATGGCCGAAGCTAATGTTGGTTTGTTCGAAATCGACCACCTCACGCACAACGTTAAACAAGGCAACATGGACGTGTGGTCTGGGTTCTATGAGCGCCTTGGTAACTTCCGCGAGATTCGCTACTTCGACATTGAAGGCAAACTGACGGGCCTTGTGAGCCGCGCTATGACCTCTCCGTGTGGCAAGATCCGTATCCCAATCAACGAGTCTTCCGACGACAAATCACAAATCGAAGAGTTCATCCGTGAATACAACGGCGAAGGTATCCAACACATCGCGTTATCCACGGATGACATCTACAAAACCGTGAAAACTCTGCGCGATCGCGGTATGGACTTTATGCCAACCCCAGATACCTATTATGAGAAAGTTGATGATCGTGTGAAAGGCCACGGCGAAGACACCGATCTGTTGCGCGACCTGCGTGTTTTGATTGATGGTGCGCCGACCAAAGATGGCATCTTGCTGCAAATTTTTACGCAGACGGTAATCGGGCCTGTGTTCTTTGAAATCATTCAGCGTAAAGGCAACGAAGGCTTTGGCGAAGGCAACTTCAAGGCGCTGTTTGAATCGATTGAAGAGGACCAGATTCGTCGAGGAGTATTAGACGATGCATAAATGGATCTCGTTTCCTCATCGGGAGGGGGTGTGCTCTAAACAAGCGCATGCCGACTTCCCCGAAGAGGCAATTTATGAGCGAGAAGCGGGGCGAAGTGGATTCTTCGGCCCTGCGGCTCACTTTCATCACCAGCATGCCCCAACAGGTTGGTCTGAGTGGGAGGGCGATTTACGCCCTCGCGCTTTCGATTTTACGCTGGTGGAAAAAGCCAGCCAGATAACCCCTTGGGCTGTGCCTCATCTTTTGCACAATGCGGACTGCAAAATTCGTGTGTGGCGCATGGACGAGAAGATGGATTTCTTGGTGCGTAATTCCGACGGTGATGAGCTGTTGTTCATTCATCAAGGCAGTGCCGATCTCTATTGTGACTATGGTCATCTAGCGGTGAGCGAAGGGGATTACGTGATGATCCCGCGCTCAACCAACTGGCGTTTAGAGCCAAGCGAGCCGATGTTTATCTTGATGATAGAAAACACCGACGCGGCTTATTCCTTGCCAGAGAAAGGCATGGTCGGCAATCACGCGGTGTTTGATCCTGCTGTGCTCGACATACCTTCAATCAACGATCAATTCCGTGCTCAGTATTCAGAAAGCCAGACTCAGGTTCAGGTAAAACGCCACGACAAAGTCAGCGTTATTACTTATCCGTTCAATCCATTGGATGCTATTGGTTGGCATGGCGACCTAGCTGTGGTGAAAGTAAATTGGCGCGATATCAGACCGCTGATGTCACATCGCTACCACTTGCCACCCTCTGCGCATACAACGTTTGTTGGCGCAGGCTTTGTGGTGTGCACCTTTGTGCCACGCCCGATTGAGAGCGATCCTGGGGCGTTAAAAGTGCCGTTCTACCACAACAACGATGATTACGACGAAGTGCTGTTCTATCACGCAGGTGACTTCTTCAGTCGCGATAACATTGAAGCGGGCATGGTGACCTTCCATCCGGCTGGGTTTACGCATGGGCCTCACCCTAAAGCCTTTAAGGCAGGGCAAGCGCACAAGAAGAAGTTTACCGATGAAGTGGCGGTGATGATCGATACTCGCCATGCGCTGCAGTTCTCTGACGAACTCGACAGTGTTGAGAACAAAGAATATGTCTACAGTTGGCAAGATACTGGTTCTCAAGAGATGAGCCTGCAAGAGCCGGTAGACGACAAGAAGTAAGGGACAAGGATGAAATTAGCAACCAAGAAAAATGGCACTCGCGATGGTCTATTGATGGTCGTGAGTAAAGATCTCAAACAGTGTGTGGCTGTCACTGAAATCTTCCACGCGATGCACCTTACACCCACCATGCAGGTGGCTTTGGATAACTGGGACAGCGTGGCTTCTCAGTTAGAAGAGTTATACACCTCGTTAAATAATGGGCATGTGACAGGCAGTGAAGTCTTTGCACCTCAGTATTGTGAATCACCTCTGCCACGCGCATATCAATGGGCTGATGGCAGTGCTTATGTAAACCATGTTGAGCTTGTACGTAAAGCGCGTGGTGCTGAAATGCCAGAAAGCTTCTGGGTCGATCCATTAATGTATCAAGGCGGCTCAGATGCCTTTATCGGCCCTCGTGACAACATCGAATTTGCCAGCGATGAGTGGGGTATAGATTTCGAAGGAGAAGTCGCGATTGTGACCGGTGACGTCCCTATGGGCGCAAGTGCTAAACAAGCGCATGATTCGATTCGTTTACTGATGTTGGTGAACGACGTGTCACTGCGTGGCTTGATTCCCGCTGAGCTTGCGAAGGGCTTTGGCTTCTTCCAGTCTAAACCGTCTTCGGCGTTTTCTCCGGTTGCCGTCACACCCGATGAACTTGGCGATCAATGGAAAGGCAGCAAGGTGCATCTACCGTTGATATCGACCTACAACGACCAACCTTTTGGTTGTCCGAATGCGGGCGTGGATATGACCTTCAATTTTGCAGAGTTGGTCGTGCATGCCGCGAAGACTCGCCCACTGTCGGCAGGCGCGATTATCGGTTCAGGCACGGTTTCTAATAAGCAAGGCACTGACCACGGCACTTCAATTGCCGAAGGCGGTGTAGGTTATTCATGTATTGCCGAAGTGCGAATGATTGAGACGATTCGAGATGGCAAGCCGTCGACTCAATTCATGTCGTTTGGTGACTCGATCAAGCTTGAGATGTTTGATGCGGCGGGTGACTCTATTTTTGGTGCGATAGACCAAAAAGTGAGCCAGTATCGAGCACTATAATCCACGTAATAGGGTTTCAGTATGAGCGAGAGCATCGTGAACAAGAACATTATACTTTACGGTTACTGGCGCTCGTCCGCAGCCTATCGAGTGCGTATTGGATTGAACCTAAAGCAACTCAACTATGAGTCGAAATCGGTGCATTTGGTGCGTAATGGCGGCGAGCAACATGATCCACAATATCGCGATCTCAATGCCAGTGAATTAGTGCCGGTGCTGGTGGATGGTGACGTTCAACTCAATCAGTCGCTGACGATTTTGCAATACTTGGACGAAAGTTATTTGTGTGAGAGCAGCCCAGACACCTTGTTGATTCCAGAGCAAACACCACTGCGCTATCAAGCACTGGCGATGGCTCAGGATATCGCTATGGAAATTCACCCTCTGAATAATCTGCGTGTGTTGCAGTATTTGGAGCGAGAGTTGTCGTGCGAGCAAGAGGCAAAAATGGATTGGCTTCACTATTGGATGAGCCAAGGGTTTTCAGCGTTAGAAGAGAAGCTGGCCAAACACCGAAAAACACACGCGGATTCAGTTTATAGCCTCACGGATTTGCCTTGTATCGTAGACATTTGCTTAGTGCCGCAGGTGTATAACGCGCTGCGCTTTGGCGTTGATATGTCGCCTTATCCGCTGATTAACTCGATTGTTGAGGAGTGTAACCAGTTACCCGCCTTTATTGATGCGATGCCAGAGAACCAAGCGGATGCAAATGCACCGATGTGAACGTATTGAATTGTTTTTTAATGAACTGGAAACGTTATTTGGATTAAATCACGTTATAATTAATATTGGGTATATTTAAAGATATTATGTATTCATTCTTTTCGGGTTTAATTTCCAAAATTATGAATACTTATCTCATCTAGCATTAAACGGTCCTAATAAAATAAGCCTCATTATAATTAAATAAGAGGCTTGTAATATAATTTATATTAGTATTGTTTATCACTCGATAATATTAGTAATAAACAATACCTTCGCCTTTCGTTATCAGAGTGCCAGCTTCATTGGTGATTATTTTATCTAAATCAAATAATGAACCAATCGCCGCATTACCTAAGCCAGCTTCAACGAATTTACAAACGGCATCAATTTTTGGCCCCATAGAACCAGCAGGGAATGAAAATTCTGCTAAACTAGCAGGTGTTGCTTGCTTCATTTCTGCTTGGTCTTCTTTACCATAGTTACGGAAAATCGAACCATCGGTTAAGATAATAAATAAGTCGGCATGGATTTTTTCAGCCAGCAATTCAGCCGTAAGATCTTTGTCAATGACGCACTCTACGCCAGTACTCTTACCATGCTCAATACTCACGGGAACACCGCCGCCGCCACAAGCGATAACAAGATTTTCTGTATCTAGAAGAGTTTCAATTTGCTGAATTTCAACAATGCTTTTTGGCATAGGAGAAGGCACAACGCGACGGTAGTACTCGCCATCAGCTTTAAATTGCATTGTGCTTTGAGCCATTAACTCTTTGGCTCGTTGCTCTGTATATACAGGGCCAACAAATTTAGTCGGGTTCGCAAACGCAGGGTCTTTTTTGCATACTTCAGTTTGCGTGACTAGCGTCGCTACGTCTAATTCAGGGTCAATGTTTCTTAGCTCTTGTTGTAACATGTAGCCCACCATGCCACAGGTTTGAGAGCCGAGTACATCCATTGGGTATGGGGTAGTCTCTGGCGAATATTCGCTATAAGCCGCGTTTTGTTCCATCAACAAACCTACTTGTGGGCCATTACCATGAACGATAACAATCTCATGCTCGCGTGCGATTGCAGCAATACTCGCCGCTGATTTGATTATATTTTCACGTTGGTTCTCAGCCGTTAATGCTTGGCCTCTTGCTAAAAGAGCGTTACCGCCTAAAGCATAATACTATGCGCATGATAATGTCTCCGATCATTTAATAATGATTTTATTTTACGTAGGGATTAACCGCTTGTTTCTAATTAAATCCAAGCTTATTAATAACAATTACTAAGTTTTAATTACTCTTAAGTAATTAACATGCCGAGATAGTATGGGAAAATAACCGTCCTAAATGTGATAGCTATCAAATTATTATTTCACTAGAAATGGAGCTGTGGAAATGGGAGTTATTGCAATTCGATTAAATATCCATAAGCTTGGATACAATCCAGAGGTGGACTCTTTTTTTGTATAAATGATTCGTCTTTAGTGAATATTATCTCAGGCTATAAAATGATTAATTTTTTATTTTTGTTTTAAATATGACGTTCAGATCGCATTAAGATTGTCTCGTCCTAAAATACGTTGACAGTATTTCTAATAAGTCAACAGCGTCAGCTGTTGGCTTTTTTCATGCACCTCATTTGGAGTTTTCATTCTGAGACTAAGGTGCGGCCTCATGTTGTTATAGGT
>NZ_CAWQUW010000021.1:0-46601 GCF_963898195.1 Vibrio sp. L3-7 | reverse complement strand
GAGAGCTTAAACAACTAGTAAAAGAGTCTATAAGTACCTATAACAACATGAGGCCGCACCTTAGTCTCAGAATGAAAACTCCAAATGAGGTGCATGAAAAAAGCCAACAGCTGACGCTGTTGACTTAGTAGAAATACTGTCAACGTATTTTAGGACGAGACAACGGTAATTGCCATCTTTTTAAAGGCGTTTGGTGAAGTAGTGTCTTTCTGAGTTTTCAGGGAACTGCTCTAACGTAAATTGCAGTTGATAGCCGCGTTTGATGTAAAAAGGTTTGGCTTGAAAGCTGAATGTATCTAAGAAGCACGAATGGCAGCCTTTGGTTTTTGCGAAGTTTTCGGCTTCTAGCAGCAACTGACTGCCAAGCCCTTGTCCTTTATGCCCTGGTGACACCCATAGATATTTGACGATCAACCAATTTCCCCATATCTCCCCAACTAAACCACCTGTTTTAGCCCCATTGATATCTTTGGTGAAACACACGACATCACTATGGAATACGTTTTCCAGGTAGGGGGTGTTGTAGTTACGAAGCCCAGACCGAATTTCATCTATATCGGATTGAGTTGGGTTTGTGGTCAGTTCGATTTTCATGAGAATCCTTGTCTCGGGTTTCAGACGTGAGAGTAAGCGCTCTAGTTGAGTTAAGCGAAAGCGTAAAGGTTGTTTTTTATCTAAGCAACTCATAGATGCCTCACTTTTCTCACAATACATAATTGAACGAGTGTTCAGGTTTGTTATACTCAGTGGCAATACAAGGTGACCGTTTTATATACGGCCTGTTTTCAACTAGATTTTGGTATGACTATGAGCAATAAAATTCAACTCGATATTATTTCTGACGTAATGTGCCCATGGTGCGTTGTCGGTTACAAAAACTTAGAACAAGCGATAACCGAACTTGGCTTAGCTGAGCAGGTTGAACTTGAGTGGCAGCCGTTTGAGTTGAATCCAGATATGCCGCAAGAAGGTGAAAACCTGCGCGACCACATCATGAGAAAATACGGCTCTAGTGCAGAAGAGAGCCAAAGTTCCCGTGAGCAATTGGTTGCCCGTGGCCAAGCTGTAGGGTTCGATTTCAATTTCTACGACAGCATGAGAATGGTCAATTCACGTCACCTGCATGTGCTTCTCGATTTCGCGCTGGCGTATGGCAAACAGACTGAGTTAAAGCTACGTTTCTTTAATGCCCACTTTACGGAAGAGAAAGATCTTGCTGATTTAGAGGTCATCGCACAAGAACTTGAAGCGGTTGGTTTGGATTCTAACAAAGCGTTGAAGCGCTTAAAGAACGCCGATAACGTAAAGAAAATCGAAGCCCAAGAGTTTGAATGGCAACGCATGGGGATCTCAGCGGTTCCTACTGTGGTATTCAATCGTAAAAGTGCGGTAACCGGCGCTCAGACGGTGGAAACGTACAAGCAAATCCTTCAAGAGCTTATTGCGGAATCATAAGCCGATCATTGGTATCAATTAGAGTCTGAATTTCATGGAATCACTGTCACTCGCTCAAGCGCAAAAAATGGTACTGCTTTCGCAAAAATTGCCACCTAAGAAGCTACCACCTAAAAAACAACGCAATGGGGGCGCTTTGGCGAACACGCTGTTTGCGATTGAAAACCTTGGGTATGTTCAAATTGATACCATCTCTGTGATTCAGCGAGCTCACCATCATACGCTGTGGAATCGCAATCAAGACTACCAACTCAATCATCTTGATAAGCTGCTAGAGCGTCGAGAAGTGTTTGAGTATTGGTCGCACGCCGCCGCGTATTTACCCATGCGTGACTACCGTTTCAGCTTGCATCGAAAGAACGGGTTTGCGAGCGGTAAGCTTAAGCATTGGTATAAAAAGGATGATGCACTGATGGCGCATGTTCTCAAACGTATTGAGAGCGAAGGGCCATTAATGGCGAAAGACTTTGCAGGGGATAGACCAAACCCCGGCGGATGGGGCGGTAAACCTGCCAAACAGGCACTAGAGACTTTGTTTATGCAAGGTGACTTAATGGTACCGAGCCGAGTGAACTTCCATAAGGTGTATGACCTAACCGAACGAGTTTTGCCGAGTGGCATTGATACCTCTGAACCAACGGAACAAGAGTACATCGAGCATCTGATCATACGTTATCTCGAAGCCAATGGAGTAGGGATTGTGACGGAAATGAGCTATCTCCTCAAGAACACGAAACCATTGATACAGAAAACACTCCAACAGATGCTTGAAGACAAGCGATTGATAAAGGTCGATGTTCATGGTTGTGATTATTATGCCTTACCCGCTGCTTTTGAGCTGCTGAATCAGCCCCTTTCTAGAACCAAGCTTAAGATACTCTCGCCATTTGATAACCTGCTGATTCAACGTAAGCGAATGCAATCATTGTTCAACTTTGATTACCTTCTTGAGTGCTATGTTCCTGAAGCCAAGCGCCAGTTTGGTTACTTTAGTTTGCCGATTCTGTGGCAAGGTGAGTTGGTGGCACGAATGGATTGTAAAGTTGATAGGAAGAGTCGTTTGCTCAATATCCGTAATTTGGTTGTGGAAGCACGAATTAAAAACTATGAGTCGCTGGTTCATGCTTTATGCGATGAGCTAAAACACTTCATGGTGTTCAACCAATGCGATGAGATGATAGTCCATAACACCACACCTTCTGATCTTGGCAAGCGCTTAATGAGCCATTGGCAAACGGTTTAGCGGTTTTGTTGTTTAGAAAACGCTTCGTTACTTAGAAGCCTCTTTGCTAATTCGTCAGCGCTTAGTTACTCAGAAAGAGTGGCTAACAAGAATTCGACAAAGGTTCGGTTCTTCAACGACAGTTGCTTGGTCTTGTACAGTAAGTGAATCGGTTTTGGTAACGGTGCCATGCCGGGTAAGATCTCCAATAGCATCCCACGCTCAATTTCTTCTGCGACTAAGATAGTTGGTTGCAACAAAACGCCTACGCCTTGTAGGGCGGCATATCGCAATACATCCCCATTATTTGACATCAAACGCGCACACCCTTTATTCGGTGCGGTTTGAGTTGCTTGGTGATTCTGAGGTTCTCCGAGTTGAGGTTCACTATTTTGGATATGGCGGATGTGAGTATCACGTCCAATCACATCACGACGACTGCTATAGCTGAACCCAAGCGACGGGTGTTGTGCAAGGTCTTCCAACATGCTGATCTCAGCATGTTGGTTAAGGTATTCAGGAGCTGCGCAATAACACATCTCATAATCCCCTAAGTATCTTGCGACCAAGCTAGAGTCAGACAGGTCACCAATTCGCACAATCAAATCAATGTCGGAAGAATAAGGATCGACAAGGTCGTTGTTCAACACGAGTTCGACGTTGATTGTTGGGTGATTCGCGAGAAACTTCGCCACTATCGGGGCAAGTACCTTGTTTCCATAGGTGACAGGGCAGTTTATTTTTACCGTGCCTTGGGGCTGATTTTCCAAGGTTTGAATCAGATTCTCTGCATTGCTGATGTCTTCGATAATTCGCTTACATTCCCGATAGTAAAGCTGACCAGAATCGGTTAATGATTGCTTACGCGTGGTGCGGTGGATCAACTGAGAGTTGAGGCTTGTTTCAAGATAGTGAACATGTTTACTGATCATGGTCGCCGACAGGTTGAAGTGGTTTGCGGCGCTGCGAAAGCTGCCTTGCTCGACCACGTAAACGAAGACCTTCATGCTGGTTAACTTATCCATTAAACACTCTCAGTTGATAAATAATAAACAAAAGGTGAGTTTATCAATTATTAGGGGTTAATTATATTAATGGCAAACCGATAATTAACTAAAATAAGAGCGTGAAATGCCTCAAATGAACGAAACCATCTTTGTCACTGCCGAACTTAAGATAAAAACAAACATTGAACGTGATGCTGCAGTTGAAGCCATCGAACAGTTTTGCTTAGACATGCAAAGCGAACCTGGCTGCCTACAAGCAATTGCAACCTATGATCAAAGCCAAAGCGATCGTGTGATTTTGCTTGAGCAATACGCAAACCGTGAAGCAATTAACCAGCATTTTGTTATGCCTCATACCCAAGCGTTTATTGAGCGTGATATTGCTGAGTTGGTTCAAGCGTTCGAAACGCAACTTGAATCAGCTGAAACAAAAAAGCAGGAGCAGTAAGCCATGAAATGGGGAATATTAGGAACAAGCTTTATCTCAGGCGTAATGGCTGATGCGATCAAAGGCGATGCACAAAGTGAACTGTATGCCGTCGCAGGGCGCACAGAAAAAACACTCAATGAGTTTGCTGCGCAGTATCAGCCAACACTGACCTTCAACAGCTATGAAGCTTTGATTGAAGATGAGTCAGTCGACATCATCTACATCGCTCTGCCAAACCACGTTCACCACGAGTACGTGATTAAAGCCGCTCAAAAAGGCAAAGCGATTTTGTGTGAAAAGTCGTTATCGGTTGATATGGAAAAAACCGAGCAAGCTCTGCAAGCGGTCAAAGCGTCTGGTGTGTTCTTCGCTGAAGGTTTGATGTATCTAAACCACCCATTGATTGCCAAGCTTCATCAAGAGTTAGCTACAGGTGAGATTGGAGACGTGCGTTCAATTCAAGGGTCTTATGTAGCGGCGATTGATCAGTTTGTGAATCCTGCGAGTAAAGGCGCACTGTACAACTTGGGTTGTTATCCAATGTCGCTGATTCACTCTGTTGCGCAGCAGCAATTTGGCGAGAGCGTGTTCGATGAGATGCAAATTTCAGCAATCGGTCGACGAGGCCAAGATGGCAATATTTGTGAATCGTCGGCGATGATGCATTTTAATGACCGCTTTACCGCACAAATCCATACCGCAGAAGACCACGGCTTAAAGCATGGCTTCACGATTTTAGGTAGCAAAGGCTGTATCACACTCGAAACTAACCCATGGTTACCGACCGAAGAAAACTCGTTCACTGTTGAGATCTATGAAACGTCGACCCGTGAAGTGAAAGTCGAAGCGCAAGGCGATGGCTTCCATTATCAAGTGCGTAATATCCGCCAAGCGGTTGAGCGAGGCGACACACAACTGGCTGCGCCAATGGCTAGTCACCAAGACTCGCGCGTAATCATGAGGTTATTGACTGATTGGGAACAAGCGGTGAGCTAGTATCTTAGTAAAAGAAATACGACTCATATTGTTCTGTATGACTTGATAACAAAATCACGTAGAGATATATGAGCCGTATTGTTGGTTCTACTTACTTTTTGGGCGAGCTTACTTAAGCTACAGACGCTTTAAAGGCGGTATTGAATGCTTTTGCATTGGCACGAATCTCGTCGTCAGATAAGCCAGGCTTGTACAGTGACGCCCCTAAACCAAAGCCTTTTGCACCGATGTCTAAGTACGGTTTCATGCTCTCGACGGTAGGGTTGATTCCTCCTACAGGTAAGCAGATTGCCTCGGGAGGCAGTACGGAATTCAACGCTTTAAAGCCATCAAGGCCAAGCACTGAAACTGGGAATAGCTTTAACCCTGTCGCACCGGCAGCAAGTGCAGCGAACGCCTCTGTTGGCGTAACAACACCAGGGAAGCTGACGCAACCTGCAGCCGCTGACATTTTCACGACCTGTTCGTTGAAGTTCGGCGTTACCACTAAGTTTGCACCTGTATCAATCACAGCTTGTGCTTTTTCTGGTGTGGTAACGGTACCCGCGCCAATTAAATATTGATCACCGAAATGTTCGACTAGCATTTTAATGCTGGTCAATGCATCTGGTGAGTTCAATGGCACTTCAATCATTGAGAAGCCTTCCTCAATCAAAATCTGCGTCACACGAATACAATCTTCCGGTTCTACACCACGGATAATGGCAACGAGTGGTAAGTGATCACTTAGGTTAAAGTCTTTATTTGTCATTGTTCATTGCCTCTTTAATTTTTAACATTCCAGCGATGAAAGTGTCGTCGCCATTCACGTATTCGGTTGTTCTCTTTAGCTGACGACAGGCTTGGTCATAGCGTTCTGATAGAGCTTTTCCGCCCACCAAGTAGATGCTCTCTTGATGCAATTCTCGTACTTCGTTGCCGATTAACAGCCCTGATAAGTAATCAAACACTTCACTCTCTTCTAGATTGCCGAATAGACGATGCGTTCTGGCTTTGAAGAGCTGATTGGTGATTGACGGGTTCGAGCTTTCCTCTACCCCTTTTACAAAAGCAGCGTTGGAGCTGGCTTGTTTAGGTAAGCCACGCCCTAGGATTGTGTGTGTCGACAGTGCAGAAAAAAGTTCGCCAGTCATGTAGGTTGAAAACGAGACTAACTTACCCGCTTCAATATTTGCGTGTTTGCTGTGAGTACCCGGAAAGGCTGCTTCAAGCGTCGGTTTGCCTGCTAACTCAAGAAGTCCAAATAACTGAACCTCTTCACCACGCATGACGTCGTAGTGGCCATGCTCATCACAATGGCTGACACCCGGAATGATGGTGGCTGTTGCCCCCCAAGGGAGGTCGAATTGATGGGTGTTTTGAGCCAAGGACTCCACATTAGTTGGCGTGGAAACATAAGGGACGTTGACCCAGCCCTGTGCAGAACCAACCATACCTGCCATGTAAATGGGTAAGTGTTGATATTCGCCGAGCCACTCACTCAGTAATGATTCAAGCTCGGTTGCAAAGGCACCATCTTCAACCTGAAGCAGCCCCATTTTGCGTTCTGTTTTATCAACGACCTGTCCTTGTTCATCCATGGCAAAGGCACGAAAGTTTGTCGTTCCCCAATCCAGAATTAGCCAACTGATTTTGTTTTTTTGATTCATAATTACAGCTCACAGACGCGCCCTAAGGCGCGCAGTTTTAGGTTTAGTTGATGTACTTTTTATCGGTTTACTTTGTCGAACCGTTAACGTTTCGGGTCTAGCTAACTCTGTTTATTTAGTTAACTTTGCTTCTTTAGTTAACCTTGCCTCTTTAGTTAACTTTGCCTCTTTAGTTAACTTTGTATTGCTTGATGATGTCGGTCTTCACATCGACACCGATGCCCGGTTTGGTAGAGATTTGTACCTTGCCGTTTTCCATCTTGATGCCATCGCAAATGAGATCTTTGCGGAATGGGTGTGAAGATTGGTCAAACTCAAGCATTGGCTCGATAGGGTTAAGTGATAAGGGTGAACTTGGTAGTGAAGCAATAAACTGCAAAGAGGCCGCAATACCAATACCAGAACCCCACACGTGTGGAATCATCATGGTGTGGTTTGCTTGTGCCATTGCTGCAATCTTCTTACATTCCGTGATACCACCTGAAGAACATAGATCAGGTTGAATCACGTCTAACGCTCTCTGTTCAAGCCAAGGGCGGTAGCCCATTTTTCCGAACAGTTGCTCACCTGCGGCGATATAAGTCGTAGAAAGGTTCTTGATTTCTTGATAGCCAGCAATGTCTTCTGGAGCCAACAGCTCCTCTAAGAAGTACAGGTTGAACTCTTCTGTTTCTTTGATTATGCGACGTGCAGCAGCAGCGTTGTACGCCCCATTAGCATCAGCCATGATCTTCACATTATTACCAACGGCTTCACGAATTGAACGAATGAAGGCGATGTCTTCATCTACGCCAAATCCAATTTTGAGTTTGAACGCTTCAAAGCCACCATCGACATAGCGATGTGCTTCTTCAATAGCTGCTTCTGGATATTTCGCGTCTGCGACACGATAGAAGCCAGTAGCGTACGGGGTGACTTCCTTGCGGAAAGCACCGCCGATCAGTGAGTGAATCGGCTTATTGAGAGCCTTACCAATGACATCCCACAGTGCAATATCAACACCGCTGATCGCGTTCACCGCAGAACCACCTTGACCGTATGGGCGAGTCACGTTGTACATCTCTTCCCAAAGCACTTCCACGTCGAACGGGCTACGTCCGATCAGTAGCGGCTTAAAGGTATGTTCAATAAATGCCGCCGCAATGTGTGGGCTCTGTAGGCCGTGACACAGAGCTTCACCAAAACCAACAACTCCTTCATCAGTAACAATTTCGATGATCATTGAGCTACGGCTATGAACCCAGCCTTGTGCGAAATAAAATGGCGTCTCTAGTGGAACTGAGATTGCGTGTGGAATGACATCAATAATTTTCACAATAAATACCTTACTTAAATCAGAATCAGAGATATCTGAGGAATAAATACAATCAGCGTTAACGCGAACATCATGGCTAAGAAGAACGGGATAATGGCTTTAGAAAGTTTCTCAACAGAGACCCCTGAAACGCTCGAGCCAACAAATAAGTTTAGACCCAGAGGAGGAGTGATAAACCCGATAGCCAATGTCACCACCATGATGATGCCGACGTGTACTGGGTTGAAACCGAATAGCATGGCCACTGGAACCAAGATTGGCGTCAGAATAATGATTGCCGCAACGGTCTCCATGAAACAGCCGACGACGAGCAGTAGAGCTACCATCAAGATAATGAAGATCACCTTGCTATCAGAGAACTCAAGCATCGCGTTAGCAATTTGTGTTGGAATTTGCTCAAGTGCTAAGTACTTACCAAAGGCAGTTGCGGTACCCACAATCAACAACACAATCACGGAAGTAATCACCGATTTAGTGAAGATTTTTGGTAAGTCTTTAAAGGTAATTTCTTTGTAGGCGAATAGGCTCACAATAAGGCCATAAACCACCGCTACTACACTTGCTTCTGTTGGGGTGAAAATACCGCCGTAGATACCACCAAGAATGATTACTGGGATAAGCAGCGCGAGTTGAGCGTGTTTAAATTGAGCCCACACCTCTTTCCAGCTAAATGGTTCGTCTGATCCTTTGTAGCCTTTTTTCTTAGAGTAGATGTATGCCCAAGCCATCAAACAAAGCGATACCAAGATACCTGGGATGATGCCTGCAATGAATAAGTCGCCAATTGATACGCCTGCAGATACGCCGTACATCACCATTGGGATGCTTGGTGGAATCATGACACCAATCGCACCTGCTGCTGTGACAACCGCGGTTGCAAAGCCCTTATCGTAGCCGTACTTGATCATCGCTGGAATCATGATGCCGCCAACCGCCGCTACCGTAGCTGGGCCAGAGCCCGAGATAGCAGCGAAGAACATACATGTAATGATTGAAGCAATCGCGAAGCCACCCGTGATGTTTTTCACTAATGAGTTAGCAAAGTTCACCAAACGTTGCGAGATACCACCGCTGCCCATGATGTCACCCGCTAGGATGAAAAATGGTACTGCCATAATTGGGAAAGAATCGACAGAGGTGATTAAGGTACTCACAAGAAAATCAACGCTTAAGGTGCCGGTTGAAATAATGGTGAGTAGCGTTGCCATACCCAATGAGATAGCAATGGGCACAGAGGCAATAACGAGTAGTGCGAAAGTCGCAAACAAAATAAATACTGACATGATTACCTCCTATTTCGCTGTTTTGATGTCATCAGTGGTGGATACCATCTGTTGAATCAACCTGATTGATGTAAGTGCAAAGCCTACTGGGCCTGCTAGATAAACGATCCACATTGGCAACCCAAGTGCTGGTGATGTTTGACCTAAGTAATATAGGTTCGCCACCATCTGCGTTGATTTAAATAAAATAACAACAGAGAATGCTAAGAAGACGAAGTCCGAAAATAGGCTTAGGTACTTTTTTTCCTTCTCATCAATTAACATTGCGATGGCTTCTATTTTTATGTGGCTCTTTTTCGCGACAGCAAAGCTGATGCCGATATAAACTAACCAAATGAAACAATAGCGAGCTAACTCTTCAGTCCAAGCAATTGAATAATCGAATGTTCTGGATACTACTTGTAAGAATATTGCCGCCGTCATAACAACGAGCAGTATTACGGCTATCGTATTTTCAAAATACTTATCTAACCAATTCAACATAATAAGGTTCCTTGTTCACTTATTACTTAGACCTATTACTTGTTTATTATTTATTAATGATAGTTATTGAGGGTTAATCATCAAAATAGTCAGTATTAATAATGTAATGGTCTAAATGTTAAGTGATGGCTTAAGTTACTGAGCGGCTAATTCGTTTTCAGCTTTTTTAATTTGTTCTTGGAAAGCGGAGACAACATCTTTGCCAATGATTGGTGTGTATTTCTCAATAACGGGCTTAGTCGCTTCTTGGAAGCCAACCAGTGCTTCAGGTGTTAGCGTTACTACTTCCATGTTTTGTTTAATAACATCCAAGCTTTCAAGATTGACTCGACGGTTAACTTGACGCTCGTAGTCGCCAGCATCAATAGCGGCTTGGCGCAGAACCCTTTGATCGTGACGGCTTAGTTTGTTCCATGTCGCTTGGCTAACAATTAAAGCCAATGGTGTGTATACATGGCCTGTGTTTGATAAGGTTTCTTGTACTTCGAACAAGTTGTTCAGTGCGATATTCGGGTAAGGGTTTTCTTGCCCGTCAACCGTGCCTTGCTGCAGTGCTGTGAACAGTTCGTTGAAGGCCATCGGCGTTGGGGTTGCGCCCATCGCTTTCCATGCGTCTAGGTGAAGTGGGCTCTCCATAGTACGGATCTTTAGGCCTTTCACATCTTCAATCGATTTCACAGCACGACGTGAATTAGTTACATGACGGAAGCCATTTTCCCAGAAATCCAGGCCGACTAAGCCTTTTGACTCTAGTCTTTTCAGCATGTCGTCGCCAAATTCGCTGCGTAGCACTTTATCTGCGACATCTTCACTGGTGATCATAAAGGGAAGGTCGAACACATTGTATTCAGGGTAGAAGTTAGCCAGTGGACCCGTCGATGGAATAGATACGTCAAGTGTTCCTAATTGCAGCATTTCAATCGCCGCACGGTCATCACCTAATTGCGCTGAAGGGTATATATTCACCTTCAGTTCAGTAAATTTCTCAACAATTTCTTTAAACTTAGCAGCACCATCATAGATAGGGTGTTTATTATTAGAGCTCATGCTGAAACGTAATGTTTGAACTTGAGATTCACCTGCTGCAATACTCGATTGGTTATTTCCTTGAGAATTTGTAGCAATAGCTGCACCAATGATTGAGGCGACAAACACCCCACCAATGGCTAGAATTTTTCCGGTTCTAGACATAGTCGTACCTGATTAATTTATTATTTATATAAAGTGTACGTTACATACACCTGTAGGGTTAATTAAGTTGCTTGGATATTTTCTGACAATATTCAGTAATAACAGGAATTAACTCCGTCATTCTTTCGTCAGACATATATTCTTTGATACTGGTTACTGATATAGCCGCAATAATATTGTTATATTTATTTCTTATTGGTACAGCAACGCAACGTACAAGGTCTTCGTTATCTTCTAAGTCATAGCTATAGTCATGCTTAGAATATTCATTCATTCTTTTTAGCATCGACTCGAGGTCATGATTAGTTTGCGATGAAATAAGTCGAATCCATTCCATCTTTGGCATATCAATCATTAACGCTTTTCCAATCCCCGTTGCAGACATTGGCAGTCGGTCTCCCACTTGAGATCGCAGTTGAATTGCACGCTCTCCCGGGATTTTATCTAGGTAGAAGATTTGATCCTCATCTTTTATACCTAGATGGACAGTATCTTTAGTTTGAGCAGCAAGTTTGCGAATAAAGGGTTTCGCAATTTCTTTGAGAGGCATGTCTTGTTGGGCGCGGATACCAAGTTGAATCATTTTAGTACCTAGCACTAGACCAATCCCTTTCACTTCTCGGATATAGCGAGCTTCAATAAGGCCTTGGATAATTCTGTGCACCGTAGATTTCGGCAGCTGCAAATGTTCACACACATCTTTCAGTTGTCGATTGCCTTCAGCGATCGAGTCGATGACCGCGATTGCTTTTACCAATGCTTGATTACCTTGTAACTTGCTCATAAAGCCGCCTCTCGTTGTATGAGAGAAATATAGCGGTAGTTTGCTATTGATAATGTGACAACTATCAATATTCCACCTTGTGAAACAAGAGTCCCACATTGTGGAATTTATCAGTGGGAGTATAAATACTTTGCATTTGAAACCGCCACAGTGTCCAATGTCGGGTAATACGAAATTGACCGAAAAACCTTATTTTTTAAGGTGTTAAATAGGAAGGTTGCTTCATGCGCAAATCAGATAAGAAGACCGAAAATCAAATCAGAGACGTATTAACTGACGTTTGTGAAGATACATTGAAAAGCTACGATGGTTTTCTTTGGGTGACTCACGCCGTTAACTTCTCTTCTTTTCCACAAAGTTTGAAAATTGTCTGTGTATTCGATACGAATCAGGATAGAACGAACTTTTTGAATGGCGAAGGTCAACAGAATGTCTCTTCGTCTATCCAAAAAGCGTTCAATCAGGTTGGAATTCAATTGAAAAATATCGATAAGCATATTAGCTACGATACACAAGAAAACTGCGACCGTGACCATCAAGGGAAGTGGAATAAAAGGCTGTAAATGATTTTGATAGCCACCAGTTTGTTGGCCAGTTGGTATGACGTTCAGCTGTTTTTTCGTTTTTCGTTTCCCACTTTTAAGTTGTCTAGCTTTTAGTAAGCAGAGCATTGCGCCAATACTCGAGCGCTTTTCGGTGAGCATGACGCAGTGACTCGTTACTGGCAAATTGCTTCCTGTCTTGTGCTGTGACAAGTGGAGCATGTCTATTGAACGTGTGCGAATCGAAGTAAAAGCTCTCTGAGATTATAATAGAGCCTTATATTGAGCGAGTGGAATTACGGTAAGAACTCACGACGTTCAAATTGAGAGTGTGATATCGACTACTTAATTTCAACTCTGAACCTCGTTATAGTTACTGATTCAAATCACCCTCACCTAAATTGCGAAATTCTCATTATGAGAAAATGACACGCAGATTCCTGCCTGATCCCCTAACTTGTTTCACCATCAAAATTAAAATCATAAAAATTTAGTTTTCTCTCAATATTCTGATTTTTAATGGGTATTCACAGTCTTTTGTTATTGCGAATGAAACGGAGCCGTTTGGCGCTTGAACATTAAACCTTTCTAGCCGATACTTTTCTCGTATTTTGATTCCTAAATTGACACGTAAGTTGGCTGACTTCTCGTTTCGTACTTTGAGTAACGATTGTATCGATTAGGAAATTTAAATGATGAAAACCTACATTCTATGGTTACTAGCACTCATTCCTTCATATCTCTTTGCTAGTGGCTCTTTCGCTGCAGGTACCGCGATCGTGTTACCCGGATTACATGAACAAGGTGTTGATCTAAGCGACTCTCCAATGTCTGAACGTGATGTCATTGACTGGGAAATTACAAACAGTGACATCGTTTTTGGTACTTATTCAGACAAAGCTGACAACGAACAAATCACCGCGATCGGTTACATGTATAACCAGAAGTTGGAGATGAACTCGGGCTGGCTCGAAAATGACCTCCGTAACAGCACCGAATTAAACGGTACCAATTTTGAAGATTTCTTTCTTCACTTCTCTGAAGATTCTGTGATTGCAGAAGTAGATGAAACGCACGGTGAAAATACCCTTCTTAATCGCAAACCTATGATCGTTGGTTACACCGCGAGTGAAGACCATGCCGGTTTCTGGCTCTATCAAGCACCGCCTTGGGACGCCGATGTGTTTGAAAATTTTGATAACGGCGGAGCGCTTTATGTGTATCACTCCGAACCGTTCGATAGGCTGACGCTAAAATTCTCTCAATTTGCTACTGGCGGTAATTTTTGGCTTGAATATCCAACAGCAATCGATGCTCGTGGCCAGGTATCACAATGGGCAAAGTTGGACTTAAAGAAAGATAAAACGCTCAACATGAGTAAGAATCAGGCTGTGATTTGGACCCCTCCATCGGATTGGGTGAGAGCGACAACACATGATGGCAGCGGTGCAAGCTATGGTGGTGGTCAGCACTTTGGTTCTACCTTTGTGCTTGATGGTGGACGTTTGTATGTGGTGAGAATTCGTTGGCAAGGCGACAATGCTGAAGACAGACCTCGTCTCAAAGAGGTTAAGCTGAAAAACAGTTTTCCAGTCGTCCAGTTAACCGACGCCCCCGTTACAACACTCGATGGTAAGGCGATAAGTCAGTGGCGTAAGATCCGCGGCTTTGATGTGTCAGCTGATCTCAACCAAGACAATTATTTGTCACAGAGTGAATATAAAAATCGTACTAAAAAAAATGCGACCGCTCGCTTTCGTTGGGAGTCACGCGTCATTCCGTTTGGTCGAATGTGGAGTCAAAACTCTTCATGGGCGTTAACCAATGTTGCTAACTCTGACTATTTATCTGCGATGCACGTTTACCATCAAAAAAGTTGGGCAGAACAAGGCCTCAATGGCGCTTATAATGATGACACTAATAAACTGCTCGGCGAAAACCAGTTCTATGTTCACTCTGGCGGTAATATTCAGGAACTTGGTTCAATTGCAGGGTCAACGCAAGCCGATGAACTCTACAAAACGCAGTTTTCTAACTTCTTGAAAAATCTCTCATCTCTAAATAGTGATGCATTGATTGCTTTGAACATTGGAACCGCCAATCTACTTGGTCGAAATGGTCAATCTCATCTTGTTGAGGCTGGGTCCTTGTACCTCAGAGAGCATTATTTGTTCCCGTCTACAGGCTTTAGTGGCTATTCAGGTATCTCTAAATCTTGGGATAACTCTGCGCTAGCGTACGTTGACCAAAGTGTTATTTTTCAAGCAACCACACGCTTTGGTAAGGTGCAGTTTTTTGGTAACAGTGAGCCAAATTGGAAACACGACCAATACTCAGCCCTAGCGATTTACTATCTCAACCACCACACGCAGCACAGTTATTTCAATCAATGGAACAATGGTTATGTCTATGGCAGCGAAAATACTACGTCAGATAACTTTTGGAAGAGTGGGGTGCCAAAGAATATGGCTTACCAACCAAGCTCGTTGTTGGCGGTCAATTTAGGAGAGCCGGGCAATGTAATCCCTGATGGCTATGAGGCCATTCCGTTGATGCTGTCGACAAGCACACCAGTAGCTGCGGATTACACGATTGTGGGTGATTCATCGATGAATGAAGTGGTGCATGCTGATTTACCGAATGGATTGACTCACTTGTCGCCAACGTACACCTATTTCTTATATCAGTCCGAACGTTTAGTCGTTGCTGGTGGCCCTGAAGATATGGTACTTGCACGAGAGTTTGACAAGGGGCGAGTGCTGTATCGCACCGATTTCAATGGTAAGAATGTGAGTTTTTATGATACGTCAAAACTGACTATTACTCTGGATGTTCCAATGAAGCCTGTAGATGCAAACGGCAACATCGGGGAATATGTGAATGAAATAGAGATTGGTGGTTATGAAGGGCTGTTCTTGCTCTATTAGGTAAGTTTAAGCGAGTGGAATGGAACAACGATATTTGGATAAAACGAATGAGTGACAGAAGGAAGAAAGCCTACGCGAGGTAGGCTTTCTTTTTGGTTACTTAATTGCAGTGCAGAAGCTGACGTCTGAATGATGAGTTTGTGGATCGTAGCTATGGTAAAGCTCGAAACAAGGGCGGTCTTCAGTTTCAATACCAGATTCAATGACTTTGCTCATTAGGTCATCCCACGCTTTGGCGTATTGGCCGATTTCGGTAATCGTTTGTCTCATCACGGCATATTGACCACCGGGAAAACCCTTCAACTCGATACCGTTAGGTACTTCGACATCCTCTGGCACCATTAAGCAAATGTCTGTACGGCACTTATCTGTCGGTGTTATTTCTGGATTGTCATGATAAATAAAGATACAGCTATTGCTCGCCAATCCTTTCATTCCTGCCCACTGATAAAGACGACCGCTTGGTTCTTCATAACCGACACCATAAGGGCCTGTGACTCGTACATAAGCAAGTTTTGATGGTTCGAAATGTTGCGTTTTCATTGTCATACTCCATGTTGAAAGTTCGGAGTTAGTATATGAATTGCTCCCGGTTATTGCGTTTCCATTCTTGCGCAATGAGTGTCCAATCTTGCTACTTCGTGTTAGCTCTGAAAATGCTTGGTAATCCACACAATCCCGAAATGCGGTAGGGGTAAAACCAAAGTGTTGTTTGAATGCTTTGGCAAAGCTTTGAGACGATGAAAAACCATAATTCAATGCAATGTTGATTACGGGTTGTTTGGTCTTAAAAAGATCATTAGCTGCAGCTTCTAATCTCAGGCGCCGTATAAAGTCAGCGAGTGTTTCGCCTTGTAACGCTTTAAATGTACGGTGGAAATGGTAAGGCGAAAAGTTAGCTAATGTCGCTACTTCTGGCAGGTTCAACGGTTCGTTAAAGTGTTGTTCAAGATAACGAGTCACCGGAATTAAGCGTTTACGATAGTCAACTTTCATTGGTTTACTCAATGTCTTTCGGTCTATTAATTAGAGCAGAGCGTAACTTATCTCAATCAAGTTTAAAAACTGCGATGTTGAATTTGAGATTGAGTACGGAAATGACGAACGTTGGAAATATCGGCAAGCTGTAGACGGAATACAGTCATGGAATGAACCGAAAGCGACCACAGTAAATGAAGCACTAAAGTGTAGCGTTATTTTTACAATAACACCGTGTTCTATAAGATTTTTATTGCCCATTTCGTTGCGCTAAGTTGTTGAAAGCTTAGAATACTCGTTGAGTATCAATTGATAAAAAATAATATACCATCGTGTTGTTGGCGATATTTTCGGTGGTGGCCTATTTCAGGCTTTAAATCAATAATGGAGTGACGATTGAAAGGTTTTTCTTTGGTTGTTAAATGGCCTGGTTGGGGCTGTGTGTTAAGGGAAACCTTAAGGTTAGGTTTACATGCATTGATAGGCATCGCTGGTGTGATCGTTTCATTTCTGTGGATTTTGACGATCTCGCCTTTTGATGATCCTTATTTATCCCAAACTGATTATCAGCGCCTCGGGGAACAAGAAGATTTGATGTTGGCGTTGCTTGGTTGGGCGGGGGGGATATATTTCTTGTCAGTGGTTTTGCTTTATTTAGCCCGTTTGTTTGTTCGCAAAAGTAAATCCTGAAATGAACTGATGGCTTATTGTATGGTTTTCATTTAGTTAGTGCGTGATTTTTAGTTATAGATCTTTGATTTTTATAAGTAAGTGAATTCTATTTATAGCTGCGTGATGTCGATGGATTGATACGTGAAGCCTATGGAATTTGCTGCGTTGAGCAGTGCCATTTTTGTCTTGAACATCCTGGGTTGCATCTTTCTATCTGATTCTAAGAAACTGTTTACTCCCCACTTACTGCTTCGAACCATTAGATAATAACCATCATTATTGGGAGAGTTAACGGCGACGGCTGATTCTAGGTCACCACGTTTGAAGTGATGTTTAAATTCACGCAACAACATAAAAATTCCATTTTAGTTAGATAAAGAAAAGGGAGCTCATGCTCCCTTTTTTGTTGGCTGTTTAATTACAAGAATGCGCGGTATGGCAGTTCTGGGTCATTTTTGAAGATATCAGCAAAGCCACGGAAGTGCTGGTAGTGCATACGGCCTTTGTCTGTTGGGTAAGTGTATCGACCACCGACTTGCCAGAAGAAAGGTGCGAAGCCATATTGCAGACGCTCTTTCTTCATGTTCCAAAGCATTTCAATTTCACGTGGGTCGTTTTGGAAGTTAGCCCAGATATCGTGGTGGAAAGGAACCACGACTTCACAATCCAAAGATTCAGCGGCACGTAAAATGTCTGAAGACGTCATTTTGTCAGTCACGCCACGTGGGTTCTCACCGTAAGAAAGCAGAGCCACATCGATCTTGTGGTCGTTACCGTGTTTAGCGTAGTAGTTTGAGTAGTGTGAATCACCAGAGTGGTAAACAGAACCGCCGGTAGTTTCTACTAAGTAGTTCACTGCACGGTCGTCCATGCCGCCTAAGATCTCGGTATCTAAAGAAGAAGTGCCTTCAGGCAGTGTCACAAGTGCAGTACGGTCGAATGCGTCTAGAACTTTGATGTTCACGTCTTTGATCTTAATCTCGTCGCCAACTTTCGCGATAACACAACGATCTTCTGGCACACCCCATTTCATCCATAAATCAACACACGCTTTAGGACCAATGAATTTAACGTGATCGCCACAGTTTTGTAGAACGGCTGCCGCAACGTTGATATCAATATGATCGCCGTGATCGTGAGATGCCATAACTGCATCGATCTCTTTAATAGCGAAAGGGTCCAATGGGAAGATTGCAGTTCGTAGGTTAGGTTGAAGTGCCTCAACGCCACCCATTCGCATCATTTGGTGCTGGTTTTTCATTTTTTGAACTGCTTGAGTTTTTTTACCAGTACCACACCAGAAGTCCATTGATAGGTTTGCGCCACCTTCTGATTTTAGCCAAATACCTGTACAACCAAGCCACCACATAGAAAACGTATTAGGTTGCACGACTGTTTGTTCAATCTCTTCATTTAACCATGTACCCCACTCAGGGAATGTATTTAGGATCCAAGACTCGCGAGTGATTTCGTTTACATTGCTCATGATAATACCTTTTATTTCACTAATTTGATTAATTTTGGATGTAGGGAGCCGAGCGCCTTAATTTGGATTAAGGCACTGAGCTGAATTTATTATTATTTGTGGGCTAGTCTGCCCTGTGATTTAAACTAGGATGACTTGCGTCCCTTGAGCTTCAATCTGTTTTACGACTTCTGGATTAGCGTTTTTGCCTGTGATGACTATGTCTATTTGTTTGGTGTTGCAAAATAGCATTCCAGTACGTTGGCCAACTTTTGAACTGTCGACTACGACAACAAGCTTATCGACCTGTTCTAGCATTTGTTGTTCAGCCACAGCCGTTAACATGTCAGCTTTATACAGCCCGGCGTCAGTTAAACCCTTGCCTGAGGTAAACATCCAGTTTCCAGCGTAGCCACCTAATGAATTAGGGGATGGGTTTAGAAAGATGTTCTGTGCTTTGTTGTATTGACCGCCAATGATGATGACATCGTCATGATCTTCGTTGATCAAATAGCTTGCGAGTGGGAAGTAGTTTGTTACGATTTGAACGTCATCGCCACATAATTGCTGGCCCAGTAGAAAAGCAGTAGAGCCGCAGTTGATCACGATCGTATCGCCAGCGTCACACAGCCCAGCGGCTGCTTGTGCAATCTCCGCTTTCTCTTCATAGAACTCAGTGCTGTTGATATTGAGTGGTGACCATTTTCTCTTTTGAGTCTCTACTCGTTCTGCACCATTTCGAATTTTTCTCAGCCTGCCAACTTCATCTAGTTTAGCGATATCACGTCTTGCGGTAGCAGGTGAAACACTAAATCTATCAATGATATGTGAGACGTTGATCGTCTGCATATCTTCTAATAGCGACAAGATGCCGTTATGTCTTTGTACTTCATTCATTTTTATCACTCTTTATGTCGTTGTGACAATTTGATGATTACTTTTGATTTGTTTTGATTCTAATAATCACCATCGTGATTGTCAAACTACATCGCTATAAAAATCAGACTTCAATCACAATGTTTTATAAGTTGTTGATTTTATTGATATTGATGTTTTTGTGTGTGATCCCAAGCTCAATTAGGCACATTCTGGGTGTGGTTAATTGATATAAATCAAAGTAATCACAAGTGAGCATTGAATGATTACTTTTGATTGGTAAAGTCTAGTTCGTGAGCAAAACTAGACATCATCACATCCTACATACCATTAAAATTAAAAATTAATCAGGGGTAAAGATATGGAATTCTTATATGATATTTTCTATATTTTTTACAGTCAGGTAATGACCAAAGCACCATTGCTACTCGGTCTTGTTACTTGTCTGGGTTACATTCTACTCAAGCGTGACGCAACAACTATTATCTCCGGCTCTATTAAAACCATCGTTGGTTTCATGATAGTGCAGGTAGGTGCAGGAACATTGGTAGCAGGTTTCAAACCGGTTATTGAGAAAATGAGTGAGATTCATGGTTTGACGGGGTCTGTTATTGACCCGTACACCTCTATGATGTCGACTATGGAAACCATGGGTGACAATTACTCTTGGGTTGGATATGCCGTATTGCTGGCACTTGGGTTAAACATTCTTCTTGTTGCCTTCCGTCGTGTCACTGGTATCAGAACCATCATGCTTACGGGACATATCATGTTCCAACAAGCTGGCCTCATTGCCGTTTTCTACTTCGTGCTTGGTGCAGGTATGTGGGAAACCATCATTTATTCAGCAATATTGATGGCATTGTACTGGGGTATTTCGTCGAACATTATGTTCAAACCTACCCAAGAAGTTACGGGTGGGGCGGGTTTCTCTATTGGTCACCAACAACAGTTTGCGTCATGGGTAGCGACTAAAGTTGCACCAAAGCTTGGCGACAAAAATGACAGTGTTGATCACATCAAACTGCCTAAATGGTTACACATTTTCCACGATAGCATTGCAGCAACAACGTTAGTAATGACTGCTTTCTTCGGCATTATCCTTCTTTCATTTGGTCTTGATAACCTTCAAGACATGGCAGGCAAAACGCACTGGTTTATCTACATTTTCGAAACTGGTTTGAAATTCGCAGTGGCTATTCAAGTTATCGTGACGGGCGTTCGTATGTTCGTAGCGGAGTTATCTGAAGCCTTTAACGGTATTTCTCAACGTCTTATTCCTAATGCTGTTTTAGCAATCGATTGTGCAGCTATCTACGCATACTCTCCAAATGCAATGGTATTCGGTTTCATGTGGGGCGCTGTTGGTCAATTCACAGCGGTTCTTGCGATGTTAGCGTTTGATGCTCCTATCATGATCATTCCTGGCTTCATCCCAATGTTCTTCTCGAATGCCACTATCGGTGTATTTGCGAACCACTTCGGTGGCTGGAAAGCCGTCATGAAGATCTGTTTCGTGATGGGCATTATCGAAGTTGTCGGTTCAGCTTGGGCAATCAACATCTTTGCTCAATCGGGTACTGAGTTTAATGGCTGGATGGGCATGGCTGATTGGGCTCTGGTATTCCCACCTATTATGCAAGGTATCTCTAGTTCTAATATGTTCTTCTTCGGGATTTTAGCTTTGGCTGGTGTCTACATGTTCTTCGCTTCTAAACAGCTACGAGCAGAAGAAGACGCGGAAAAACAAGCTGAAACAATGACAGCAGTAACGCCAGAAGGCATTGAGATTGAAATTGCAGCACCACAACAATCGACAGCAACCGCTGAAGCGCCATCGGTTTCCACAACCACAGAATCTAGAGTATCGGTGGCTGACCAGAAACCGGTTCGTGTCTTAGTGTGCTGTGGTTCAGGACAAGGTTCTTCAATGATGTGCTCTAAGAAAATCAAAGAGTACTTGGACAAGAAAGGCATCCCAAGTTCGACATTTAACAGCGCCATTACTGATTACAAATCTCACCTTGGTTCATTTGACATCATCGTTACTTCAGTTGCTCTTGCAGCGAAGATTACGGGTTTGCCTGAAGGCAAGCAGCAGTTAGCGGTGAAGAACATGATTATGGTGAAAACTTTCGGTGACGAACTGGTTTCTATCATCGAGACCAACTTCCACAAATAATTAGAAACGGCTCAGTGGTACATCACCACTGAGTCAATAAAAACAATTATATAAGTGAGCAATAACATGAACCTGAAAGAATCTCTTATCCAAAACAACTCTATCCTGCTGAACGCAAAAGCAGTTGATTGGAAAGCGGCAATTAAGCTCGGTACTGACGCATTGGTCAAGGCAGGGATTGCTGAAGAACGTTACTACGAGGCGATTACCAAGGCAATCGGTGAAGAAGGCCCTTATATCTGTATTCATGACGCGTTCGCGTTGCCTCATTGTCGTCCTGAGGATGGCGTGATTCGCACTGGTTTTGCTTTAACCGTGCTTGAAACGCCGATTACTTTTGAAGGTGTTGATGAACCTGTTGATGTTCTGATCACGCTGGCGGGTAAAGACTCTGAAGAACACATCGAAGGCACGATGCAAGTCGCTAATTTGATTGAATTTGATGAAGACTTCTCAAAACTTCGCGCATGTAAAAGTCCTGAAGAGGTGGCGCGTTTAATTGATTCTGCACTGCTGCAAGCGGAAGCCGCGTAAGGAGGCAATTATGTCTAAATATAGCCAATTGAAACAACGTGTCTTAGACGCCAATTTGCAGCTTCCTAAGTACGGTTTGGTGACTTTCACCTGGGGGAACGTATCGGAAATTGATCGTGAGTGCGGTGTGATTGCGATTAAACCATCAGGTGTTGAATACAGCAACATGACCGTTGAAGACATCGTGGTGGTGGATTTAGAAGGCAAGGTTGTCGAAGGAAAGCTAAACCCTTCAAGCGATACCGCGACCCACCTAGAGATCTACAAAGCATTTCCAGCAACGGGCGGAGTGGTTCATACCCATTCACGCAGTGCCACTATCTGGGCGCAAGCTGGCATTGATATTCCAGCTTTAGGAACAACGCACGCAGACTACTTCTACGGTGATATTCCTTGTACACGCCGATTGTCACACCTTGAAATTGCCGATGAGTATGAGAAGAACACTGGTCTCGTAATTGTTGAAGAATTTATGCACAGAGACATTGATCCAATGGCCGTGCCAAGCGTCATTGTCGCAGGCCATGCACCCTTCTCTTGGGGGAAAGATGGTAACGACGCGGTTCACAATGCCGTGGTGCTAGAAGAGGTTTCTGCGATGGCTTTGGCAACTCGTTCATTAAATAGTGGAATCAAGATTCAACCAGAATTATCGGATAAGCATTATTTACGAAAGCATGGTGAAAACGCTTATTACGGTCAGCAGTAAGCTTGACCTTCAATCGTAACCGCATTAGTTGAGAGGACACTCTATGTATAAAGTGTTGGCGTTAGATCTAGATGGAACCGTGTTGCAAGACGATCACACCATTCATCCTGAAGTGAAAAAAGCGATTCAAGAAGTGAAGCAATATTGCCATGTCGTGATTGTGACTGGCCGACATCACACAGCTGCACGACCTTACTATTACGAGTTAGGGCTAGATACACCGATCATTTGTTGCAACGGCACTTATGTTTATGACTATCAAACTGAAACGGTACTGACTCAAAACGCGATAGATAAAGACAAAGCGCTGACCTTCATCGATATGGCAGATGAGTTTCAGCTCAAAATGGTCATGTACATTACGCATGCCATGACGTACTCCCATTACAACCCTTTTGCTTACATGTTGGCATTGGAAAGTTGGGCGGAAACAGCACCAGAACAACATCGCCCTCAAATTTACCAAGTGGAATCATTCATTGAGGCGGCTCAACAAGCCGAGCACGTTTGGAAATTTGTAGTAGAAGGGAACCAAGATTCCGTAGACCGTTTGATGCAACACCCATGGATAGAAAAGAACTTCAATGGGGAGCGTTCTTGGTCAAACAGAATAGATTTTGCTGCGATGGGAAACAGTAAGGGCCTACGCCTTGCTGAATACATTTCAGAGCTCGGTTATCAAGCCAACGACGTCATAGCTGTCGGTGATAACCACAACGATATATCCATGCTTAAGTACGCCGGACTAGGCGTCGCGATGCTCAATGCTGATGACATCGTCAAGTCACACGTTCAATGCGTGTGCTCAACAGATAACAACCATGATGGCTTAGCCCGTCTAATACGTGAACAATTTAAAGGATAACAACATGACTAAACCAATGATTCAGATCGCTCTAGACCAAACAAACCTTCCTGCTGCCATTGAAGTGGCAAACAACGTTGAAAGTTTTGTTGATGTAATTGAAGTCGGCACTATTTTGGCGTTTGCAGAAGGTATGACGGCGGTTTCTACGCTTCGTAAGAACCACCCAGACCATATCCTTGTGTGCGACATGAAGACCACCGATGGCGGCGCTATTCTAGCGCGTATGGCGTTCGAAGCGGGTGCTGATTGGATTACGGTTTCTGCTGCTGCACACATCGCGACCATTGGCGCGTGTAAGAAAGTAGCCGATGAGTTTAACGGTGAAATCCAAATTGAGATCTACGGTAATTGGACAATGGATGATGCTCAATCTTGGGTAGACTTAGGTATCTCACAAGCGATTTACCACCGTTCTCGTGACGCTGAATTAGCCGGTGTAGGTTGGACAGAAGAAGACCTTGTTAAAATGCGTGCATTGTCTGAATTGGGTCTCGAACTGTCTATTACTGGCGGCATCGTTCCTGAAGATATTTACCTATTTGAAGGTATTAAAGCAAAAACCTTCATCGCAGGCCGTGCACTTGCTGGTGACAAAGGTAAAGAAACAGCTGAAGCATTAAAAGCTCAGATCAATCGTTACTGGAACTAAGGTAGGGGCGTTATGTATCAAAACTTGTTACGCCACCGTGTAGGGCTTTATGAAAAGGCCCTATCTAACGAACTCAGTTGGGAAGATAAACTTAAGCAAACCAAAGAACTCGGCTTTGATTTTCTAGAGATATCGGTGGATGAATCAGACGAGCGTCGAAGCCGTTTAGATTGGAATGACGATCAAGTGTATGCCTTGCGTCGCCTTTGCGAAAAGTACGGCGTGCCGTTGCAATCGATGTGCTTGAGCGCGCATCGCAAGTTCCCCTTTGGTTCATCAGATCCTGCGATTCGAGAACAAGCTGTCATCCATATGGAGAAAGCGATCTCGTTGGCTTACAAATTGGGCATTCGTACCATTCAACTCGCTGGGTATGACGTTTACTACGAGCCTGCGGATAAGGTGACCCATCAGAGGTTCATTGAAGGCATGAAGCTTTCAGCACAATTGGCCGAAAGAGCGGGCGTTATGCTTGCTGTCGAGATCATGGATACTGATTACCTAAACTCTTTGAGTAAATTTGAAGTGCTGAGTCGAGAGATAAACTCACCTTATTTAACGGCATACCCTGACGTTGGCAACATCTCTGGCTGGAACTATGACATCGTGACTGAGCTGAAACTGAGTAAACCTCGTATTACTCAAATTCATCTCAAAGACACTTATCGAGTAACGGATGAGTACAAAGGGCAGTTCCGAGATCTGGTTATTGGTGACGGTGAAGTGGACTTCAACGCAATTTTTGAAACGTTGAAAGAGACAGAATGTGTCGTACCACTCGTGATTGAGATGTGGGCCCAGGATGAGCGTTGGAAAGAGAATATTCTCACGGCGCAAAAGCGTTTGAATGAGGTTTGTGTTCAAACGGGCGTACCGATATTGTTCGACCATTGACCAGTCGTTACTAACTAACCCGTCGCTATCAACGACTAGCCAGTTTCTCTTCGCGTTCTACATGCTCAGAATAGGAAGAGAAAATGCAGCATATTGCCCCCAATATGCTGCATTTTTATAGCTATGTGATGCTTTGCTTTTTCTTCTAAATAGTTTGTTAGTTCCCAACAAATCGTGTTTAGAAAAAGCGATGTTTAAACAGCAATCGTCACATGGTCACGGCCTACTTCAGCCATCTGAACTAGGTAGTCTGTGTGGTACTTTTTCTTGATGGTGATTTGGCTACCGATTTCAGCAACAATCTTTACTACTTCTAACGCGTCTGAAGGATGTAATGAAGACTCTTTTGTAATTTCGATGTTTACGCCCAAATTTGCCAATTTAATGATGTCGCTAGAGTGCATGATGATGTCCAAGATGTTTGATTTTCGTGGACTATATCATCTTCAATTTATGCAACTCTACTTGGTTTAAGTAAAAATGGGTGAGATGTGCTCAAAATATGATTTCAATAGTAAAACAACGGCTTTTATTGCATCACTTCGTTTAATTGTCGGATTGTTGAATAAGATCATATTAAGGCGATCATGAATAGGTTTTATGTATGGTGATTAGTAGTATGAGTCTCAAAACAAGACGAGAGATTGAGGATGCCAAAGTTAGATAAATATAAAGGAATTATTTTTGATCTCGACGGAACGTTGGTCAATTCTATGGTGGCGCACGCCCATGCATGGAAACAGACTTGCACGAAGTTTGATATTCCCTACGACAAAGAGTGGTTGGATCAACTTGGTGGGATGCCATCACGAAAGGTCACTCAAGAGATCCTCAAGCGTTATGATCTAGCCCTTGATGCTCAACAAATTACTTCGGACAAAATCGCTAACTTTGAGGCTATTGAGCACAAAGGGGATCTTATTCCAGAAACCTATGCACTCTTACAGCAACAGTATCAGTTGAAAAAGATAGGTATCGGCACTGGCGCTCAGGCAAAACATGCAAGAGCAATCCTAAAGACGACCGACATCCCATCAATGATACGCACGATTGTCACTTCGGATGACGTAGAGAATCATAAGCCAAACCCAGATACGTTTTTGAAAGTTGCTAGCCAGTTAGAGCTCGACCCGAGCGATTGTGTGGTGTTTGAAGATACGATCATTGGTCAGCACGCGGCGACATCGGCAGGCATGGATTGCTACATGGTTGAAAACGGACAGATAACTAAGTTTGTTCCTGCGAGCTAAACAGAATTTAACGATACAAAAATAACTAGGAAACAAATGGAACAATATCTTATCGCACCCTCGATAAGTTGCGTTCAATCAGAACGCGCATTAATGAATCAGGTCGAGATATTCGTTTAGAAGTCGACGGTAGTGTGAAAGTTAACAACATAAAAGAGATAGCTGAAGCGGGGCCCGATATGTTCGTTGCTGGGTCTGCTATTTTTGATAGTGAAGACTATCAGCGGGCAATTGGTGCGATGAGATCTGAGTTAGCTCAATTGAAATAAGTTCTAATCATCAGCTATACATAGGCTCGAAGTGCTCCGTTATGGAGGCTTCGAGTTTTTTTGTGCTCAATAAAAGTTAATTTTCAGAAAGGGTATACAAAAGTAAACAAGGCTTGAACGTTTTAAATTCATCAGTTTTCATCAACCGCGCGGCAAGATTTTTGTGTAATAAAACTACACATAACATTGACTTTGGTCACATAACGGCGCAAAATCAACCTAAGATCACATAACGATGAGAATGAAGAATGAATGCTACAGTAATCACAAATGAAAGCAGCCAAGTATTGGTAAAACCTTCTGTAATGAACGAAGTTCTTTTCTTTGCAAAATCGACGGCTCTTATGGGTGCAATCATCCTACTTGTTGCTTCTGCTTGGGTTTAATCTCTTAGATAAACCGACGTTAATTGTGATCAGTGATGGTGAATCACCATTCACTGATACGACTTAACATTGAAACAGCAGTAACCTATTTTATACCTTCTAGGCCTTCCTGGCCGATTTCCTAACTAAACCAGTTATCTATTACTTGTTGAAGTGCTTTGCTTTAGTGCGCTCCTTCAATTAGTTCAAATACGATGCTTTAAGCTAGACCAGTACAAAACTATCATCAATACATACGCTAATGCGGGCGCAATATAACTCGTGCTCAGCGAAAGCTCATCAATCAAACTCGCCTGTACGAATGGTAAAACAACCCCTCCAATTGAACACATAATGAGAATTGCTGCCCCTTGTGAGTTTTGCTTACCTGAGGCATGTAGCGCTTGTGCGTAAATGATAGGGTAGAGCGCAGAATTACATAACCCTACGACAAGCATCAAATAGCCAATCCAAACATAATTTTGATAGACCGCAACGGCGCTAATCAAAGCTGCAATAACGCAAGACAATGAGAAGAGATAGTGCTTATTTACTGTGCTTCCGAACTTGGCGAATAACACTCTTCCGACAAACATCAATACCCAATAAAGAGCGATGATCTGTGTTGCGAATACCAAACCAAGGTCGCCATATTGCTGGTCAGCAAGGTACGCAATAGTAAAAGTACCAAAACTGACTTCGACACCAATATACAACAATAGTACTAACGCCAATTTCATGAACTGGTGATTTTTAATCAGGATGGCTAACCCTCGCCAAAATCCAGTCATCTGTTTTGGTTTGATATCTGGGAGCGTCATTTTGCTAAAAAATATCAGTAAGCCGAAAAAGAACAGGGCGATGAGTAAGAACAGAAACGAAACTTGATGTGCGGTGTTGTCGACGTTAAAACTTGCTGCCACAAGAATGACAGCGGTAAGCACTAGCGGACCAAGCACAGTGCCAACAGAGTTCGATGCCGTTGCCACACTTTGACGTATCACGCTCTTATCGGGTGTCGAGAGTAGTGATACGTAAGGTGAACTCACTACTTGAATTGCTGACACACCTGAGGCCATCAATAAGATCCCAATGAGTGTTGGAATAAGCTCTTCTCCTCGTACTAAATATGCCATGGCTAGACAGCCCAGTAGGCACCATATCAAGCAGAACTTCAGCGTAGTTCTATAGCCAATTTTTGCCATAACGAATGACGTTGGAAGCGATACCGTGATTCGGGTGATAAAAAAGGCCATGGGAAATAACATCGCCATTTTATAGTCGAGAGAGAAAGCTTCTTTGTAATGTGGAATTAGCGAGTTACTTGAAACAGTAATTAAACCCCAGATAAAAAATATCAGCGACAGTAAGACCAGTGGGGCATCTTTTAAGAGGAATACTCTCATAGTGATTCCTTATCGATAGCGATAAAAAAAGCAGAAGACGATCTTCTGCTTTTCGATTAAGACTTTACGGTGTATGGCCTTTTTAGCCGTTAATCGCGCACAAAATTGATGTGATGAACATGAATATTGTATTTCTCAATGATCACTTTGGTCGCATGCATACTTTTGATTCGTTGTTCAGAATCTAAAGCGGCTGCCATTACTGATTCGTTTTCGTAGCTGTGTTGCATCATCAGCAGTAAATTCTTATGGCTTTCAGCTTCAATCGCTTCTGGCTTATTTAGTGTTAGCCCTTGGTTATTCGGGAATGTGCGAATAATAGGTGCTACTTCGTTTTCCATGTATTGGTAGAAGTCTTGTTTTTGTTCTTCAGTTAAATCAGCTTCGAAAAAAGCAGTGCGAAAAATAGTCATGGTGGTTCCCTTACAGTTCAAAGCCAGATTGGTTAGCGATAGATTTTAATGTTGCTTTTGCTTGTTTGATATCGTCTAACCAGTTGTCGTTTTGTGCCCACATTTCAATCACTAATGGTGCGCTGTAACCAATTTCAGCCAGTGTTTTGAAAATTGCAGGGAAGTCGACTTGACCTTCGCCGATAACAAGATCTCGGAACTGACCTTTGCAGGTTTCTGAAACTCGTAGCGTGTCTTTTAGGTGAACTTGCACTAGGTGATCACGGCTCAGCTTAAGCTCTGTACACACGTCGTAATTCCAACCAGAAATATTGCCGACATCTGGGTAAGCCATGAAGTAAGGCGATGGGATCTCTCGCTTTAACACTTCAAACTTGCTCAGTGAGTTCAGGTACGGAGTATCCATAATCTCAACACCCAGCATGACGCCTGCGCGTTCTGCCATTTTGGTGGCTTGCTGCATACCTTCAATGAAGCGAGCGTGTGTTTCAGCCGATTGCGGCTCGTAGTACACATCGTATCCCGCCATTTGAATGCAGCGAATACCAAGCTTGTAAGCCAATGAAATCGCTTTTTCCATGATGATCAGCGACTCAGTACGAATAGCATCATCCATTGAGCCAAACGGAAATTTACGGTGTGCGCTTAGGCACATGGATTGGAAAGGCATTTGGTGCTTTTCACATAGACGGCGAAGCTCATAAATTTCTTCGTCTGACCAATCTAAACGAGCGCGGCGCTCATCGGTTTCATCCACTGAAATTTCTACAAAGTCGAAGCCAGCTTCTTTGGCGTGAATCAAACGCTCTTCCCATGTAAGGGTGGTTGGCATCGCTTTTTCGTAAATACCTAATCTGAATTTGTTTTTAGAATCAAACATTCTTTTTCCTTAAAAGAGTTGTTGTTCTATACGCGTTGTTATGTCTTGAATTCTGCTAGCGATCTCTTCGTAGCCGAGAGCTTTCATTTTTGGCGTAAGCGAAGAGACGCTAACCGCGTATACAGGAGAATTGTTCTTGTCAAAAATAGGGACAGCAACACAAGAAATACCCGCTTCGTTCTCTTCATCATCGAGCGCATAACCACGACTCTTAATTTTATCGAGAACACCAAAAAACTGAGACTTGTCGAGAATCGTGTTTTCAGTTAACGGCTTCATCGTGCTGACATTGCGTTTCCAATAGGTTTCTCGAACGCTCTCAGAGCTAAATGCTAAGTAACATTTTCCTGCCGCTGAGCAGTACATTGGAGAATGCAGCCCTACGTAGGTTCGAGTTCTAAAGGAAGAGTTAACGGGTTCAAACTTGTCTTTAAAAATGATGTTGTCAGCATCAAAAGAGAGAAAGTTAACCGTCTCATTCACATCGTCGAGTAGCTCAGATAGGTATGGCTTAACTGTGCCAGTGACATCAGAGTTGATGGCAGCGTGTCCAAGCTGAACCAACTTCATTGTTAAGCGATATTCTTTACCTGAACACATTTGAGCAACATAACCAGAGGCTTCAAACGTTGCTAAAATACGGTGGACAGATGACTTGTTGAAGCCAGTCCCTTCAGACACTTTTTGTAGCGAAACGCCATTAGGATAATTCCCAAGGAATTCCAATACGGTCAGTGCTTTAGACAACGATTTAATTTGCTCACTCATATATGTGCTACCAGTGTTTACCTATTTCAATATGGAAGTTTTCTGCGATGTAACGTCCATTGCTACCGGCTAACGCTCGGCCAGCAATAAATGACTTTGCAGACAGATTCTTAAACAAATGCAGATCGTCAGGAACAATACCACCAGTGATGGATAGTTCAATTCCAATATCCGATAAATTCTGCATTTTATGTAAATCTTCTTCGGTCCAGCTCACACCAGCAAGTTCCGCATCACGAGAACGGTGATAAATTGCTTGTTTAATGCCCATGTCGAACCAAGCTTGTGCATCTTCCATTGTCCAGTGTCCGTACAGCTCAATTTGCACTTCACCGCCTAATTCATCGGTTACTTTTTTCGCTGAACGGATAGTTTCGATGTGTGCTGCCGCACTGACGGTGACCCAGTTAGCACCAGCATCCATCGCCAGACGCGTTAAAATAGCGCTGGCATCGGTGATTTTCATGTCACACACAATGATGTGATTTGGGTATTTCTCTCGTAGGGTTCTTACGCTGTCTACGCCATGAGCGAAGGCTAAAATAGTTCCAATTTCAATTACGTCTAACTTATCGGCAACATGCTCAATTGAGGCTAATGCTGTGTCGATGTCTGTCGCATCAAGTGCCATTTGTAGCAACGGCTTCGGTGATTTGAACAGGGGCTTAGATGATTCTAATAAAGATTTAGATGGTTTTAATACGGTGCTAGGCATCCATTTCATCCTCAAATTGTTTAAACAACTGCACCAGTTTTTGATAGTGCCTATATTTCTTTTGGTAAGTGTCGTAGTGTTCAGGATTCGGTTCGACACGTGACGCAGAATTAGTGATGGTTTGAGTACATTCTTCTAATGAAGCGAACTCACCCGCGCCGATCATTGCCATCATTGCGGCACCTAATGAGCCCGTTTCATCAACGTCTGATATTTCAACGGTCATTCCGGTAAGGTCCGCCAGCATTTGCATCCATACAGGACTAGATGCTGGTCCGCCTGTCACTTTCAGTATGTTGGCTTTTGGAAAGCGTTGACACATACGTTCAAGGTGAATGTTGTGACAGAATAAAATGCCTTCCCAAATCGCTTGAATTAGGTGGCCTTTGGTATGGTGTGATTGCAGACCATAGAAGCCTGATTTTAGGCCGAGTCCTTGGTTAGAGCCGTAAAGGAATGGTACGAAGTAGACACTGCTTGATGCCGGGTCTAATGCTTCCACTAAGGCTTGATTTTGCTGGTGGTTAAGCTGGCCATTTTCACCAAGGTAGTCAGCAAACCATTCATAGTTACCCGCTGAAGTCGGGCTCGCCTCATGAATAATGTACTCGTTATCGACGGCGTAATGGCCGTAAACAAAGTTGTGGCTTTCTTGCGTGACTTCCTTTGATATGCCAGACGTTACCGCCCATGTTCCCATTACGTAATTCAGGGTATCTTCTGAAGAGTTGATTCCAGAACATATCGCGGTAGACACCACATCAAACAAACCGCCGAACACAGGTGTACCTATTGCTAGGCCAGTTTCATTAGCAACGGCCGCAGTGATTTTCCCTGCTTGCTGTTGAGGTTTTACAACGGGTGGTAGCGCATCCCAAATTTCTTCGATGCCAAAGGTTTCTAGAAGTGCTTTGTCATACTCACCAGTAATGGAGTTGAAAAAGTTACTCTCTGAAATATTGGTGAGCTCTGCAGCGACTTCGCCCGTTAAGCGGTATCGAAGGTAGTCGTGAGACATCATCACTGCGCCAATGTTGTTGTATCGTTCAGGATCGTTCTCTTTGATCCAGCGAATGATCGATACAGGGTGACCTGTCCAAAGTGTCTGTAGCGTCGTCGGGTAGATCTCTTGTGCTTTGCCTTGATCTAGCCACTCTTTAACGATAGGCAGTGAGCGAGAGTCAGAAGACATAATGCCGTGGCCAAGGTTTTGTCCTTTTTTATCAAGAAGGTAAACGCCTTTGCCTTGGGCTGAAATGCTCAAGCCTTTGATAGAGGTTGCTTCTACTTTAGTAGCCTCTAAAAGCTGCTTAATGACATCGACAGCGTTACCCCATAGTGCGTTTAGGTCGCGTTCTACCCAACCTTGTTTTTCGTTGATGACGCTCGCCGATACGCGGGCAAGACCTTGTTGTTCACCTTTTGCGTTAAACAACGCGGCTTTCATAAAAGTCCCGCCAGAATCAATTCCAATGTAGTAATTCATTATTTGGCTTCCAGTAAATCGTTGTGAATCTTCACCACCAGTTTTCTTACCGGTTGGCTGTCATCATTTTCAATATTGGTGATATGCACGATATTTGGCGTGAATAAATAAAATTGACTGCGTTTTGCATGAATGAAGCTGAGTTCAATTCCTGGGTATTCGTAAAACTGAAGGTCACGTTCTTGGTTATAAGGCTGCGCGTTGCTGTGTTCGCCAGTGTCTATAGCCCATGCCATCACTTCAGAACCTTTAAGAATTATCTGTAGATCAGAATGGTATTTATGGACTTCAGGTTGGAAGTTTCCTAAAGGTTCTTTGTCGTATTCCAATACAACAAACCATGCCTGTTTTGAATCAAAGCCAGGAAGCTCGTGGCGACCTAATGCGAGTTTTTCTTGGTCGAGACTGTTCAAGTACTCAAGCACGTTTTGAATAACGACAGGGTACGACTTGCTGATCTGCGTAGGTTGAGTATTTCCGACTAACATAAAAATTCTCTTTAAATATAAACAGCTTAATAAAGCCGATGCTTTAAATTAATGGGCACCAAATAGGTCTTGTAAAAGCATCGCTAACCCTGTCTTATCGTCATTGTTTTTAGGCGTGATCAGGTTGGCTGAGCTTTTTACGGTGTCATCTGCGTTTTGCATTGCGATGCCAAGCCCTGCAGCTTTAAGCATCGAAATGTCATTGTGGTTATCACCAATCGCGACACACTGCTCTAGGCTGATACCGAGCGGCTCAATGTAGCGAGTCAATGCATTACCTTTACTATTGCCTGTTGCTGCGAAATCAACGCGATCAACCCAAGAACGTTCGCCATTGAAGTTATCTTTAACGAAGGGAATCTCTGCGAATGTGTTTACTTCACCTTCAACGACAAACTTCCACACATAGTCTGAGATTTGAGCTTCATGTTGGAAGTCGTCGACCTTTTGAATGTTGGGTCGCTGGCTTTCTGGAAAGGTTTGAGACCACGTCAGTAGCGCTTCCATGTATTCAATAGGGCGTGCTCTCGAGTAGAGCATTGCATCACGCACATACATCACCATCTTCAGATCATGAGCCTGGGATAGGATGATAAACTCAGCCGCAATTTCTTTGTCGATGGCGTTTTCTTGAATGACCGTATCGTTCTGGTAATCAAAGATGTAAGTGCCATTGCAACAAATTATTGGAGTCGATAAACCAAGCTGATCGTAATAAGGTTTTGCCGCGACATGATGGCGACCCGTAACGATAACCACATGAGTGTGTTGAGCGACTTGTTTGATGGCTTCGACTAACTCTTGGCTAATCGTGTGCTGCGAGTTGAGCACCGTCCCATCGAGATCGAGAGCCAGTAGCTTATGCTTATACAACTTATGCGGTGATGACTTATGCATGTGCGAGGCCTTACTTCTGTCCGTAGTATGAATTCTTACCGTGTTTACGGTTGTAATGCTTGTCGAGTAGCTCTGGTTGAATGGCGGCTTCTGGACTGATAGCACGAGTGGCTGTTGCCATGGCTGCAATCTCTTCCATTACCACAGCATTGTGCACAGCGTCTGAACCATCCTTGCCCCATGTAAATGGTGCGTGTCCTGCGATGATGACACCTGGCATTGCCTGTGGGTCGATATCGCGTTGCTTGAATTCTTCGATAATCACTAAGCCAGTGTTTTTCTCGTAGTCAGACTCGATCTCAGATTTCGTTAGCAGGCGAGTACAAGGCACATCACCGTAGAAGTAATCGGCATGTGTGGTTCCAAGCGCTGGAATGTCTCGGCCGGCTTGTGCCCAAATGGTGGCGTTGCGAGAGTGTGTGTGAACAATGCCGCCAATGGTTGGGAAGGCTTTGTAAAGTTCAACGTGCGTAGCCGTGTCGCTTGAAGGGTTCAGCTTGCCTTCAATGCGGTTGCCTTCTAAATCCAGAACAACGATGTCATCTGCCGTCATTACATCGTATTCAACACCTGACGGTTTGATTGCAATCACGCCACGTTCGCGATCGATTTCAGAGACATTGCCCCAAGTGAAAGTCACTAAGCCATATTTAGGAAGTTGCAAGTTTGCTGCGAACACGCGTTCTTTTAATTCTTGGTATGTTTGTTGTTCTTGAGACATTGTGTTTGCCCATGTTGTATTGAGTTAATGACGAGCGGATTGCCTAGCTAAATTCCCTAATTAAAAGAGGACTAGGCAATCGCACTCCATCGCGTTACTTAGCTGCTAGCTTGATCTTGTTGATCATCACATCGCCATTTTTCTCGATGTAAGCGCTCCAAACCGGTTGGATAGCTTGTTGGAAAGCTGCGCCATCAACGTCACGGTTAACTTGCATACCGTTCGCTTCTAGTTGAGCAATCATCTTGTCTTCTTTCTGGATGCTTAGCTCACGTTGCATTGCAACTGCTTCTGCAGAGACTTCTTCAATGATTTTTTGCTCTTCATCCGTTAGCTTGTCGAACTTACGTAGGTTCATAGTAAGAACCAGTGGCGAGTATGCGTGTTGTGTAAGGCTTAGGTACTTTTGTACTTCATCAAATTTGAAAGACAGCGTTACAGAAATTGGGTGGTCTTGAGAGTCAACAACGCCTGTTTCAAGTGCAGTATAAAGTTCAGATACTGGAAGTTGCTGCGGGTTAGCACCGAGCTCATTGAACATGTCGTTTAGCGCTTTCGAGCCATTCACACGCATTTGTAGGCCTTCAACATCTGAAGGAACACGAATAGGTTTTTCGTTGTTGGTCATGTTGCGGTAACCATTTTCAGGGAAACCAAGACCTTTAAGACCGAATTTTTCAAAGTTCGCTAACACTTCTTTACCCGGCTCGCCGTCCAGTACTTTGTATGCTGTTTGACGATCTGGGAACATGAACGGCAGAGTGAAGGCTGCTGATTCAGGCATTAGGCCGTTGTAGTTGTTCAAGCCAACCATCGCTAAATCAACGATGCCAGCACGTGAACCATCAATCATTTGCTTATCACTGCCCAATTGACCTTGTGGGTAGATGTTTACTTTGATTTCGCCGTTTGAACGAGCTTCAACTTCCTTCTTAAAGAACAAAGATAGGTCTTGTTGCAAATCCGACTCTGGTGCAGCGTGCGCCAGTTTTAGAGTCGTAGCGGCAAAAGCGTTAGCGCTCATAGCGATTGTGGATGCGATTAGAGTGAGTTTTAGTAGGGTTTTCATTATTATTTTCTCCGTCGAGGATTAACCAATGACAAACGACATTGGCACAGTGATGATGCCTGGGAAGATGACAAACAGTGTGAGCAGAGCCATGTAAGCTGCGATGAAGGGCAATACACCTTTCACTGCGGTCGACATTGGTACTCTCGCTACACCACACACTACGTTTAGTACGGTGCCTACAGGAGGCGTAATCAAGCCAATTGAACAGTTAATAACGAACAGTAGGCCGAAGTACGTTGGGTCAATTCCAGCCATCTTGATGACAGGCATTAAAAGGGGTACAAGGATTAGAATCGTTGGGCTCAAGTCCATAACCATGCCGACACAAAGTACGAGCAACATAATTACTGCCATTAATAGGCGTGGGCTATCCACCAGTGGACCTAACATTTCTGCGAGTTGTTGAGGAAGCTGAGCAACAGTAATTAGCCATGCTGCAACCATTGCACAACCCACCAAGAACATAACCATTGCGGTCGAGCGACCTGCGTTCAGTACGATGTGGTAGAACTTTTTAATCGAGAGCTCTTTGTACACAAACGTAGAGATGAAGATTGCGTAAGTGGCGGCGACTACTGCGGCTTCTGTTGGTGTAAAGATGCCGAAGCGAATACCCACAATGATGATGACTGGCAGCATCAAGGCCCATACACCTTCTCTAAGTGCTGCGCGCTTTTCTGCTTTTGTCGCTTTTTCTGATGTTGCTAGGTTCTCTTTGCGAACTGTCCAGCGCCATACAAACATCAATGTCATACCCATTAACAGACCCGGAACGATGCCGCCTAGGAATAGGTTTTTGATCGAGATACCGCCAGCAACACCGACAAGGATCAGAGGAATTGAAGGTGGAATGACGGGTGCGATGATACCGCCTGAAGCAAGTAAGCCCATTGAGGGTGCTTCTGGGTATTTCGCTGCTTTCATCATTGGGTAAAGAATACTGACCAAGGCTGCTGCATCTGCTACAGCTGAACCAGAAAGGCCAGCAAGCAGTACCGAAGTCATGATAGCAACGTAACCCAAGCCACCTTGACGGTGTCCTACGTAAGTGGTTGCTAGGCGAACAATACGCTGTGACAAACCACCCGATGCCATGACTTCACCC
Source organism: Vibrio sp. L3-7 (assembly GCF_963898195.1). NCBI lineage: Bacteria > Pseudomonadati > Pseudomonadota > Gammaproteobacteria > Vibrionales > Vibrionaceae > Vibrio > Vibrio sp. L3-7. Next base: position 9,655 of record NZ_CAWQUW010000021.1, on the reverse strand, counting down.
GCAATGAGGAAGAATGGAATGGCAAGCAGAGTGAAGCTGTCGACACCATTAATTAAAGACTGCGCAAGAATGTCTGCACTAAAGAAGTCCATGTGAAGCATCAGCGCCATTGAAGACAGTAACAGTGCAAATGCAACAGGAAGACCAAGTAAGATTGAGACAATCAATACCGATAAGAAAATGGCTAACGTCATTATTCTTTCTCCTCATCTAAGCTATCTAGCTGCCAGTCGGGCTTGAAGATTCGCATAAAGGCAATCACGCCCATTAACAAACCTGACACCACACCGGCTAAGTAAAACAATGCTGAAGGAAGCCCTGTAAGCTGAGAAATATCTGACCAATTAGACATCATTTGACGGTATGACCCGACGTAAAGCATGCCTACAGAAATCAGTACTATTACCCAGCAGATGCGTCTTAATACGGGTACTGCTTTTGGGAAAAGTCGTTCAGAAAATTCCGCAACAGCGAGGTGTTCACCTCGGCGCAGCACAACGGCAGCACCGAGCATGACAACCCATACAAGACCAAGGCGAGATAGTTCTACAGAGGGACGAAGACCAGAAGAAAAGCCATAACGTAAAACTACGTTAGTAAATACGAGCGCAACCATGCAGGTCAGAATGACCGCCATGATGACATCGATACTTTTCCAAATACTCTTTAATACACTTTGCATAAAGCTTTCCCTACCTTTGGCTAATTACAGAGACGTAATTTGTTCCCAAATTCCATCGTTAATTTCAATGCCGCCAGCTGCTTCGTGTTTCTTGATGAAGTTTTCAATTTCAGAACCGGCAATCATCACTGAACCCGTTTCTGCAGGCTCTGACTCAAGTACGTAATCGCGGATGCGCTTCATCTCTTGTGCGTAAGTGCTTTGATCCATGGTCTTGCTTAAGTCGATAGCGATAAGGAATTGAGATACACCAAACTCGCCACCCATATCTTCAGTTAGTGCCGGTACTGAGTGGCCGCCAGTGATTGCCGTTAGCATCATGTCGAGTACGATTGCCATTGATGAACCTTTCCAAAAACCCATTGGAAGTAGGCGTTTGTTTTCCCAAAGTACATGCGGGTCTTTGGTGAGTTCACCTTCGTTGTCAAAGCCACCAACAACAGGTAGTTCTTTGTCAGCAAGTACGAAGTTTTGTAGCTGGCCGTAAGAAAACTGGCTCATTGAGCAGTCCACAACGACTGGCGGATCGCCCGCAACCGCCATGATGAGAGGGTTTGAACCAATACGGTGATCTTTACCACCCCATGCTGGCATTACCGCAATAGAGTTGGTTGAAGCGATGCCTGCGAAACCTTCGCGCGCCATTTTTAGTACATAAGCACCACCACGCATCCAGTGGTTAGAGTTACGCATGCCGACCATACCAATGCCGTAATCGCGTGCTAGTTCCATTGCTCGTTCTGCACAGATAAGTCCGTTAAGAACACCGGGGCCGTAGTTGCAATCCCATTGCTCTAAAGCACCCATGCTGTTTACGCATTCTGGCTCTGCATTTAGTTTGATTTGACCTTTGTCTACTTGGTCAATAAATACAGGGAATCGGTTGATGCCGTGCGAGTAAGTGCCTTCATTTGCCATCTCTACGAATCCAGCCGCAAGCTTGGTTGCCATCTCTGGTTTCATGTCGCGAGCTAAAAGAATTCGCTCGTATTCTTGTTGTAGTTTTTCTGTTGATACTAAAGGCATCTGTGTTCTCCGATAAATTGAATTCCATAATACGGAATCAATTATTGTTATTATTCCGAAAAAATACTGTGAGCAAAGTTATGAAATAATTTCTTATTAAGTTTTTCTCTAATAACTGTTAACTGGTTAGAAAGTGAAACAAAAAGATTCAAAGATTCCGTAATGTGGAACAATTGATGTGACCTATATTGGGTTTCAATTAAATATCCGTGGCAAATTGGACATTGTTTCGACCCAACTTTGCAAAAATCGGAGGGATTAGTGAACAGTAACTTTACTGATCACTCTTTTACCGTCGTCGAAACTAAAAGAAGCGTCACAACAAATGGTTGTTTTGGGCTGTTCTGGTAGAGGGCGTTTTATACTATTTGATGGGATTTCTCTGTTTTAAGCTCATCTACAACTCTTAACGGAACGACACTATGAAAATTGTTATTGCACCAGACTCGTTTAAAGAGTCTTTATCTGCCGTATCGGTGGCAGCGTGTATCGAAAAGGGCTTTCGTGAAATCTTCCCAGACGCTGAATACGTAACATTGCCTTTGGCCGATGGCGGTGAAGGGACTGTGGATGTATTGCTCCAAGGGCTTGTTGGTGAAAAGCGACATAGCCAAGTCGAAGGGCCGTTAGGGCAACCAGTCAATGCAGAATGGGCAATGCTAGAACCGTCGGATCAGAATCCTAAGAAAACGGCTTTAATTGAGATAGCCGCTGCCTCTGGTTTGGATTTACTTAAATCAGAACAGCGTAACCCGTTAATAGCTTCTTCATTTGGTACAGGGCAATTGATCTTAGAAGCCATTGAACAAGGTGCTGAGAGCATTATTTTAGGATTGGGTGGCAGTGCGACCAACGATGGTGGTGCAGGTATTGTTCAAGCGTTAGGTGGACGCTTGTTAATTAGTAAAGGGCAAGATGGCAAAGGGCAAGATAGTACTGGACAAGAGCTTGGCCGAGGTGGTGCTGCACTTGCAGAATTAGCATCAATAGATCTTACAGGTTTGGATTCGTGCTACGCAGATGTCGAGTTGATTGTGGCATGCGATGTTGATAATCCATTGTGTGGCGATAACGGTGCCAGCCATATATTTGGTCCGCAAAAAGGGGCGACCCCCGAGCAAGTACTGATGCTTGATACTGCACTTGCGAACTTTGCAAAAATTGCTGAATCGCAAGGTTGTGTTAGTGGCGATGAACCCGTTCACAAGCGCGCTGGTTATGGCGCGGCTGGTGGCTCGCCGATGGGACTTGGTTTGCTATTCAACATGCAAATTAAACCCGGTATCGAGATGGTACTGGACGTTTTGCAAGCCGATGATGTGTTGAAAGGTGCCGACCTTGTGATTACCGGTGAAGGGCAGATGGACAATCAAACTCTGCAAGGAAAAACACCTTATGGCATTGCCAAACGTGCGAGCTTTCAGGGCATTCCAACCATAGGAATTGCCGGATCTTTAGGCACCGAAGTAGAAGCGCTTTACGGCGAAATGAGCAGCTTGTTTGGGACTGTAAGATCGCCACAAACTTTAGAAAAAGTATTACAAGAGGCGGAGCTTAACTTAACAAGAACGGCAAGAAATATCGCAGCGACTTTACGGTTAGGTCACAAAATATCTCAAAAATAGTGGGCTTCTACAAGGTAGGCTGCGCCTAGCTTTGGTTTGCTGCGTGTTGTAAGTTCATGATTATTATATTGTAAATATTCTTATCAATATTAAATGATTATGATTTAGATCATTAACTTGATAGGTTTTATCCATGATGACGATAATTACAAACGATTATATTTTACTTTGAGTCAGGCTTATTCTATATCCTTAATTGCTGCGTGGTTTTGTGTGATGAATAACCACCATACAGAAGTGAAGGTGCAGCAAAGATGCTGTACCTAAATGGTAATAAGGAATTGATGATGAGTAAAAAACTAACTACAGCTGCGGGTTGTCCTGTTGCTCATAACCAGAATGTTCAAACTGCGGGTAAACGCGGTCCTCAACTTCTTCAAGATGTTTGGTTTTTAGAAAAGATGGCGCACTTTGACCGCGAAGTCATTCCAGAGCGCCGTATGCACGCGAAAGGTTCAGGCGCTTACGGTACATTTACTGTTACGCATGACATCACCAAATACACCAAGGCAAAACTGTTCTCTGAAGTGGGTAAAAAGACCGACCTGTTTGCACGTTTTACGACAGTAGCGGGCGAACGTGGCGCAGCGGACGCGGAGCGTGATATTCGTGGTTTTGCATTGAAGTTTTATACTGAAGAAGGCAACTGGGATATGGTGGGTAACAACACGCCAGTATTTTTCCTTCGTGATCCTCTTAAATTCCCAGACTTAAACCACGCCGTTAAACGTGACCCGCGCACAAACATGCGCAGCGCGAAGAACAACTGGGATTTCTGGACCTCTCTACCTGAAGCACTTCACCAAGTCACCATCGTAATGAGTGACCGTGGTATTCCTGCTACTTACCGCCATATGCACGGTTTTGGTAGCCACACGTTCAGCTTTATTAACGCAGACAACGAGCGTTTCTGGGTGAAATTCCACTTCAAATCTCAACAAGGTATTAAGAACCTGTCTGATGCAGAAGCCGGACAATTGATTGGCAATGATCGCGAAAGCCACCAACGCGATTTACTAGATAGCATCGACAATCAAGACTTCCCTAAATGGACACTGAAAGTACAAGTGATGCCAGAAGCGGATGCAGCGAAAGTGTCTTACAACCCGTTCGACCTGACTAAGATCTGGCCACACAAAGATTACCCATTGATTGAAGTGGGTGAGTTTGAGTTGAACCGTAACCCGCAAAACTTCTTCGCTGAAGTTGAGCAGTCGGCATTCAACCCTGCCAACGTGGTTCCGGGTATTAGCTTCTCACCAGACAAGATGCTGCAAGGTCGCTTGTTTGCTTACGGTGATGCACAGCGTTACCGTTTGGGCGTTAACCATCAGCACATTCCAGTGAACGCTCCTCGTTGCCCAGTTCACAGCTACCACCGTGATGGCGCGATGCGTGTCGACGGTAACTTTGGCAGCACATTGGGTTATGAGCCAAACAACGAAGGTCAATGGGCTGAGCAACCAGATTTCGCTGAACCAGCATTGAACCTTGATGGCGCAGCAGCACACTGGGATCATCGCGAAGATGAAGATTATTTCTCGCAACCGGGTGACTTGTTCCGCCTAATGACACCAGAAAAGCAAGCGATTCTGTTTGATAACACTGCTCGTAACCTAGGCGGCGTGCCAAAAGAGATTCAATTACGTCACCTAAGACACTGTTACAAAGCCGATCCAGCTTACGGTGAAGGCATTGGTAAACTGCTTGAAATCGATGTAAGCGAATTTAAGTCGTAATCAATAAACTCGTTTAAATAGTCGAAGGCCGTTGAGTTAATCACTCAATGGCCTTTTTTGATCATGCTTTGTATTAGTTGGTATCTATTCAGTTAGCCGCTCCAATTGCTTGAAATTTCGCTTGGTTTCTATTGATAGTTTTTACCTATCGAATTGATAAACATATCCCATTATCTTTATAAGATGGACGGGATTATCCTACGGCTATCAGTTTATAAAGTAATAGAGTTTGAGATGAGTAAAAGCGCATTAATCGTTGAAGGTGGGGCTATGAGAGGCATCTTCGCAGCTGGAGTGTTGGACGCCTTTATGGAAGACGATTTCCGTCCTTATGATTTTGCTATTGGCGTTTCTGCGGGCGTGTCGAACCTTGTTGGTTACTTATCTCAAGCGCCTAAACGCAGCTATCATGTGATTACCACGATGGCGACTGACAAGACGTTTTTTAACCCTGCTCGCTTTGCCAAAGGGGGTAACTTGGTGGACGTTAAGTGGTTGTGGGATGAATCAAATCAACGTTATCCCCTAGATTGTGGTGAACTGTTTTCAAGTATCCCACTCATTGCTGCTGTAACAAATGTCGATACGGGCAGTGCAGACTACTATCATATCAAGCCAGAAAACCTTTCTAACGTTGTGGAAGCGACCACCGCTTTACCTATTGCTTACCGCGAAACGCCGTGCTTCTCTGGTGGTTGTTATACCGATGGTGGTGTAGCCGATTCAATTCCGGTTCGTGAAGCCTATCGTCGCGGCGCACGAGACATTACGGTGATTCTTTCTCATCCTTTGAGTTACCGAATGAAGCCTCAAAAGCACCAATGGATGCTGAAAAAACTATTAAAGAAATTCCCTCACATTGCAGAATCGATGGCTGTGCGAGCTGAAAACTACAACCAATCTTTGGAGTTCATTCGTAATCCACCAAAAGATGCGACCATCAAGGTGATTGCGCCACCTGAAGCGTTCGCGGTTAAGCGATTAACCATGGATCAAACTGTTCTGGCCGCAGGCTATTATATGGGCGTGAAGGCAGGTGCAGAACATCTGGCTATTAGAAAAGGTACCTATGGATTAGACATCGAGGATTGCCATTTCTGCATCTAGCTCTGCTTTCGATATTGGCATAACCCAAAAAGCCACGCTGTTCATTAAGAATTAGCGTGGCTTTCTATTTCTAGATTGAGTCTATTACTAACTCAGTCTGCTATTAACTCAAGTTGTTGTTAAACCAGTTCGTTGCCGCTGGTGTTGCCTGTAAAAAAGGCATCGACGCTGGTTAGCGTTGTATTAGCAATGTTGAACAGAGCATCTTTAGTTAAGAAGGCTTGGTGACCTGTGAACAACACGTTGTGACAAGCGGATAGGCGACGGAATACATCGTCCACAATCACATCGTTAGATTTGTCTTGGAAGAACAGTTCTTTCTCGTTGTCGTAAACATCAAGGCCAAGCGCGCCAATCTTGCTTTGCTTCAGCGCTTCAATGGCTGCAGTTGAATCAAGCAGTTCACCACGACTGGTGTTCACGATCATTACGCCATCTTTCATTTTGCCAAATGCCGTTGCATCCAACAGGTGATAGTTCTCTTTGCTCATTGGGCAGTGCAGAGAAATCACGTCTGACTCTTGGTAAAGCTCGTCGAGTTCTACGTATGTAGCGCCCAGTTCTTTTGCCAATGGGTTCGGGTACGGGTCGTAGCACAAGATGTTCATGCCTAAACCTTTCAGGATACGCATCGTCGCTAAGCCAATTTTTCCTGAACCAATTACACCGACAGTTTTACCGTGGAAGTTAAAGCCCACCAAGCCCTCAAGAGAGAAGTTTGCGTCACGAGTACGTTGGTACGCTTTGTGTAGTTTACGGTTCAAACACATCATCATACCGACCGTGTGCTCTGCTACTGATTCTGGAGAATAAGCAGGGACACGGACGACTTGCAGACCAAACTCTTTGGCTGCGTCTAAGTCGACTTTATCAAAGCCCGCACAGCGCATCGCAATCAGCTTAGTGCCGCCTTTTGCTAGAATCTCTAGCACATCTCGCGATAGGTCATCGTTTACAAACGCACAAACGACTTCGTTGTCGTGCGCCATTTTTGCTGTTGTTGTAGTGAGTCGAAAGTCGTGAAAATGAAACTCAGCGTTGAGTTCGCCTTTTGCAAGTTCGAATGATTTTTCGTCGTATGACTTTGAGCTAAAAAAAGCAATGTTGAGCATAGCTTCCTCTCTTACCTAAAATGTGAAGACCCAAAATTTTATTATCTAAAACCGGGTTCAAACTAATAACTCTGTTCAGTGTGCTAGAGTTTTTTTGTCTTGTCTATCACCATTAGCCATTGTAATTATTATGGTTAATTGGGTTTTGTTCTTCGTTTTTTAAACATTGAAAATCGCATTACGAAGTAGCTAGCTCATAAGTTCATTCATATTGAATCGATCTTACTTTCGAGTATTAAACATTTTCTTGGTTTCTTTTTCTGACCAGAAGTTAATATTGAATTGAGCATCGTCACTAAGTTCGATACGGTGCCAATATTGCGGAGGACTTGTCGCAAATTGTCCTGCATTGATGACTACGGTGACTTCTGGTTCTGTCGCATCTGCGTCCGCAAAACCGTGGTAGGTAACTGTACCTTCCATAACACATAATTGACCGAATACACCCTCTGCGGTGTTGTGGTGACTGATTAACGCGGCAGGCACGTTATCTTTAGTGAAGAATGGTGTTGAACGTTGAATCTTCCAATGTGAAGGAATACGTAAATGACTCATATAAAACCTCTCAGACTTTCATACTTTATGTAATGGACGTATCAAGTGCACTATTGCCCCTCAATACTTGTTAACTTTATTACCAGTAGTTTTCGCTACTAAATTGACCTGGCTTCTTGCGTAAGTGTTTTTGTAATCCCAACGATATTAGTGCTTCGCTCGTGTCTCGAACCATTTGGGGATTACCGCAAAGATAGAAGAAACTATGTCTTTGGTTGATAGTGATAGACGAGGCTCGCTCGAGGTCGCCTCCAAGTAACAAGCTTGGGATTCGTCCGCACAATGTTCCGGTGATTGATTCTCTAGAAATAATTGGCACATATTTTAGTTTCCCTTGGAATTGATAGACAAGCTGAGTGATACGATCTCGATAAGTCAGGTCTTGTTCTGTTCTTACTGCGTGAACCAGCACAAGATTGTTGAACTGAGTTGTTTTTTCTGACCCCGCATCTGTGTCTTTCTGCTGTTGTATTTGCATACTTTCGAGCATAGAGATAAATGGACCAACCGCGGTTCCTGTCGATAGCATCCATAGATCGTCTGCGATCTCAGGGATCTCATCTAATGTCATAAATCCACTAGGGTCTTTGCCGACAAATATGTCATCGCCGACCTTCAACTCATGAAGTTGAGGAGAGAGCTGGCCGTTTTGATCCTTAACAATCAAAAACTCTAAATGCTGATGACCTTTTGTGTGTTCTGGCGCATTCACCATTGAATAAGCGCGTCGAACAAACTCATCTTCACTGTTGAGTAAACCCAACTTTGTGAATTGGCCCGCTTGGTAGGGTGAGACTGGTGCACTGACTTGAAGCGAGAACAATTGATCGGTCCACTCTGTCTTGTGTGTTACTTTTCCTGTTACCAAACCATGAGGAATATCTGTCATATCATCACCTTTATGTAGAGAAGTTATCTCATTAAGGATACTCAACTATCTTACTTTTTGGAGTTGCATGTACCATGCCAATAATGAGAATGCTTATCAATACTGAATTGTTAAGAGGGGGTTTCTTTTAATAGAGTCAAAAGCACACGCTTATAGTAGAGTCTTAATGACCATTTATGGTCTTTTAGATTCTTATTTGAAAGTTAGGTCTTGGTGGCTTTGCTATGGCTAATTTTGAATTGAGCTTGAAAGGTAAGGAATCTGAATGATTCCTTACCTGAACAATCGCAACTTCACTCTCGTCAGAATAAGTCCCTGACTGACCTAACTTCTGCTCTACAATCTAAACACGGGTGTTTGTTGAACACTTTCATGCTGTTTTCGGGATTTTAGATACACTCATCCTGCGAAATGCCTAAATTGACCTGATTTGGGATTGAACCAGAGCATGGTGGACCAGCTCTGACAGCGGCTCCCCAGCCCTAAAGCGAAGAAACGTTAAACGGTGCCCACAAAGAATGCACTCAAACGGATCAACCTTCACATATCCTTTCAACATGGCGGCGTAGCCGGGCATTTCAGGTGCGTCTTTAGGGGCGATGCCTAAGGCATCGTAGATCTTAGGGAGCATCTCACCACGACGTCGGTTTGATAGAAAACCGAAGTATCGAATCATTTTGAAGTGCTTATCTGGAATATGCTCAATCATGCGCTCTATCAGTGCTTTTGGACTCAAAATGAGGGATTCCGTCCGACCATTCCTATGGTTGAGGTAATCAAACGTCACCAAGCCTCCCTGGAAGTTATGTCGTAAACGCGACGCCGATATAGGTGGGCGTTTTAGGTATCGGCCGAGGTAAGTCATGGTGGGCGTCACGTTGGCCGTTTTCTTTGCAAAGTGCAGCTTCCATCGGCGGCAA